>PMSX01000098.1 GCA_003167495.1 Bryobacterales bacterium | reverse complement strand
TCGACACCGCCGACATCTACTCAACTTGGGTGCCCGGCAACAAAGGCGGCGAATCAGAAACCATCATCGGCAACTGGCTCAAGCAAACCGGCAAGCGTTCCAAAGTCATCATCGCCACCAAAGTCGGCCTTGATATGAGCCCCACAGACAAAGGCTTGTCCAAAGCCTACATTCTCCGCGCCGTCGAAGCTTCTCTGAAACGCCTGCAAACCGACCACATCGATCTCTATCAGTCCCACAAAGACGATCCTGAAACACCTCTCGATGAAACCCTCCAAGCCTATTCAGAACTCGTCAAGCAAGGCAAAGTGCGCGTCATCGGTGCTTCCAACTACGACAAAAATCGCCTCGCCGAAGCGCTTCGCCTCAGTGAAGAAAACGCCTGGCCCCGCTACGAAAGCCTCCAACCCCACTACAACCTCTACGACCGCGCCGATTTCGAAACCAATCTCGAGGAACTCTGCCTCAGTTCAGATGTCGGCGTCATTCCCTACTATGCCCTCGCCAGCGGCTTCCTCACCGGCAAATATCGCTCCCAGAAAGATACCCTCGGCGCAAAACGAGGGCAGGGAATCACGAAATTCTTGAACGATCGCGGCTTCCGCATCCTCGCCGCGCTCGATACCGTCGCCAAAGAACACAACGCCAATCCCACTCGCGTCGCGCTAGCATGGCTCATGGCCCGCCCCAGCATCACCGCACCCATCGCCAGCGCTACCAGCCTCGAACAGTTACAAGACCTCACAGAAGCAGTCAATCTAAAACTATCTCCCGAAGCTATCAATCAACTCAACGAGGCCAGCGCCACATGAACCTCCTTCGCGATCTCCGTTACGCCGTCCGCTCTCTCCTCAAGTCTCCCGTTTTCACGGTTGTCGCGATTTTCTCCCTGGCTCTCGGCATCGGCGCCAACAGCGCCGTCTTTACTTTGCTCGATCAAGCGCTGCTCCGCGCCCTCCCGGTCCACGATCCCGGTCAATTGGTCCAGCTCGATCAAGTCGGTGGCGTCTTCGGTTCAAATACCGGCATGCACTCGTTCTCCTATCCGATGTACCAGGATTTCGNNCCGGCGAAGTGGTCTCCGGCACTTACTTTCCCGTTTTAGGCGTAACTCCAGCGCTGGGCCGCCTCTTCACTCCCAACGATGACCTTGCGCGCGATGCCACCCCTTACGCGGTTCTCGCTTACGATTACTGGCTCTCTCGCTTCGCCGGCGATCGCTCCGTGATCGGCAAAGAGTTGCTGGTCAATGATCACAAACTCACCATCATCGGCGTGGCTGCGCCCGAATTTAAGGGAATCGAGCCTCTCTTCGCCACCCAAGTGTTCGTTCCCGTTGCCATGTCCGCGCAAGTCACCCGCGAAGATAAGCCGTTCGAAGATCGCCGCCGCCGCTGGCTCCAAGTCTTCGGCCGAAGCAAACCAGGCCTAACATTGCAAGAAGTGCAATCTTCATTGCAGCCCTTCTATCACAGCATCCTGCAGATGGAAGTGCAGCAAAAGGAATTCGCGCGCGTTTCTCCCTACGACAGACAGCAGTTCTTGAAACTGACGCTCGTTGCTCTCCCAGGTCAAAGCGGCCACTCCATGGCAAAACAATTCCTCGAAGCGCCGTTGTGGGCCATGATGGCCATGGTCGGTCTCGTACTCCTCATCGCTTGCGCCAATGTTGNNGCGCGTGGTGCGGCGCGCCAGAAAGAAATCGCCGTGCGCCTCGCCCTTGGCGCGTCTCGCCGTCAACTTGTCGGCCAACTCCTCACAGAAAGCTTGTTGCTCGGCTTCGCTGGAGCCGTCGTCGGCCTTCTCATCTCCGCCTGGTGCATGCGCCTTCTCGTCAACTTCATGCCGCAGCAGGTTGACCCCCCTCTTGTCTTCACTGTTGATCCCGACCTCCGAGTCATGCTCTTCGCGTTTGTCGTCTCTTTGTTCACGGCCTTGCTGTTTGGCCTCGTGCCCGCTCTGCAGCTAACTCGCTCAGATCTCGTGGGAACTCTGAAAGATCAAGCCACCGCCGTCGCAGGCAGCGGTCAAGCCATTTGGCGCAAAATCCTCGTCTGCGCGCAAGTAAGCCTTTCACTCCTCCTGTTACTCAACGCCGGGTTGTTCATCGGAACTCTCAAGAATCTCAGATCATTGAGCCCGGGCTTCGACGTCAGCAACTTGCTCTCCTTTTCCATTGACCCCACGCTCAACGGTTATAAGACAGATCGCGCCAAGCTCTTCTACCAACAACTCTCCCGGAGCCTCGCCGGGCTGCCGGGAGTCGAGTCAGCGGGTCTATGCATCGTCGCTCCCCTCAGCTTTGATGAGTGGGACAGTTCCATCACCGTCGAGGGTTATTCTCCCAAGCCCGGCGAGGACATGAACCCGCTTTTTAACTACGTTTCGCCCGGATATTTTCAGACTATGAAGATTCCTCTGTTCGCCGGCCGCGATTTCACCGATCGCGATACCCTCGCTGCGCCCAAAGTCGCCATCGTGAACGAAAAACTGGCTCACTCCTTTTTCGGCAACCAAAGCGCCATCGGCCGTCACATCGGCATGGGCAATCTCGCTGGCGTCAAGACCGACATCGAGATCATCGCCGTCGTTCGCGATACGAAATATCAAACAATGCGCGACGATCCGTCTCGTCAGGTATTCATTCCATATCTGCAAAACGACTGGGCCAATCAGATGACCGTGTTCGTTCGCAGCAACAGGCCGCCTGCCCAAATGTTCCCGGCCTTCCGCGAAGCTGTCCGGAAACTCGACCCCAACCTTCCGGTCTTTCAACTGAAAACCGAAGAGCGCACTGTAGACGATGTCCTCTCCGTCGAGCGTCTCGTGGCCAGCCTTGCCACCGCCTTCGGTGTTTTGGCTACTGCACTGGCAGCCATTGGGCTCTACGGAGTTCTGGCTTTTCTCGTCACCCGCCGCACTCGCGAAATCGGCGTCCGCATGGCTCTCGGCGCCTCCACCGGCGATGTGTTGAAAATCGTCTTGCGCGAAGTTCTTCTCCTAGCTGGTCTAGGCTTGGCCGTTGGACTTCCTTTGGCTCTCGCTGTCGCTTATCTCATTCGCAGTCAGCTCTTCGGCTTATCGCCCTTTGATCCGCTCACCGTCTTCCTCGCGCTCGTGGGCATCGTCTTAGTGGCCTTGCTCTCCGGCTTCCTCCCAGCCCGTCGCGCCACCCGGGTCGACCCAATTACGGCCCTCCGTTATGACTGAGTTATATCTCCGGCCACGGCCCTCACTGCCCTGACGTAATCCTCGGGGTTCAACAAAAGTTGCGTCCCCCGCACTCCGGCGGAAACCGAAATCTGCTCAAACAAGATTGCCGTCTCATCAATGTAGACGGGATATTCCTTCTTGCAAGCAAGAGCCGTCACACCGCCCCGCACATATCCCGTCAATGGCTGCACTTCTTTCAGCGGAACCAGCTCCATCTTCCGGTCGCCGGCCAATTTTGCCAATGCCTTCAGATTCAGTTCCGCATTCGCCGGCACCACCGCCAGGCACACACCGCCCCGTTCGCCGCGCACTACCAGGGTCTTGAAGACCTGTTCCAAGGCCATCCCAATCTTGCGTGCGACCGTCTCCGCGCTCAAGTCTTCCAGGTCAACTTCGTACTCACGCAGTTCGTACGGAATCTTAAGTTCGTCCAGCGCGCGCGCTGCGTTCGTCTTCATCTGCGACTATGGAGTTGAGTGACTTTTTCTAAACCCTGTTTTCATACTACAGCGCGAACGGCTCCCGGCGGGAGCAACTAATTCTTTTGGTGGATTATCCAAAACTTCGCCGCCGAGCCAGGGACTTCGACCTCAGCAGCCGCGTTCCCGCCACCGCGCGCTTTTTGCGCCAAGCCGCGCCCGCATTCTTTCGCGAGCTCTCCAAAGAGTATTCCCGCGAGACGCTTACTCCTGATTTCACTCCCAACCCGAAGCGCTGGAGCGCCGAAGGCCTGCACGCTACCTGGATAGGCCACAGCACCGTCCTGCTGAAAATCGATGGCTTTACCATCCTTACCGATCCCGTATTCAGTTCCCGTGTCGGCATCAGTGTCGGACCGCTGACCGTAGGCATCAAACGCCTCGTCGATGTGGCGCTGCCCCCGGAAGATCTGCCGCGCATCGATCTCATCCTGCTGTCTCACGCTCACATGGATCACTTCGATCTGCCCAGCCTCCGCAACCTCGAAGGCCCCGAAACGCAAGTGGTCACTGCCGTTCACACTTCAGACTTGCTGCGCGTCCGCCGTTATGCGCACGTCCACGAATTGCGTTGGAATGAATCGGTAACGGTGGGTCCCGCCAAACTAACGGCATTTCAGGTGGAGCATTGGGGCGCGCGCATGCGCGGAGATACCTACCGTGGCTACAACGGATACTTGATTGAGATCGGCCAGCGTCGCATTGTGTTCGGTGGCGACACCGCCTACACCGATTCTTTCAAGCGCGTGCGCTCTTCCCGACCCGTTGATCTCGCCATCATGCCCATCGGGGCTTACGATCCTTGGATCCGCGTTCACTGCAATCCGGAACAAGCCGTCCAGATGGCTGCTTATGCCGGCGCCGAGTTTGTGCTGCCGGTCCACCATCAGACATTTCAACTGAGCCGCGAACCCAAGCTCGAACCCATCGAACGCGCCCTCGCGGCTGTCGGTTCAGCCACGGACCGCATCTGTCTGCGATCCATTGGCCAGGAATTTCATCTTCAATCCTAGTGCGCGACCGGAGCGGCTGCTTGCGTTTCGGCCTGGGGCATCCGCGCCGCCGGTGCGGCAGCCGCTTCGGGCTTATCTTCGCGCGTCAAATGAATCTCAAAAGGCGTAACCTGGAACGGCAGCTTATCCGCCGCGGTAAACCGGTCTGGCGACGTTACCTTAATCAAATGCAGCCTGTCCGACCATGGATCCACTCGGATACGCGATCCCAAAGGCAGCGCCGAAATCTGATCCTTATCTCGCAGTTCCAGCGTCGGCGCTTGTTCCATTAAGCCGGCTAAACGAAGATCCTTCTTGGTATCCGCCATTCTGTTGCCCAGCAATGGTTTGATCAAATGCGGCACATTGTCGCTGCGCTCCGACAGCATTCGCAGAAACAATCCTACCTTCGGCAAACTGTCTTTGTAAGGAGACTTCTTCAAGAGTTCAATGGCTTTCGCGTCGGCCGCTGCCTCTTCCTTTTGGTCGCGTCCCACTTGCACATGCTTGGCAATGGAGGGATCGTCAAACAGCAGTCTGTCTTCGAAAGCGAACTTGGTATTCATGGCATGGCCCAGCAGAATGTGCGACAGTTCATGCGCCAATACGGCCGCCAGGCTGGCTTCGTCGGGCAGCACATCAATCAGACCGCGGCTCAACAGAATCGTATGGTTGAGCGACATCGATTCCAGCGGCGTTGTCAACAGAACGCGGGCTTTTACTTTGAAATCCAGATTGATATTCGCACTCACCAGCAGGTTGTTCACCACCGTTTCGAGCGCCTGATCTACTTCACCAGGCGGCGAAATCAATCCTCCCCGCACTAAACGGTCAATCACATTCTGCGCCGCCTCTTCCTGCCACAGACGCGAAGACTGTAACGGCGAATTGTCGGCTGCCGCGTCGCTTTCATCCTTCACTCCCTGTGGAATATCCACAGTCAGATTGGTAAAGGCTTCGTCGCTCCTCTCGTTCGCCCGTTCATACCCCCATAGCCGGGTTTGCGCCCGCATCGCCGGCGTTTTCACCACCGATGTTCTGTACGCATCTTCTTCCGCATAGATGTACGCCGGTATCCACATTCCGCCGGCGTTCACTCGCCAGCAATCGAAATGCACGAACTCGTGTTCGGGAGATGGTTGATATTGTCCCTTAAAGCGGACGATATTGTAATCCTGGTCTTCTATCCAGATTGTTCCCTTAAATTTGTGCTTACCCCTTTCCAGTCTTGGCTCAACGTCCACTCTGTAGCACCGCACGTCGCCCAGAAATTCGCGCCGCCGGTATTCAAAGAAGTAATGCGCCCGGTCGAAATCCGCGACGTCTATATATAGTTCATCGGCAAATCCGCGAGCATTGTATTGCATCGTAAACAATGAGGCGAGAAAATGTTCCACCGCCTTCGCCTTCGGGCGCGGCGGTAGGTATGACAAGTCCATCAAACCGTCTTGCATGTTCAACTGCCCCAGAAAGTAAAAGTCATTGCGCGGCACCGGCCCTAGCTCCGGATCCGTCCTTATTTCCTGGATGTAGGTTTCTATCACCGGCGTTTTGTCCCGCAATCGGCGAATCAGCATCCGTTCGTTGTTCACGGCGCGATCAACCACTTGTTCGAACGATTTCGCCTTTTCAGCGGAAGGTTGTTGAACAACCCCGTTAACAGTTTGAGCGGCTGCCGGCCAGTTCAGTAGCAACCCCGTTGTCATCATGATGCGGCTGATTGGTATGAGTGCTGTCTTCCGAGTCATTTTGCGCGGATCATCCTTTTATGTAAGTTCGAAACTGATTTTGATGGTCGCGTTGGTGTCTACGGGTACACCTCCACGGGTGGCGGGCTTAAAGCGCACGCGCGTTGCCGCCTGCGTCGCCGCTTCATCCAGGCCATGACCCAAGCCGCGAACGACACGCAAGACGCGGATCGTCCCATCAGCTTGAAAAATTACTTGCAATGCAACTTCACCTTCCAGACGCAAATCGCGCGCTTCAGGCGTGTAAGCGGGCTTCGGCTTGAACAAGATTTGCACGGGCGTCTGGTTGTCCTCTACGGCAGCGGCGGTTTTCTTGGGCGGCGGAGCTAATGTCGCATCTCCAAAAGCTGTCGAGCGAATAGTCTCTGCGGTAGGCGCCGTCTTGGGCCGTCCTTCCTGGCCCGCGCTGCCAAAACCTGTTTGCTTTATCTCCCCGCCATTTTGCGCGCTTCCCCCGCGCCCACTGTGTCCTGTGCCATCGGGCATATCGAATGCGCCTACCTTAGCTAGCATGGCGGACGAATTGCGCGATGTATCGGATGGTTGTACCCCATGCGGATCGCCGAACCCGCCCACCTGCACTTTTTGTTGTGGCGGTGCAGACGGTGCTTTCGCCAGTTCGGTGGTCGGCTGGAATACGCCGGTGTTAATCGGTGCTTTCGGTGCCGGCGGCAATTCCATTTTCAACTCCGGCTGTGGTTGCACCGGCTTTATTTCGGGCGCTTCCACAACCTGCCGCGGCCTCGCGACTGGAATAATTACCGGCGGCGGTATAAAAGTTTTCACCGGAGGCCGCGTTACCTCACGCATGACTATCTTCGGCAAATGGACCACGGGCGGCGGTTTGTATTCCGGCGCCGGCGCGACAAAAGTTATATGTTCCAATGATTTATGAATCTCAACTGCCATAGGAACGACCACGGCGAATGCTAGCGTGGCGAGACCAGCGTGGACTGCCATACTGACGGCATAGCTGCGCCAGGAAGATTTGTGGACCGATGTATGAAAAAGACTTTGCGTCGTGATGCGGCTCATCCTAAACCCAATATATCCAACTCTAGAAACATCTTTCTATGAGTCTCTGACGCAAAAATGTCATCCTTGCTATACTCGTGATGTTTGCACCCATGCCCACGCTGGAGTGGCGGAACTGGCAGACGCACGGGACTCAAAATCCCGCGACCTTTACTGGTCATGTGGGTTCGACCCCCACCTCCAGCACCACTGATAACAAAGGGTTACAAGGGCTTCCTCATCTCGCTATCATAAGAGTAGAGTTCGTCGGGTGCCGGTCCAGTTTGTTCCCTGGCCAGGTCACATGCAAAGCCTCAGGCAAACATGACTAAAGCGCACAAACATCCTCTACAGGGGATCCTCGATAGCCGTATCGTCATCATCGATGGAGCGATGGGCACTACCATCCGCACCTACGGCATGAAAGAGGCCGATATCCGCGGCGAGCGATTTAGGGACTCGAAGAAAGACCTGCTCAACAACGGCGATCTGTTCTCTCTGACACAGCCGAAGATGATCTGCGACATCCATCGCCGTTTCATGGAAGCAGGTGCCGACATCATCGAAACGAATACCTTCGGCGCGACCAGCATCACGCAGAGCGAATTCTTTGTGGACGATCCCCGTGAGCACGGAGGCAGGAAGGACCCCGCCTTCTATCAAAAGATTATCGAGGATCCGTTTCTCAAGAGTTTGGCGTGGGAGATCAACGAGAAATCCGCGCAGCAATGCCGTGAATGGGCTGACCGTATCGGCAACGCGACCTCGCGCCAACGATTCGTAGCGGGCGCCATCGGCCCACTGACCGTATCGCTCTCCAATTCCCCCGATGCCGATGACTCCGGCTTTCGCGTTGTCACCTTCGATCAGGTAAAGACCGCCTACATGCAACAGGTGCGTGCTCTCATCGCCGGCGGCTCAGACTTGCTATTGGTGGAGACAATCTTCGATTCGTTGAATGCTAAAGCAGCGCTGGTAGCCATTCGCGAGGTGTTCGATCAGGATGGCAAGGAATTGCCCGTGATGATTTCAGCGGCGGTGGGACGCGGCGGCGAAACCATGATCTCCGCGCAAACCATTGAAGCTTTCTGGAACGCGGTTCAGCACGTCAAGCCATTGGCAGTAGGGCTGAACTGTTCCCTCGGTCCCGATCTGATGTATCCGTTCCTCGAAGAGCTGTCTGAAAAGTCGGACACGGCCATTTCGTGCTATCCGAACGCCGGCCTGCCGAATCCGCTTTCCGCGACCGGGTTCGATCTGGGGCCATCGGATATGGCTCGTTATCTAAGCGACTTTGCGCGCGGCGGGCTCATCAATATCGCCGGCGGCTGCTGCGGCAATACGCCGGAACACATTGCAGCCATTGCCAAAGCCCTCGACGGCCGGCACCCACGTGATTGGAAGAGCGTGAAGGTGACGGCGGCGGTTGCCTCGGGGCCGGCGGAGACGAAACCTCTGCGTCTGTCGGGCTCACAGCCTTTCACCCAGCAAGCAGGCGTTTATATCATGATCGGTGAGCGGACCAACGTGGCCGGCTCGCCCAAATTCGCCAAGCTTATCAAGGAAGGCAAATACGAAGAAGCCGTAAGCATCGCCCGGCAACAAGTGGAAAACGGCGCCAATGTCATTGACATCTGCATGGACGAGGGCATGATTGATGGCGTTGCCGCCATGACCCGCTTCCTCCAACTCCTCGCCAGCGAACCAGAAGTCGCCAAAGTGCCCTTCATGGTCGATTCATCAAAGTGGGAAGTCATCGAAGCCGGCTTAAAGTGCCTGCAAGGCAAAGGCATCGTCAACTCCATCTCGCTCAAAGAAGGCGAAGACAAATTCCGTCAGAACGCCGCGCACATCCTGAAATATGGCGCAGCCACGGTAGTCATGGCCTTCGACGAAAAAGGCCAAGCCGCCACCTACGAAGAAAAGATCCGTATCTGCGAGCGCGCCTATCGAATCCTGGTTGACGAAGTCGGCTTCCCACCCGAAGACATCATCTTTGATCCGAACATCCTCACTGTCGCTACCGGCATGGAGGAGCACAACAACTACGCGGTCGATTTCATCAACGCCACCCGCTGGATTAAAGCCAACCTACCTCATGCGAAGGTGAGCGGCGGGGTTTCCAACATCTCCTTTAGCTTCCGCGGCAACAACACGGTCCGCGAAGCCATGCACTCCGCGTTCCTCTATCACGCCATCGCCGCCGGCATGGACATGGGCATCGTCAACGCCGGCATGCTTGAAGTCTACGAAGAGATTGAGCCCGAACTCAGAGAGTTGGTTGAGGACGTGCTGCTCAACCGCCGCCCTGATGCCACAGAGCGCCTCGTGGAGTATGGGGAAAAACTAAAGGCCGCCAGCGTTGGCGCGGTGACTAGCGAGAAGAAAACAGAAGAGTGGCGCAACGGCGCCGTGGAAGATCGCCTTTCGCATGCGCTCGTCAAGGGCATTGACACCTACATCGACATTGACACCGAGGAAGCCCGCGCGAAACTCGGCCGCCCGTTGCTCGTGATCGAAGGCCCGCTCATGGACGGCATGAGCGTCGTCGGCGATCTGTTTGGAGCTGGCAAGATGTTCTTGCCCCAAGTTGTTAAATCGGCGCGTGTCATGAAGAAGGCCGTGGCTTATCTCACACCCTTCATGGAAGCCGAGAAAGAGGCGATGGCGGCAGCCGGCCAAGTCGCTAAGGCACAAGGCAAAATCGTCCTCGCCACCGTAAAGGGCGACGTCCACGATATCGGCAAAAACATCGTTGGAGTAGTCCTCGCGTGCAATAACTACGAAGTCATCGACATGGGCGTCATGGTCCCCTGCGAAAAGATTCTGGAACGCGCCAAAGCCGAGAAGGCGGATCTCATCGGCCTCAGCGGCTTGATCACACCCTCACTCGATGAGATGGTACACGTCGCCCGCGAGATGGAGCGTCAAGGTTTCAAGCTCCCGCTGCTCATCGGCGGCGCTACCACCAGCCGAGCCCATACCGCCGTCAAAATTGCCCCGCACTATAGCGAGCCGGTTGTGCACGTTCTGGATGCCAGCCGCGCAGTGCCGGTAACAACCAGTCTTCTCAGTGAAGAGGGCAAGGATGCCTTTGTGGCGCAGCACCTGACTGACTACGAGCATCTGCGCAAAATGCACGCCGCTCCGCGCCAATCTGTAGTGCCTCTCGAAACCGCCCGCAGCCGCCGAACTCTCATTCAATGGCGCGCCGAAGATCTTCCTATCCCCTCATTTACCGGCGTGCGCGTGCTCGACAATTTCCCCTTGGCAACTCTTCGCGATTTTATCGACTGGTCGCCATTCTTCCATACCTGGGGCCTGAAAGGTATTTATCCGCGTATCCTCGATCATGCGGACCACGGTTCACAGGCGCGCCAGCTGTTCACGGAAGCGAATGCTCTGCTCGATCTCATTATTGAAAAGAATTTGATCACCGCGCGTGGTGTATATGGCCTTTTTCCGGCAAGCGCAGTGGGAGACGACGTCGAGCTATACACGGACGACTCGCGCCGGGTGGTGCGTGAGCGGTTCCATTTCCTTCGTCAGCAGGCAAACCGGGAAGGTAATGAGCCGTGCCGGTCGCTAGCCGATTTCATTGCACCGAAGGAAACAGGACTTCGCGACCACATTGGCGCTTTTGCCGTGACGAGCGGGATCGGTTTGAAGGAGTTGTGCGATCGCTATAAGGCTGAGCACGACGACTACAACGCCATCATGGCGGAAGCGCTTGCGGATCGTCTTGCGGAAGCTTTCGCCGAATGCTTGCACAAGCGGGTACGCGACGAATGGGGTTACGGTTGCGCGGAAAAGCTGAGTAAAGAAGAGTACATTCAGGAAAAATACCGCGGCATCAGACCGGCTGCAGGTTACCCAGCGTGTCCGGATCACACAGAGAAAGGGACACTCTGGCGATTACTCGACGTGAAGGCCAACACCGGAATGTTGATTACGGAGTCCTTTGCAATGTGGCCCGGTTCGAGCGTGAGTGGGCTCTACTTTGCCCATCCGGACGCGCGCTATTTTAGCCTCGGTAAGATTGACCGCGATCAGGTGGCCGATTATCAAAAACGCAAGGGCTTAAGTGAAGCGGAAGTTGAGCGCTGGCTAGGCCCGAACCTGAACTATGACCCTGTGAATGAGCCAGTCGTTGCTGGCTAGATAACTTTCTAACGAGCCTACCAAGTCGATGAGCGGCATTCAACGGTGCCGGAACGCAGAAAGGGCACGCTTAATCGCTGCTTGAGGGCCGCTGGCACAAGTGAGCGATACGGGATTTTTTAAAAATAATCTTCTGGTATCGTTGTAGCGAAGTCCCATGTTGGGCTTGCTCGAGCGCTGATCCCGACGGGCCTTTAGGCAATACTAAGGATTTATTCAGTATGGATTGGGCCGACCCTAGTTATTTGTCCGCGGGTACCGACCCAAGCGCGCCCGATTTCCGAGCGGTTTTTGATGCTATTCCGGGCCTTTACCTGGCGCTCCGCCCAAATGATCCAATCTATACCGTTGTCGCGGCTAATCGTGCGTATGCGCAGGCAACACTTGCCAACCCAACCGAGATTATTGGTTGCAGTCTCTTCGACGTGTTTCTGGAGAATCCCGGTAACTCGCATGCAGTGGGAACGGACAGTCTGCGAGCATCTTTGCGACGAGTCCTCGCGACCAAGATGAGACAAACGATGCCCGCTCAGAAGTGGGGCATCCGGCGGCCAAACAATCAGGTCGGTTCGTTTGAGGAGCGTTATTGGACTCTTACGAACACGCCGCTGCTCGGCGACGACGGCGAAGTACGATTTATAATCCTTAGCCTCGAAGACGTGACCGAGTTGGTGCAGGCGAGAATGATGGAAGCCAGGCAGGGCAAGCTAACTGACGACCTCCAGATTCGCGCTGACCGATTAGAGGCGGAATTAATTCTTAGAGGAAGGCAACTCGCCAAGTCCCAGCGGCTCATGCGCGAGCGTCAGGAGATTGAAGAAAGGCTTCTGGCCACCGAAGCTCGTTACAGTCTGGCATTCGCGGAGGCCCCGATCGGAATGGTGCTTCTGACGCCAGACGGGCAAATCTTGGAGGTTAATCAGGCCTACCTGGAGATGCTTGGTTACACTCGAGAAGAGTTGTGTTCTCGCGACACCTCCCATATCACTCATCCTGACGACGTCCCGGTTACCAGAAATTTCTTTGCTGCGCTCCGGGAAGGCGCGCACAGCAACGTCGTCATCGAGAAGCGTTATTTCCGCAATGACGGCGAAATCCTCTGGGCTCGCGCGTCGGGAGCCATGCGGCGCGACGAGGAGGGACGACCGGCTCAGGTAATCGCGATCGTCGAAAACATTACGGCGCGTAAGCGGGCAGAAGCGCGCTACCGTTTTCTCGCCGAGAGTATTCCTCAAATGGTCTGGACCGCGACACCAGACGGGATGCTCGACTATGTGAACGGGAGGGGAACTACCTATTTTGGAGTTCCGCAACAATCCTTGCTCGGCTCCCAGTGGTTCGAATGGATTCACCCCGAGGAGCGCGACCGCGCTTTCTTACAGTGGAAAGAATCGCTTGAAACAGGAAAACCGTTCGAGATGGCTCTTCGGTTGAAGCGCGGCCAGGACTGCGTTTGGCGCTGGCATTTGGCGCGCGCTCTGCCATTTGCCGGCGATAACGGGCGACTCATGCAGTGGTTCGGTACTTTCACCGACATTGAAGACCAGAAGCAAGCTGACGCTAATCTCCAGAAGCAGTGGCACACCTTTGATTCTGCCCTTTCGAACACCCCCGACTTTATCTACACCTTCGACTTGGCCGGGCGCTTCACGTATATCAACCGAGCGCTTCTTGCACTCTGGCAAAAATCGTTCGAAGAGGCGTACGGGAAAACCTTCTTTGAGCTGGAGTATCCGCCAGATCTCGCTGAACGCTTGCAAAACCAGATTCAGCAGGTGATTGGCATGAAGCAGTTGTTGCGGGATCAAACGCCGTTTACCGCGCCGACTGGCGAGACTCGATACTACGACTACATTTTCGCCCCGGTTCTTGACGCAAATGGCTACGTTGAAGCAGTAGCCGGTTCGACGCGCGACATCACCGAACAGAACCGAGCCGCCCGACAAGTTGAAGAAGACCGCCGGCGCTGGCGGGAACTTTTTTTGCAAACGCCCGCAGGGATTGCATTGCTTCGCGGCCCGGAGCACACCTTCGAATGGGTTAACCCACCATATTCGCGCCTGGTGGGCCGCTCTGCCGATTTTCTCGTGGGGAAAACAGTGCGAGAAGCCGTTCCCGAGGCGGCGGAACAAAGCTACATCAACCTGTTGAACGAAGTCTATCGAACTGGAGAACCTTTTACAGGGCATGAATCACTTCTTCGACTGGATCGCGGTGACGGCGAGATCGCGGATTTATTTCTAAACTTCGTCTATTTACCCACCAGAGATGCTACCGGAGGGATCGACGGAATCTTTGTTCATGTCACCGACGTAACCGAAATGGTGGTTGCCCGAAAGCAGGTTGAAGAAAGCGAAAGGCAGTTTCGTACCCTGGCTGAGACCATTCCCCATCTTGCCTGGATGGCTGATGAGAAAGGTAACCGCTTCTGGTATAACAAACGCTGGTACGACTACACCGGGACGACTTTTGAAGAAGTGCAGAATTGGAAATGGGAAAAAGTGCACGACCCAAGCGTACTTCCCGAAGTTCTCAGGCGCTGGCGGGAAGCGCTCTCCTCCGGTGATCCCTTTGAGATGGTATATCCCCTCAAAGGTGCAAATGGTTCGTTCCGATCGTTCCTCACGCGCATTGAACCGGTCAAGGATAATCGGGGGCAAATTGTACGCTGGTTTGGCACAAATACCGACATTACGGATCAGCTGAAAATCGAAGAGGAACTTCGCCGGATAAATCGTGAGTTGGAGGAGTTCGCCTACGTGGCGAGCCACGACCTGCAGGAACCCCTTCGCATGGTTAACATTTACACGCAGATTATTCTGAAAACGATCGGCACCGGCGATGAAAAGCTGATTCAATATTCTTCGTTCGTCCGCGAGGGCGTCAAGCGGATGGAGGCGTTGATCGAGGGGCTGCTCACGTTTTCCCGCAGCGTTCATGCCGAGGCGCTACCCTTCAGCGCGGCGGACCTTCCAGCATCGCTCGCAGAAGCGTTAGCCACACTGAAGGAACGCATTGAGGAAACGGGGGCAACGGTCACGGCGTGCTCGCTTCCCTCGGTTCGGGGCGACACGACACAAATGAGTCAGGTTTTTCAGAACATTATTTCGAATGCCCTGAAATATCGCAGGAAAAATCTAGCTCCCGAGATTCGAGTCTCCGCTTCCAAAGATCACGATCAATGGATTGTTTCTATTCGTGACAATGGGATTGGATTTGAGGCGCAGTACTCCGAAAGAATTTTCGGGCTCTTCAAACGGCTGCACAAAGATGAATATCCTGGAACCGGCCTTGGATTAGCCATCTGCAAGCGGATTGTCGAGCGGTATGGCGGCCGTATGTGGGCGGAAGGTAATCCTGGCGTCGGAGCAACAATTTATTTTTCTCTGCCATGTCTAACCAATCAATGAATGATCTCCAGATCCTGCTGGCCGAAGACAACCTAGGGGACATTCTGCTAGTTCGCGAAGCACTGGAAAACCATCAAATTGCACATCACCTGCATGTCGTGCGGGACGGTGACGAAGCGCTAGCTTTCCTCGCTCAGATGGGTGAATCCGGCGGGGTCCCTTTCCCCGACGTCCTGCTTCTCGACCTGAATTTGCCCAAGATCGACGGTCCGGAAGTTCTCGCTGAGTTCCGGAGGCACCCGCAATGCAGCAGCACACCCGTAATTGCCATCACGTCCTCGGATGCACAAAAAGACCGGGTGCGCATGGCCTCACTTGGAATTTCCAGCTACTTTCGTAAGCCGTCCGATTTAGAGGAATTCATGAAATTGGGTGCGGTTGTTCTGGAGGTTATCAATGGGAAAGGCCGCCGACAAACCATGTGAGCCCTCTTTGACTGTGCCATTTGGGAGACCTGTGATGCCGGGCGACGCAGTGGGACAAATGAGGCTAGAATATACGAATCATGTCAGTTGTCAGCGTATTGGACGCTCGCCATTTCGATTCCATCGATAGGAGAATTCGTGGCAGTCAACGATTTGGGCGTGCCGGTATTTGCAGCGAAGATCGAGTATCTTAGAAAGCTCATGACTCGCTCCGGCGTCTCAGTTGGGTTCTTGCTCGTTCCAGCAGCTCTGACAATGGCGCTTAAGTCCCACCCCGCTTTCAATCCGCTCATCAGCCTTTCATTCTTGGTTGCCGTCTCGGCCGCTGCGTGGTGGGGGGGTGCCGGAGCCGGTATCCTAGCAAGTTGCGCGACGATCCCGGTGCTCACGTTGGCCGCGACCGGCGGCAAGAGCTTCCTTCCGCCTCATATCGATCTGCTGGGTATAGCGATTTTCTGTTTCATCTCAGTTTTGGTCAGCCGGGTAGCAACAAATCGCAAACGCATCGAACAGTTACTTCGCTCGGCCAATGAGCAGTTGGAGAATCGAGTCTTCGAACGAACAAGCGAACTCCGGCAGGCTCACGCGGAATTGGTAAGTCGCGAAGAGCAGTTCCGAACGCTTGCAAATGCTATCCCGCATCTTTGTTGGATGGCGGATGGCAGCGGTTCCGCTGTGTGGTGTAACGACCGTTGGACCGCTTACACCGGTATCACGCTCGATCAACTTCAGAATTCAGGTTGGACTGCTGCTCATGCCGAGGAAGTATTGCCAGGCGTGATGAAGAGATGGCAAGCGTCTCTCGCGGCTGGCGAGCCCTTTGAAATGGAATTCCCCTTGAGGGATTGCGGTGGCGGCTTCCGCTGGTTTCTGACGCGCGTTCTTCCCGTGCGAGACTCCGACGGCCGAGCGGTCCGCTGGCTTGGCACGGCGACTGACATTGACGAGTTGAGGCGATCCCGAGAGGCTCTGCTCGAGAGTGAAGCACGCTTCCGGGCGATGGCTGATGCTGCGCCTGTCATGATCTGGGTTTCCGCCGTGGACAAAACATTCACCTGGTTCAACAAGCCGTGGCTCGACTTTACGGGGTTTACCATCGACCAGGAGCTAAGGGCCCAGTGGTCGGAGGGAATCCATCCCGATGATCGGGGGCGCTGTCTGGAAATGTATGCGCATAATTTCGACATGCGAACGGAGTATATCGCTGAGTACAGGTGCAGACATCGCGACGGAAGATGGCGATGGGTGCTCAACCGGGGAGTGCCCCGTTACGGCGCAAGCGGTGACTTCCTTGGCTACATCGGAAGCTGTATCGATATACACGAGCGGAAGGAGATGGAAGAAGATCTGCGACGCGCGAACGGTGACTTGCAGCAGTTTGCCTACTCGGCTTCGCACGATCTTCAAGAGCCCATTCGGACAGCTGCGATATACAGTCAGCTGCTGGAAAAAGTGTATGGATCGAAGTTGAATGGCAAAGCCCAGACCTTCCTCGGCTATATCATCGCTGCGGCTCGTCGGATGGAGAAGTTAGTCGACGACCTCCTTTTGTACACGCAAGCGAGCGACCTGGAAGCCGCCCCGTTAGAAGCAATCAGCGCGAACAAAGCCCTTCAGCAAGCTTTGGAAAACCTATCCATAACGGTGAATGAAGCCGGGGCGCAAATAACGAGCGATCCCTTGCCAATGGTCAACATAAGCAATGTGCATCTGCTTCAACTTTTCCAGAATTTAGTCGGAAATAGCATCAAATACCGCGAGAATGGCCCGGTGCGCATTCATGTCTCAGCTCGTCAAGAGAATGCTTACTGGCTTTTTTCCGTTCAGGACAACGGGATTGGGATCGACCCGGCATACAAGGAGCGCATCTTCGGCATCTTCAAACGTCTACACACAAACGACAGGTATTCCGGTACGGGAATCGGTCTAGCCATCTGCCTGCGCATCGTAGAACGGTACCACGGGCGAATTTGGGTCGAATCCGAACTCGGCAAAGGAGCGACGTTCATTTTCGCAATCCCTGTCTGAAGAGGTCGTGCAAGTGTGTTGCGAGTGGATCGTTTCGTTCGGTAACCCATTAGGTGATTACAAACTGTTCTCGATCCCATTGACGTAACTTGCGGCAGGCCGCAATGAATGTGGCGGGACCCTTCGCTTTATTGAGGGCGATAAAGCCACCGTCTATGTCGATTCCAGCTTTATCGAAGAGAGGTTTGGCTGACTCGACGTAGCCGACGAACTTCAAATGAGCAAAAGCATCGGAGACAAAGTCTCTGGCGGCAGCGTTTTTGAGCAACGGCTGACAACCTTCGGCGGAGGGGATCACCGCGACTGCATCATATAGAACCGACGGACCTCCACCTACTTTCTGTTGTGCCTCGATCATGGTGCCATCGCTCGCTTTCGCGCCACCCACCGCGGGCGCGATCACTTCGAAGGTTGCTTTTTCCGCTTCGATGGCTTTGATTAAGGCATCGAAGAGGTCTCGATCAGTGCCGTCGGTCACCAGAATTCCCACCTTGCGGCCGGCGAAGGATTTAGGCGGATTTTGGACGATGCTGAGTGTCTTGGACGGTTTGAGATCCGTGCGCGTTTCTCTGGCTGCTTTGGCTGGTTGTACTTTCTCGTGCAAGCCAAGGCCTTTCGCTACGCGGTCCGCCAGTTCGACATCAATGTGTGGCAAGTGGGAGACGAGCCTGACGCGGATGGCCAACTTCTCCACTTTGCTCAATTCGAAAACGAGCGAATTCGCGATGTGTTCCTGTTCGGTCTTCGTTTGGCTGATATAAAACTGACGGGCCTGGCTGTAATGATCGGCAAACGTTTCGGAGCGCTGACGGATTTTAGAGTCTTGCTCCTCAGCAGGGAATGATTGGAATCCAGTAGTCGGCGACTCGCGCGGGCCGCCCTCCGGTGAAGGCCACGAATTCGGTTCATAGTTCACACGCCCTTTCGGGTTCACCATGGCCATATGGCCGTCCTGTTGGAAATTGTGGAACGGGCACTTCGGGGCGTTGATAGGAATGTGCGTGAAGTTGGGGCCACCAAGGCGCTTGATCTGCGTATCAAGATAGGAAAAATTGCGACCTTGCAGCAAGGGATCGTTGCTGAAATCCACGCCAGGCACGATGTTGCTCGTGCAGAACGCCACTTGCTCGGTTTCCGCGAAGAAGTTATCGACGCAGCGATCGAGAACCAGGCGGCCAACGCGCCGGATAGGGACTTGTTCTTCCGGTATGAGTTTGGTGGCGTCGAGAATATCGAATTCGAATTCGTTGGCGAATTTGTCGTCAAAGAGCTGGAGGCCAAGCTCCCATTCCGGATAGTTACCGGACTGGATGGCGGCCCACAGATCGCGGCGATGGAAGTCGGGGTCCGCTCCGTTTATCTTGACAGCTTCATTCCAGATGACCGACTGCATGCCGAGCTTCGGCTTCCAATGAAACTTGACGAAGGTGGATTTACCGGCGGCATTGATCAAGCGGAATGTGTGAACGCCGAAGCCTTCCATGAAACGGAGAGAACGCGGGATGGCACGATCGGACATAATCCACATGATCATATGCATGCTTTCCGGCATCAACGAAGCGAAATCCCAGAAATTATCGTGGGCTGTTTGGGCCTGCGGAAAGTCGCGGTCAGGCTCGGCCTTAGCGGCGTGAATGAGATCGGGAAATTTAATGGCGTCTTGGATGAAGAAGACGGGGATGTTGTTGCCGACGATGTCCCAGTTGCCTTGTTGCGTGTAGAGCTTGACGGCAAAGCCGCGGACGTCGCGTGCCAGATCGGCAGAGCCCTTATTGCCCGCAACGGTCGAAAAGCGGACAAAAGCCGGAGTTTTTTCACCCGCGCGCTGAAAGAGATCGGCTGAGGTGAGATCGGTGAGAGCTTCGTACGTTTCGAAATAGCCGTGAGCGCCGTAGCCACGTGCATGGACGACACGCTCCGGGATACGCTCGTGATCGAAGTGGAAAATCTTTTCGCGAAGATGAAAGTCCTCGAGGGTTGTGGGGCCACGGGGACCAACTTTCAATGAGTTCTGATCGTCGGACACAGGGATGCCCTGCTGGGTAGTTAGGGTCGGAACGCCTCCGCCTGCGATCTGATGAACCTCGTCGCCCTTTCCTTGGATCGTATGCTCTTGATGCTTGCCATTTTTCCGTTTCATTTGGCTTCCCTCTGTAGTGCTTGCCGTTGCAACGTTTCGTCTTCGTCTTTCCTAAACTGGGTAGATTCGTCACTGTACACTTTCCGTGTCAGTTCGTTACGCCGCCAAGTGCGCCTTCGCTAAAGCAGTTTTTTTTCGGCGCAAATTTACTCTCACTCGTCCCCGAGCGCGCAGCAGCCGGATTCGCGCCGCAGTTTCCGACCAGTTGTTTTGTCTGGCAATTTCGTCCAGCTTAAAGCCGCGAATATAATGCGCCTCTAACACAACCCTGTCGTTCCGATTGCAGCTATTCAAAATGCGCTCTGCGTCGATGGATGCGCCAATCATTTCGTGTTTAGGATCTTGAAGATCCACTAACGCTTCGGTGTGTCGCTCCCTCCGTAAAGCGGAACGGTACAAATTCAGAGCAATACTGTTGACCCACGTCAAGACGCACGAGGGATTGCGAAGCTGTTCGCGTCTTTCCCAAGCTTTTGTCCATGCACCCTGTGCCGTGTCAAAGACCAAATCGCGAGGAACACCACGCGACGACAGGAACCGAACAGACTGTTGGAATCCCTTTTGGTAAGCCTTGGCAAAGCTTTGGTCTGAGATCTGGCTTATGCATGGCTGCTGATCGCATGGATCGTTCGAATTCAAGTTTTCAGGTTGACGTTCGACTTCTATTTCGCTTAAAGACATCATTGCAATCGTGATGCACTTTAAAGGCCAAGGGGAGATGTGGCCTGAGTTCTGACGAGATAAGCAAGTAATATCAATAGAATACGAGGATTGGCTTGAAACCGGAAGTTTTGCCCCCGTACTTTTGAGAAGTGGCGCGATTACAAAATGTCACGCCGCGCCTGTCGAAAGGTTTTAGCCTAGACCGGTAGTTTTTCAGCCGCTGGGAAACCATGCTGTTCGCGACCGATTTTGCCGTCGTATTTTTTGGTGGTTTTATATAGCTCGAAGCGCCCGTCGGCACCGAATGATCGCGCTGATTCCCGAATCTTAGCGAGTTCCGATTCAGGAAGTGCTTTAAAGCCCCGTGCCACTGCCAGATTTTGTTGCAAAACCTCCACTCGTTCCATGCCGCTAATGGTCGTGGCCACTGGTAGGCTCATCGCATATCAAAACAAGGTAGCTATGGTTGAGCGTCTTGTTCGTCGTTGCTCGTGACCGCTTTAAGCGTTCAAGGGTGCCGATAAAATTAAACGTGGGTCAAATGACAACTGAAGGCCAAGATTGGTGCGGATGGGGAGACTTGAACTCCCACGCCCTTGCGAGCGCTGGAACCTAAATCCAGTGCGTCTGCCAATTCCGCCACATCCGCTTACCGGCACGCCAATGAAATCAGTTTTAGAGTAGCATCTTCGGCTTTGTTTGCAGAAAGGCGAGAAACTCTTGCGGGTTGCGGGTGAGTTGGGGGAAGATGGCCACGACATTCTGATTGGCGTCGAGAATCGCGTAGAACGGGATAGACGCCGTGCCAAACCTCTGGTCTTCGAGTTTTTGATTCTTCTCGGAGTCCGCGTCGGTTCCGTCGGTGTACAGATCTACAATGACGAAATCCTTGAGCACTGTTTCAATCTCTGGGCGCGTGAACATGTTCGCCTTCATCCAGTGGCAGTTGGTGCAGGCATAACCGGTGAAGTTTATGAGCACTAATTTATTCTGTTCGTGCGCCTTGGCGAGGGCCGCATCCAACTGGTTCTTGAAGTAACCCACCCCTGCCGCCGTTACCGCGCCGGCACTGGACGGAGATGATGCTTCAGGCACAAACGCGTCGAGATCTCCCAGTCGCGCGCCGAAAAGGCCGGGGGTCAGGCTAACCGCGAAAATCAAGAAGAGCGCGGCAATCAGAGCGCGGCTAACACCCACGCTTTCTTCGCGTTTGATGCCTTCCATGAACAGGAATCCCAGCAGATAAAGGCCGGGGAGCGCGAACAGCACAATCCACGCAGCCAGAAAGCGCTCGCGGGTGAGCCAATGAAGCTGCAACACTTGATCTACGTTGCTCAAGTATTTCAACATGACTGCCAGCACCACAAAACCGAGGACCACTTTGACGCGAATCATCCAGCCGCCGCTTTTGGGCAGCTTGCGCAAGTATGAGGGGAACAGGGCAAGCAGAAAGAACGGCGCGGCCAGCCCGATTGCGAATGCCATCATGCCCAAAACCGGTTGCGCGCCTTTCTGTTGAACCGAAGCAATCAGCAACGGCCCCACAATGGGTCCAATGCACGCGAACGAAGTCAGTGAGAACGTAAGGCCCATCAGCAATGTGGCCAAATGGCCACTACCCTGCGACACGCTATTCAATTTAGTCAACAAGCCCGAAGGAAGCGTTAGTTCAAACGCGCCGAGAAGGCTCAAGCCGAAGGTGAAAAAGACAAGCGCGATGAAGCCATTCACCCAAGGGCTCGACCCCAATTGCACGACGCCGAAGGGCCCGGCAATAGCGGTAATTAAGAAACCCAAGCTGGTAAACAACACCACAATCCCGCTGCAGAAGAGGAGCGCTTGCAGCCAGCCGCGTTTTGTACTAGCGCTGTTGCTAGCCGCGCCACCCTGATTGAGAAAGAAGGAAACCGTGATCGGAATCATGGGAAAAACGCAGGGAGTAAACAGCGATGCCAAGCCGAATCCGAAGGCGGTGAACAGAAAGGGCAGTAGATCTTGTTGCGCGTCCGCCGGTACGACCGCCGCCTTTGTCTCGGTTGCAACCGCTGGCGTGCTCCCCGGCGCAACGAGCAAGTATCCTTCCGGTACCTTAAACGAACTCGCCGCCGTTCCGCTGGCAAACGCCAAACCAGCCGTCACCGTTTTCTTCACCGGAGGCAAACACTTCACATCGTTGCAAGCCTGATAGCGAACCGCCGCTTCCACATTCGTCTGGCCGGCTGCGTTGTCCGCCGCGGTCACTTCCGCGAGAAAGACGGCTTCGCCCGCGTAGGTCTCGGTATCGATCTGGAAATTAGGATCAAGTTTGCGAACTGGCTGCGGCCGAAAAATCCGCGAACTCCTCAGCAGCGGATTGGGGTTCACCTGAATCTTCGTAATGATAGGTCCACCGGGCGGCGTTGTCGGCGAATAGAGATGCCAACCTGCATCAACTGTGGCTTTGAGTTCGAAGTATGCGTTGCCGCCTGGCGCTACCACGGCCTTCCGGTCGACTGGCGTCATCGTCCAGAGGACGGGATCCTCTTTGGCGGATAACAACCCTGGAAGACAAAGAGCAGCAAAGGCTACCCAAGAAAGGAACTTACCGCAACGCTTCATTTGAATTAGCTCATCTAAATTGATGTTCTCACGTCCAGCTCTGTTGCAATTCGTTCGTTAATGCGGCCTTCCGCGAACTCTTTGCCCACTCGAATCGCATTACGGATCGCTTTGGCGGTAGAGCGGCCATGGCAAATGACGCACAGTCCGTTGACGCCCAGCAGCGGGGCGCCCCCGTATTCGGCATAATCCACGCGTTTCTTGAAATCGGCAAAGGCGCCGCGCGCCAGATAGGCCCCCACTTTTCGCGACAACGTTTCTTTGAGTGAATCTTTCAGCATCTGGCGAAACAGAACTTCTACCAGACCCTCGCTCACTTTTAAAGCCACGTTACCTACAAATCCGTCGCAGACGATCACGTCCACCGCGCCGGAATAAACGTCGCGGCCTTCCACATTGCCAACGAAGTTAATGTGTTCCAAGCCCTTGAGTAAGGGAAAGGCGTCGTGCGTCAGAGCGTTGCCTTTGTGTTCTTCTTCGCCAATAGAGAGCAACCCGACGCGCGGGTTTATCTTGTGGTAAATGATACGCGCGAACGCGTCGCCCATTACCGCAAATTGCGCCAGCATTTGCGGCGAGGAATCGACATTGGCCCCCACATCCAGCATCACCGCACTGCCTTTCAGCGTTGGAAATGCCGAAGCGAGAGCCGGCCGGTCAACACCTGGCAACATGCCCTGGACCATTTTGGCTGTGGCCATGACCGCGCCGGTATTGCCTGCGGACACGACGCAATCGGCTTCGCCATTGCGCACCAAGCGCGACGCTACGCGAATAGAGCTATCTTTTTTGGCGCGGACGGCTTTGCCGGCGCTGTCTTCCATCGTGATTTGCTCAGAGGCGTGCCGTATTTCGATCGGCAGGGAGCGCCAGCCACGATGCCGCTGCAGTTCCTGCCGCACCACTTCTTCTTTTCCTACCAAAACTACCTTGACGCCCAAAGCTTTAGCCGCTTCAACAGCGCCTTCTACTTCAGGCCTCGGAAAATGATCGCCGCCCATCGCGTCGAGGGCTATGGTCACCATGTATTTGCGGGAGGTTAAGCTTCCACCACTTCAATTACTTCGCGGCCTTTGTAAACGCCACAGTGGGGACACGCACGATGTGCGCGGATCTTGACGTGACAATTCGGACATTCCGCCAAGTGCGGAACTTTCAGGGCATCATGGGCCCGGCGGGTTGACGTACGGCGCTTGGAATGGCGCCGCTTCGGATTCGGCATCGTTCTCCTACTCTCTCAATCTTAGAAAAATCAATTTCGCTGACCGATTTCGGTCCGCAAATCTCTTAATTTGCTCCAACGATCGTCTACAGCCGCCGACTGGCAGGTGCATTCGCGCTGGTTGCGGTTTTGTCCGCAAACCGGACAAATTCCCTTACAATTCTCGTCGCACACCAGCTGCATCGGCAACGCGAGCAAAACAACTTCCCGCAGCACATCATTCAACTGCAGGCCATTTCCTTCGTAGTAGCCCACTTCCACGGCAGCTTCATCGATTTCGTCTTCGCCGCCCTCTGTTGCTTCGCTAGCAGGCATATATACCAAATCGAAAGGACTATGAATCGGTAGCGAAACCGGTTCCAAACATCGGTCGCACGGCGCGTCTACCGTTACGTGCAACTCTCCGACCAGGCGGATCTCGCCAAGCGAATGGTTGAGCAATTCAGCAACGCCGTCGGCATGCAAGACCGAAGACTGCGCTACTTTATTGTCAAATTCAATTTCGCCCGACGGAATATCAACTTTGAATCGGACATTACGTTGTTGTAGTTCCTGGAGGGTTATAAACATACAGATCCTCCGGCTTGCTGATTCAAGATCAGCCAAAGTTCCGCGAGACGCACAAACAACGAGTATAGCAGGATCTGTTCCGCCCGTTTGCGCTCGTAGTTGTTGCCCGCTGCCTGCTTCAATTCTTCACGGCATGACAATTCGTCAAAACGTTTATTTATGTGGACGGCTCGGCGAATCTTTCCCAACCTACACAGTTATAGAGTCAAACCGAAAGGCCCATGAATTGCTTTAGGAATTGATGATTTTTTGAATTCCAAGGATAGAGGAAACCCATGACACAAACGGCATACCAAACGGAACAACGGCAACTGAGAGCGAAAATGGCGGAACTACTGACTCAACAACGAGATCAGGATGCTCTCAGAATAGAAAACGCCGCCGACCCCTTCGATCAGATCCAAGCCTCCGTGGAGCGTGATCTGCTTGTAGGATTGTTGAATCGCGATGCGCGGTTGCGCGATGACTTGCGCCGTGCGTTCGAATTGATGGAGAACGGAAGCTATGGCCGTTGCGAGGATTGCGAAGGCATTATTGCCGCGGCAAGGCTTAAGGCGATTCCCTGGGCGCGCTGCTGCGTGCGTTGCCAGGAGTTGCGAGACCGTGAAGTCAATGAAGCGGACGTCTTCCCGTACGCTGCCTAAATGCTCCAATGCTCTGCCGGCCTACAGTTCAACCCTTGCGACGGCTACTGTCGGTTTCGATTCGGATTCGTGCAGCAATGTGCGAACAACCGATCCCACTTTTAGATATACGTCCAAATCGGGGGACTTCACGATAAATTCGCGAATGTTGAAGGCCGAAAGCTGAGCGCGTTCTCGAGGAGAAGAAGAGGAACTCAACACCGCGATGGGAACCTTTGCAAAAGATGGCGCTTCACGGATGACCTGCAGAACTTCAAGGCCGCCACTCTTCGGCAAGTTCAGGTCCAGCATGATAAGGTCGGGGCCCGGTTGGGACAAAGGCGAATCAGCCTGTCGTATGTGATCGATTATTTCGCCGCCATCTT
The DNA here is from genome assembly GCA_003167495.1 of Bryobacterales bacterium. Lineage (GTDB taxonomy): Bacteria > Acidobacteriota > Terriglobia > Bryobacterales > Bryobacteraceae > Bog-105. The sequence continues at coordinate 28,924 of PMSX01000098.1, read as the reverse complement.
GGAATATGACCAGGTCGCAATCGACGCAAGCCTCTTGAAGGGCGAGGCGAAAAAGCTCGACGTCTGTTGCATTATCTTCGACTAGGAAAATAGTTGGCATACAAACTTAATTATCCACTCAAAACGTCTGACCGACAATTAAGGCCACAGGGACAGTAAACATGAAATTGGATCCTCTGCCCGGTTCCGACTCCACCCAGATACGGCCGCCGTATCGCTCGACGACTCGTTGGCAAATGGCGAGGCCAATACCGGTGCCTGGAATCTGTCTTCCGTGTAACCGCTTAAACGGAACAAAAATTTTTGAATGATACTCGGCGGCGATGCCGATGCCGTTGTCAGCGACGCAGATCCGTATGTAGCCGTTTGCGCGGCTGGCAGTGATGTCGATTTTCGGTGCCTCCTGGCTCCGGTACTTGATAGCATTGCTAATCAAATTTTGGAACAGCGGGGTGAAGTGGCTCTCAAAACCCCGAATCAGAGGCAGTCGCGCGACGGAGATTGTGGCGCCGTTTTCGGCTATAGCGAACGCGAGATTTCCCCGGGCCTTTTCGACCACAAAATTGAGGTCGACTGGCTGCGATGCGTCTTCAGAGCGCGCGCCAATCTCAGCATAGGCCAACAGGTCAGCCAGCAGTTCGCGCATTCGCCTCGTACCGGCTTCAATGTTCTCCACGAAAGTCGCGGCCTGCGAGTCAATGGTGTCTGCAAAGCGGCGTACCAGCAGCTGCGAATAGATGCTAATCATGCGCAGCGGTTCCTGCAGATCGTGGCTCGCGATGAAGGCAAAGCGTTCGAGATCTTCGTTTGACCGGGCCAAACTCTCATTGGACGTGCGCAATTCCGCGTTCAGTCGGGCGACGTTGTCGAGGGTGGTTTCAAGCGAGGTGCGCGCGTTCTGCGCGTCCTCGAGCGCCGCCTCACGGGCCAGCAGCGCCTTACGTAGCTCGCTGTCACGCGATTGAATGCCCGAAAGCATTTCGTTGAACGCATCCACGAGTGTGCCAAGTTCGTCGCCGGAGAATTTCTGCGCGCGGATGCTGTAATCGCGGGAGCTCGAGACTCGCGTACTGACGCGCGCGAGTTCGATGATGGGAGTAGCGATGAGTGAACGCAGACGCGCGGACAACAGAAAAGCGACGAGCGTGGACAGAAGGAAGACCGAGACCACGGTGGCGCCGTAGAGTTGGACGCGCTCGAAGATCTCGCCGAGGTCGTAGACCAACACAAATGTGCCGAGTCGCTGGCTGTTCAGAAAAATGGGACGGGATACAGTCAGAAATCCTCGACTAAAGCGAATGTCTTCCTCGATTCTGGGCGCGGGACAAGCCGCGGTTACGTTGGCGCGGGTGTATCTGGCGAAGAGCGTCGAGTCATTGCGAAAGACGCACGCCATTATTACGTGGGCCCGGGAGCGCAGGGTAGCTAGGGTTTCAGTGGCCGCGGCAGGATCATCGAAAGTAAGTGGGGCGGTCGTGTTGTCGGCAATGATATGGGAAAGGGCGGAGAGATCATTCTTAAGATAGCCGCGGAATAAAACGAAATCGGCGAAAAGGATACTAATCCCGGCTAGAACCAGAGCCACCGTCGTGGTGGCCATGACAATAAGCATAAGCTTCTGCCGAATAGGTATGCCGGGCAGCTCGCGGCTCCACGGTCTCAGTCGCAGGGATGGAGTCCTATTTTTCAACGGACCTCGCCACAGTGAGCAATTTGGAACTGAGTTTCAGGCCGGCATTCGTGGCTGCCTTGAGGCTAATGTCGAAACGGACACGGCGATTGTCGACTACAAAGGCGATGACCCCTCCTTGGCGAAGGAAGTCGGTGCCGTCTCCAACCGTGAGTACCGCTGGGTTGGCGGCACTAAAGGCTGTAGGGATACTGCCATTGTTGCCAACGAAAAGCACTTGGCACGATTTCGGTTGATCCGTTCGTATTCGTTCGACGGCGATTCGGTGCCGGTTGACGAACTCGCCTTCGACGAGCTGATCAATCGCCCGGCCAAATGGATCGTCGCCAAGGATACAGATGGTGAGCGGAGCATCCGGGGAAGCGAAAGCGCTTGGCGGCCACTCCACAAACTTAGTGAAGTTCAAGAGAAAAGCGGCTTTGACGTCGTATTCGAGAGAGGCCGATGGCGCGGCATCAAGAATGGGCCCGTTACAAACTGCGGCCAACAGGAACAGGAAAACACCACGCCGTAACGGCGTCCGGAGGGACGACAAAGACCAACCGCGTAAGTGGTCGCCGTGCCTGCCCGTCATTGTTATTTCGTCCAGGTGAGCTGAAGATAGGCGCTCCGTTCAATCGCGACGTTGGGGCCGAGGTCAGCCGCGTATTCCACATGCCGAGCCTGTAGAAGGTTCTGGCCGACGAGCGAGATTTCCAGATCGGGGCGGAGTCGCCAGGCAAAGCGGCCATCAGCAGTCGAATATGCTGGGATTCCTAAGCCCGGCAGCGAACTGATATATCGATAGGACAGATCCAACTGCAACCTCTTCCCGAGATCAAACGCTGATTGAGCCATGACTTCGTGTTTGGGACTGCCACCTTCAATGCTTGGGATGGTGCCAAGGTCGCCACTCCCCGGGGATTTCTGCAGGACCAATTCGAGGTAGGAATAAGACCCTCGAAGACGCCAGAATTGCTTCGGACGCCATTCGGGCGACACCTCAAAACCCGTGGTACGGCCCAAAAGCCCATTGCGGAACTGAGCGGGCAACAACAGGTGCAAAGGGGGCGGGCTATCAGAAAGGGAGAACGCATCTGTGATTATTTCTTCATCGAACAGATCGTGATAGTGATTCAGGAATCCCGCGAAGTCAATGAGGACATTCTTGCCAAACAAGCGTCGATAGCCGAGTTCGTAGCCGTTCAGTTGTTCCGGCGCGAACTTCGGGTTTGGCAGGAACGCAGCGAATGCCTGCAGCCCGGAAGGAGTTAGGCCGATGTAACCGCTCAGCGTAAAGTTCTCCTCGGCATCGGAGGCCGTCCGCACAGCATGGGTGAAGGCGGCCCATAAGGTTTGATTACGCGTTGGGGTCCAAGCGAGGCGGGCGTTCGGCTCGGGCTCAAATGCGTTGAAGTTAGTATGCAGCAGTTTAGTGCCGACAGTGAGCGTGAGACGTTCGGGGACAAGGGTGATTTCGTCCTGGAAGAAAGCGGTATAGAGTTGATCCGTTCGGTGAATGGGAGTGAAAGTGAGACCCGAGACTACGATGGGATCATAGATGGGGATGACCCGTGCGCCTGCGCCGAACGAGAACTGCTGCCATTTATCGGGGCTGATGCGCTGCAGATAATCCAGGTCATAGGTAGTTCGATAGTCGGCGATATTTAGTTCTCGGTGGTTCGTGTGGTCGATATAAGCTTGCACCTGGATGTCGTTACTCGAGGAAAAAGTGCGTTGCCAGCGGCCGAGAATGTCGGCACCGGATAGGTATTCATAGCCGTAGAGATTTTGTAAGTAGGGCGGAGTGTAACTGACGGCCTGCGCGCCTTCGCCCGCCTTTTCGACATATCCATCCCCTTGCACGGTGAAATCTCCACGGTCGCGGTCGCCCCACTCCATACGGAACCCGGACTCCGCAGAGCGCCAAGCGTCGTAATTATTGCCGTCAGAGTGATATTCGTGAGCGTCGGCGAAGGTCTTCGCGTATACGCGATAGGTGAAATCGTCACTATTGCTACCGCCGTATCGGGCAGTAACCTCGCCAAGGTCGACATTACCGCCAGCGGCGCTGACGAGAAGGCCCTGGGTCTCTTTGGAATTCTTGGTGATAACGTTAATGACGCCGTCCACAGCGTTAGGTCCCCAAATGACCGTGCCTGGTCCACGGATGACCTCAATGCGATCGATGTCCAACATGTCCGTATCTTGCGCTTCCCAGTAGGTGCCGGCAAACAGAGTGGTATAAACAGTGCGGCCGTCGATCAGGACCAGAACGGAACGCGTGAGACGGGTACCGAAACCGCGGATGCCTATGGACCAGCGATTTGAATCGATGCGTTCAACCTCGACGCCTGGCGCTAGGCGGAGGGCTTCCGGGATGCTGGTAGCGCCGGAGCGCTTGATATCTTCAGCTGTGATCACCGTAATAGCAACAGGCGACCGGAACGCTGACTCGGGTTCCTTTGAGGGTGTGGTGATTTCGATTTGGGAAAGTTCTTCTAGGCTGAGTTTCTTCAGGTTAACTGGATTGTTGGTGTCAGGCGGCAGGCAGTCGGCCTGGAAAAACGGGCCCAAGAGTAGGGCAAAAACCCACAAACCAGTACGCAGGAGGCAGGTAACGGAGGCCATAAACAAGGTGGACAGCGATCCTGGCGGAAATTTGGTTGAATCCAAGCGGGTCGGGTCAAGAGACTTTGTGATCCCCAAACAGAAAGACTATATGAATTAATTAGGCATTGAACACTGGGAAAAGCTCCTGGCAAGATTCGCCCTTGTCGGAAAAGGCTAGCAAGGGGTCAAGGAATAAAGGGGTCAGACACCTTTGATTTCCTGCAAGAACGTCCAGCGAAACTTTCGCCAGCCGCACAATCTGATGCGCAAATCTCCAGCGAAGGTCTTTTCCCGGTTTCCTGGGAGACGAGCGGCCCCCGTCGCGCCTTCCCGGACTAGAAGGATTTCTAGTTATCCTTTATAAGCGCCCAGTGGTCGAACTATGGTACACAGACAAGAAGGCGCGTCGTTGGGTCGGTTGCGTCTACAGGAGCATATTAAGGTAAGAGTGGGCGTGCTCAGTTCTGATTGTACCCCCTTGGGCGAAAAGCTCCCGATTAAACCTATGAGCTTGAATGACATCGCCGCCAGCGCGTTGAGCAAACGTGGTCCTATGCCCTTGGGTGGCCCTGGTATGGAGATGGAAGCGCGAATCCGCGCGCTTGACTGGTCGAAAACTCAGCTTGGCTCTATTGACCGCTGGCCTCAGAGCCTTCACACAGTAGTAAACATACTGCTTTCTTCTCGTTATGCGATGTGGATGGCTTGGGGCGCTGAATTGACCATGCTCTACAATGACGCTTACCGGCCGACTCTTGGCATAAAACATCCATGGGCGCTCGGGCAAAAGGCTAGCACGGTTTGGGCGGAGATCTGGCCTGACATCGGGCCGCGCGTTGAGGCCGTACTTACAACGGGTAAAGCCACCTACGATGAGGGCTTACTTTTGTTTCTCGAGCGAAGCGGCTTTCCTGAGGAAACCTACCACACGTTTTCGTACAGCCCTTTGTTGGATGACGAAGGCCACATCAGCGGCATGCTATGCGTCGTGACCGAAGAAACCGACCGCCTGATTGGCGAGCGGCGTGTACAAACTCTGCGACAGGTTTCCTCAGCGCTAGCGAGTACAAAAACGCAGGAAGAGGTTGTGCAAGCAGTCAGTGAGCCGCTTAGTCTGAACAAGAAAGATTTGCCGTTCACCCTCACCTATTTGTTCGATGCCGCCGGCGATGCGCGGCTCGCCTCGTCGAGCGGTATTGCCTTGGATCATCCGGCCGCTTGGGAATGTATTAAGCAAGGTACCGACCTTCCGTGGCCGGCGCACCAGATGCGTATTCGTCCGGCCTCCCGTATCATCGAAAACTTGACTGAACAAGCCACTTTCGCTCCTCTACCGGCGGGCGATTGGAACAAACCGGTGGAAAAGGTGGCTGTCGTTCCCATCAAGCAGCAGGGGCAAGAAGAGCCTGCCGGACTGTTCATTGTCGGTATAAATCCCTACCGGCACTACGATTCGGCATACAGCGGTTTTATCACTCTCCTTTCGGGTCAGCTCGCCGCTGGACTGGGCAACGCGAGAGCCTACCAAACGGAACGCCGGCGCGCCGAGGCCCTGGCTGAAATTGACCGCGCCAAAACCACGTTCTTTTCAAACGTGAGCCACGAACTTCGCACGCCGCTTACGTTAATGCTGGCTCCTATCGAAGAGCTTTTAGCAAAGAAGCAAACGCAAAAGGGACCCGAGGAACGGGAGCTCCTCAAGTTAGTTCACCGCAACGGGCTACGCCTGAAAAAGCTTGTTGATACATTGCTCGATTTTTCGCGCATTGAGGCCGGCCGTATGCAGGCGGCCTTTGAGCCGGTCGATTTGGCTCACTACACGGCGGAGCTGGTGGCGAATTTCCGATCTGCCATGGAGCGGGCCGGACTCGAGCTGAGCGTTGATTGCCAACAGCTCTCCGAGCCGGTATACGTAGACCGTGAAATGTGGGAGAAAATCGTCTTGAATCTCCTGTCAAACGCACTGAAGTTTACGTTCAAAGGCGGCGTCAAAGTCACGTTAAGGCCTGGCCCGGATGGTGTCGCGCTAACCGTTCAGGACTCGGGCATTGGTATCCCGAAAACGGAATTGCCCCACATTTTCGAGCGGTTTTACCGGGTAGCCGGGGCTAAAGGCCGCAGCATTGAGGGAACGGGTATTGGGCTGGCGTTGGTTCAGGAACTAGTCAAAATGCACGGCGGCTCCATTAATGCCGACAGCGAAGAGGGCTTGGGTAGTACGTTTACGGTTGTCATTCCGCTACGTTCTGAGCATCTACCCAAAGAGAAGGTGAAACTGACACGAGATGAGGCGGGGGGGCCCGCCGGTTTAGATTCGTTCGTTACGGAAGCGCTCACGTGGCTTCCGGACGACCTTGCGGATGACGGCCCGCCGTGCGAAGTTCTTGTGGATCAGCCGGATTACTGCCTTCCGGTCTCAGCACCCGCAGTTGCGTTAGCGGCAACTCCATTGGAGCGAATACTCTTGGCGGATGACAACGCCGATATGAGAGAGTATGTGGCGCGCCTGCTTGGCCAAAGCTACCGGATCGTGACAGTGGCAAACGGCAACGATGCTCTGAAAGCCGCGATCAGCGAGCCGCCCGATCTGATACTTTCCGATGTTATGATGCCGGGGCTGGACGGGTTTAAACTTCTTGAGGAGCTTCGTGCTCGCCCCGAAACCGCGACTATCCCGGTGATTCTGTTATCGGCGCGCGCGGGCGAGGAAAGCCGAGCGGAGGGCCTAGGGGCCGGCGCCGACGATTATTTAATAAAACCCTTCACCGCGCGTGAGTTGCTCGCGCGCATCGGTGCCCACCTGGCGATGAGCCGGCGGAGGAAAGCTGCTGAACAAGCCCTTAAGGAAACTCAAAATACGCTGCAGAGCTTTTATGACAGTTCCCCGTTTCTTATGGGAGTCTTCGAAATCGATGGCGAAAACCTCGTTGGGATCTATGGCAATTCAGCGGCCGCGAGTTTTTTGGGGTTTGCTGAGCGTGAAATCTTCAACCGCACAGGCGAAGAGCTCGGCTTGCCTCGGGCCATCGGTGCGCTTTGGGTGGAGCGTTTCCGCGAGAGCCAGGCAGAAGGCCGTGCGGTTCGCTTCGAGTATGAGCATCCGCGCGCGGAGGGCTGCTGCTGGTTAAGCGCCTGTGTAAATTCCCTGGGCTACGGCCCGGCCGGCCGGTCGCGCTTTAGCTTCATTGCCGAAGACAGCACCGATAGAAAAAAGAACGATGAGCGTTTGCGCCAATCGAACAATGAGTTACGCCGGGCTAACGCGGACCTCGAGCAGTTTGCGTATTCGGCGAGTCACGATCTCCGCGAGCCACTCCGCCAAGTAGCTATATACAGTCAATTGCTGGAAAAGAAGTATGCGGACAAACTTGAGGGCAAAGGGTCGCAGTACCTCGAATACTGCGTTGAGGGCGCGCATCGCCTGGAGATGTTGATCAGCGATCTCCTCGCGTATTCGCAAGCCACCAAAACCGAAGATGTTTCGCTGGAACCGGTGGACATCAGTCAGCTGATTGAAACAGTCAAGAAAAACCTGTCGACGTCTATCGTTGAAACCGCGGCCGAAATTTCGACAAAGAATTTGCCGGTAGTAAATGCAAACTCAGTTCCTCTCCTTCATTTATTTCAGAACCTCATTTCAAACGCTTTGAAATACCGGAGTGGCAAACGGCCGCGGATCGAAATCGCAGCCAGCAAAGATGGAGGCTACTGGCGTTTTTCGGTGCAAGATAACGGAATTGGAATCCCCGAAGAATTTCAAAGCCAGATTTTTGGCATTTTTAAGCGACTTCACAATCGCGCGGAGTATCCCGGCACTGGCATCGGTCTTGCGATCTGCCAGAAGATTGTCGACCAATATGGAGGGCGGATCTGGGTGGAATCCGAGCCGGGACGCGGCTCGACGTTTTTTTTCACTCTTCCGAGTGGCAACATATGAGCGAAAAACGACCATTTGTGCTTTTGGTCGAGGATAATCCCGCGGATGCGGACCTAGTCGAAGAAGCGTTTGCAGAGGCTAATATCGATTGCCAGCTCTATATTTTGCGCGATGGCGCTCAAGCCATCGAGTTCATTGAACGCCTCGATTCCGGGTTGTCCCAAGCATGTCCTGACCTGGTTTTGTTGGATTTGAACTTGCCAAAGGTCGGCGGCGAAGCCATCTTGGAGCGGCTTCGGTCGAGCCCTATGTGTAAAAGTGTAAAAGTACTTATCGTTAGTTCGTCGGACGCCCCCACCGACCGCAAGCGGGCAATGGAACTAGGCGCCAGTGAGTACTTCCGCAAGCCGTCGAGCTTGGAACAGTTTATGGCGTTTGGGCCCAAAGTGCGGGTGTTGCTTCAAGGGGCTGAGTAAGTCTTCTGTTGAGGCGCGCCGCATGATCATCGGAAATATTGCTGGCCGCCCGTGCCCGTAACAATGCCACCCCGAGAGCCGTCTAACAGAGCGCATGAGTAAGATCACCGAACAGAAACGCGAGAATATCGGCAGCGGCGGCTTCGCATTTCCAAAGCAGCGCAAAGAGCCGCTTCATGACGCGGCGCACGTGCGCAACGCCATCGTCCGCTTTAACCAGGTTGAGGGTGTCACTGACAAAGAGCGGGACGAGGCCTGGAAACGAATCAAACGCGCGGCGGCGGAGTTTAATGTCGAGGTGAATGAATCGAGTTGGCGCGACCTGGCGCATTCGGGGAAGCCGAAGAGCTGAGGCGGCTGAAACCACCTGCGTCCGAAAAGCGCTTATCGTTCTTTGAACGCTTCATCTTTGCCTGCGCGTCCAACCGGATGGATGAGACCATTTAGCATTCTGCTTTGCTTGCTGGCAGTTTTTCCGGGTCGTTTGTGGCCGCAAAATACAAGTCAGAAAAAAAGTTCTGATCCGCTCGGCCGCGACAATCCCCGTTCCACAGTCACCGCGTTCCTCGAATCCTGCCACGAAAATAACTACGTGCGCGCGGCGCAGTATCTTGATTTGCGGCAGGTGCCCGAGCGATCGCGTGCCGAAGAGGGCCCCAAGCTAGCCAGACAGCTTGAGGCTATACTGAACTCCGATAGCCGCTTCAGCGTTCTTAGCCTCAGCCAGGCGCCGGAAGGAAACCTTTCTGACGACGCGAATCCGAATCTGGATCACATCACTACGATTACGCGCGCCTCGAATACGTTCTCCATTGACGTGGAACGCGTAGTGCTGCAGGCCGGGTCGGACGTGTGGCTCTTCACTCCCGCCACCGTTTCGCTGATTCCGACGCTCGCAAACTTGAACGAGCAACCTTCTTCCATTGAGGCGCGGCTACCGCGTTTCTTAGTCTCCATTCAACTGCTTGAAACACCGCTCTGGAAATGGATCGCGCTGCTGGTAGTGGCCGTGCTCACCGTTTTGCTCTTGCGCTCGGCTGGGAGCTTGCTGAGATTCCTGGCCGAAAAATTTGAGAACCGGCTGGGCGTCTCCCGCCGCTGGCTGTGGCTTCAGCCGCTTCTTGAGCCGTGGCTTGTCTTTCTCTCCGCCATAACCTTCGGGCTGGCCGAGCAGTTCATCGATCCCTCCGCGCTCAGCCGCCTTTACATCGCGCGCGGCATTCTGCTGGTGGTTGTATGGTCGTTCGCATGGTGTTTTATCAATCTCGCCGACCTGTTTCTTGCGCGTCTCGATTCGCTGTTGGACCCGAGGCAGCGAATGGTCTCGCACCCTCTCATCTATCTCGGCCGGCGAGCGGTCAAGTTCGCCATTATAGTGATGGCCATCATTATCGTGCTGGACAACTGGGGCTTCAACATGACTACCCTCATCGCCGGTCTGGGCGTGGGCGGAATCGCGGTATCCCTGGCTGCGCAAAGCACCATCGCGAACGTCTTTGGCGGCGTGTCCGTGATCGGCGACAGGCCCGTTATGCCCGGCGATTTCGGTAATTTTGGCGGTGTAATCGGAACGGTAGAAGACATCGGTATGCGGTCTACCCGTGTTCGCACGCTGAATCGAACGTTAATGAGCATTCCGAACTCTTCGTTCGCCGGGATCAACCTGGAAAACTACGCAGCACGCGACAAGATTTTATTCAATCCCACGCTGCAGCTGAAGCGCGGCGCGCCCAAAGACAAAATCCGCCAATTGATTAAAACGCTAGGGGACATCCTGAGACGCGACAAGAGAATAGAAGCCGGTCCCTCGCCGATTCGTTTAAGCAATCTCACCTCCGCGTCTTTTGCATTAGAGATTTTCGCCTACGCGCTCACGCGAGACATTGACGAATTTTACAAGATTGAAGTGGATCTTTTTCTCGAAATTGACGACGCGCTGGCGGCGTGTGGGCTGGATCTGGCTTAGATAGAGTTTCGTATGATAGCGCGAGGGATCTCCTCACTTGGACTCTACTATGAAATCTACTTCTTTTTGCATTGTTGCCTTCGTGGCCACGCAATTTGCCCTGGGGCAAGAATCGGGCAAGACGTTAGTTGGCGAAATGACGAAACACTGGGAAAGCTCCAAATCCCTGTCGCTCGCCGTTGCAGATGCCATGCCTGCCGAGGCTTATTCGTTCAAGGCCACCGACGCCGAAATGAGTTTTGGCGAGCAGATCAATCACATCGCCATAGCGAATGGCAATTATTGCTCCGCCGCAATGGGCGTGAAAAATCCCATTACTAAGCCGGAAGATGTTTCAAAGGCCACTGCTATCAGAAACCTCACTGCCTCTTACGATTTCTGTATGGGCGGCCTGTCTAAACTCGACGATAAGGGCTTACAGGAAACGGTTACCAGGAGCGGCACGGTTGTATCAAAGTTCGAACTATTCTGGGGAGGGTTTACCCACGCGGCGCATCACCGCGGTCAGGCAGAGGTGTATCTGCGGTTAAAAGGGATCACGCCCCCGACGTATAAGTTTTAGAGATCGGTCATCGTTGAGCAATCCCACTCAGGGCTGATATCCATCAGTCTTCCAATTTTCAAACAGACTGAGTTGCTCCTTGGTCCAGAATGGACCGCCGGGAGGCATCGTTTGACCGACTAGGGTATCGTATACAGCTTCTGCGTTCGCGTAGCTATTCGTGGGGTCAGACATGTATTGGTAGTCGTCCAAATTCACGCCATGAACCTTCATGTGATCGATATCGACTTCCCGAAACATTGGCTTGACATCTTTTGAGAATGACACGGGCATGGTATTGCTCCTCTCCGATAGAGTACATCTTCATCGCCTGATCTCGGCGATTCTCAAAACTTGAAGATCGCGTCCATCGCCAATTGAAACTGGCTTCTCCGTGTCCCGTTGTCGTATGCCGACGTGTCGAAAGAGTGGTCAAACCTAAGCTCGGGTCTCAGCAGAACCGTGGAACCCACCCAATGTCCCCACATCAGAGTCGCCTCGCTGTAGCGCGTCTTGAAGCCGGTACGTTGGCCTTTCTCATCGTCCAGGAAATCGCTACGAATCGAAACATAGTTCTTCGTTGAGAATTGTCTTTCCACATAATTAACCATTGCCCACTCCGGGGCAAAGCAGCGAATCTGTCCCGGAGCGCAGAACGCACCGTACGTGCCTTTCTCGAGCCGAACTGGTCCGAAAACGCTGGGTACGTCCTTTTGGTACATGTACCAACCTTCAGTCGCCATGTGCCATGAACTGTTGAATTTGTGATACCAGGTGTTGTCGAACATCTGCAGGTTGTTGTAGGCGTACCTGCCGCTGTTGAGACCATTGGCACAGGTGTAAACATTGTCGTTGCCGCCGTGGAACGTGTAGCTCACACAAGCAGTGCCGGACGGCCTCGCGTCGGGAGTCCAGGGAGCCACGTCGTGGCTAGCCGTAAGCCCCAACTGCAGCAGCCAATGTTCGTTGAGCTTGGCGGTAGCAATGATACCCGTATCGGTGAATGGGTCGATGCTGTACAGCAGCGAGTGCGTGTACACGTAATTATTCGGAGCTAACTGCGCTTCAATGCCCGGCACCGAAATGAATCGGCCCACCCTTATGTTTAGGCCGTCCGCCACCTGCGGAACATACAGATCGAAATATTCGAGTACGGGATCGAACCCGTACTGACGGTGCTGCTCCAGGAGTTGCTGGCTGAAATAGCCCTCGTTCGTCGTAAAGCGGTAGCTGGTGCCATACAAGGCGCTGAGATGAAAACCCCAATCGATCTGGGTGCTTTGCACGCTGTCTGGTATGCGCTCGATATAGAGCACGGCTTGGTCGAACTCGATCCGGTTGGCATAGATGTCATAAGCCGACGGGGAGTTTGAGTTATGGGAAGTGCTGAGATTGAAACTCGGCTCCAACCACCCGTATACCTTCACCCTGCTGTCTTCCCAAGCCTGGCCGTGTGCGCCGCCATAAAGGGCCTGCATAAGCGGCGGCACATTGGTATCTGGCGCACCGATCTCAGGCGCTCCGCCATAGGACCAGTCGGAATTCGGAAAGGGGGGCGAATTCAGAGGAGACGGCAATCCGCGGCGAGGCGGTTCAGGCCCGCTCGCCGCCGCCCCGTTCCAGTCGTCGGCGTAGGCTTTGTACAGTCTTTTCAAAAACCCGGTGGGGGCCGGAACGCTCTTTCCTAAGGTAATCTCAACATTTAGAGTCTGCCCGTCCTTCAGTTGCACTGTAATGCTGGATGACACCTCGCCTACCTTGCTGACCGTCAATTGGTAGCGACCCGGTCTAAGGTTCCCGATGACGAAAGTCCCGTCGGCGCCGCTCAAGACCGCCCGATCGGTGTTTTCCTCCACGTTGTGCGCGACAAGGCGGGTTTCCGGCGCCGGCAAGTCGTCCGGTCCTTTTGTGATGCCGCGTAGAACGCCGGATGCCGGCTGCCCGTCCAGCAGCGCCATCGGAATGAGCAGCACCGTAAATTGGAACGCGATCCGCGTCGCCAAAGCGGCTGGCAGCTTGCGATTCACGCGACTGAGGTAGACCAGGGTCTTGACTCCTTGGTCCGATTATCCTATTGCGGGTAACCCATCGATTTTCATTGGAAATGAACAGACCGTTTGTGCCGTCTTACCTTTTGATGGCCACCTACGAGTTGCATTACGCCCAGGAACATCTCGCCGAACTATTTAACGAAGCACGTTCGGGCGAAGAGGTTATTATCGTTCGCGTCGACGGACGATCTTGCGAATTGGTTCCACTTGCCGAGGTTAAGCAAGAGGAACCCGTAAATGCCTCTGCCTACATTCCTGACGAGGCTGGGGCGCCGGGAGAGATGGTTCCCGCGTGACATTACCGCCTCGCCACTAAGGATCAACGTCGTCGTCTTGTTCGAGAAGTTTGCGGGCAAGGTGCGAAAACATCTCCTCTACTCCCTTGCCTGTTTTGGCGCTGGTGGTAAATGTCGTGAGGCCGGAATTTCCAAAAGTCGTGAGGCTGTCGAGCTTCACCTGCCATTCATCGTAAAGGTCAACTTTATTGACGGCCAATATCGACGGAGCCTTTCCATCGAGAAATCGATGGCGCATTCCGACAGCAGCTTCCAGTGAGACGGCACGGCAGCCATCTGCGACCAGAATAAGCCCGCTCGCACCTTGGATCTGGCTTGCGCGGATCGGAGCGCCTTCCTCCTCTCCGGCCATATCCCAAAGCATGAGTGTCAACTCTCTTTCTCCAATTTTCACTACTTTCTTGTCGATCTTCACACCTACCGTCGTCAGATAGGAATCCGAGAACATGCTCATGACATAGCGCCGGACAAGGCTTGTTTTTCCGACACCAGCCAAACCCAACATGCAGACTTTCTTTATAATCATCGGTCGGCCTGATCGTGGGGCTGGTTCAGTTTGATAGCCATCGCGTTTTTCAACATTAGCGAATCGCTCAAGGTGCGACTGAAGCGTTTGCATGTTCGTTTCAAAGCTGGCCTCTTCTATATTGACTGCATTGCGCTTTGCAAGTGGTCGCAGCGGCGGAGGGAAATCTTCCGGCTGCGGCATCGACGCGCCATTCACCAACACGGGGATGATTCGGACGCCATGATTAAACGCCGCCAAGATCTCTGCACGTACCATGTCGCCTTCATCGTCCAGGCGCTGGCGGCCTTCCGAATCTAAGCAACCTGACCATTTTGTTCCGATGATTGCGAGTAGCAAAGTGGCCGATTCAATTTCTCGGCGAATGGATGTGACGAAATTGCTCCCGGGCGCGATTCCCACTAAATCGATAAAGACTGACTCGGGGCCTAGTTTCGCTGTCAGCCATGAATAGATCCGGTGTGCTTGGTTGCTGCTATCTTCGCGACGATAACTGATAAAGATCCGGGACATGGAAGACGATTAAGGTATCCCCGGAACCAGCTACACCGAACCAGCAATCCGTAGAGCTTGTTCGCGGGCGGTCCGCAACTCGGTCACGCCGTCCCCCAGCGGGATGAATTCCATGGCGACCATGCGGCTATATTTGAGCTGCACCAGCTTGCGATAGATGTTGGCGTAATTGATTTCGCCAGTGCCGGGAGCGTGACGCCCAGGTACATCGGCGATGTGAACAAGACCGGTGTACTGTATATTCTTTTCAAGCTTCTCAATCAGATTGCCCTCGGAGATCTGCTCGTGAAAGAAGTCATAAAGAAACTGGACCTGTGGATGATCGACGGCACGAATGATCTTAAAGCCCTCCGCCACCGACGTGAGGTAGTATTTGGAATTCTCTTCAGGGTCGATGTTTTCGAGCAGCAGGCGTACGGGCTGCCCGTTGATCTGCTTGCCTTCGACGAGTTTGGCAGCGGCTCGCAGGCCATCAATGCAGCTTTGATGCTGCACAGAACGGGGTGTGCCGGTAACGACATTGCCGGACATAATGATCACGGCTGGAATTTCAAGGCGCTCCATGATGGGCAGTTCCTTGCGAACGTCTTCCAATAGGTTCTCGCGGTCGGCCGGGTTGCCAACGCCGTGATGCAACCCTGCGGTTACGTCGAATGTGATGCCGAGTTCTTTACGCTTGGCAATCGCACTGACGAACTCGCCTTCAGACCATTTCTGATACTCGCCTACCAACTCGACATTTCGATATCCGGCCTCTGCCACTTTCTGTAGCCGCTCTTCAAAGGGCAACTTTCGGAAAACCGTCCAAAGCATCACCGAGATATTCAGCGCTGCTGGCGTATCGGCAAAGGCGACGGAGGGTTTCAGTGAAGCACCGACCGCCGCACTCGCGATGCTCTTTGAAAAGGATCTTCTATTCATGGTTTGTTTCCTGCTCGGAGGGCTGTGGCTCCATCAGCGGCGCTTCCGCGCTGACGTTCGGGGCGGCGCGGTTTTACGGGTAACAAACTTGTGTGCCATGCCGAGCAAGTCTCGGAGCGTGTCGGGAGTGACGCGAGACAAGCGAACGAGCACGGCGCTGTAGCCGACGTAGTGGTCTGTCACGTAATAAACATCTGGCTCCGCAGCCAGCAACTCGGCAAGATCATCGAAATCCATGCGAACGACAAGCGACTCTGGTTCGGCTGAACGATTAGATGGGATACAGGCTAAGAGTTTCCCCTGAACCTTTAATGCCGGTGCTCCAAACGCAGTACTCTCCACGACTCCAGGCAGTTTGAGGCCGATGTCGCGCACGATATCAAAGTTCATTTTGATTTTGGGCATCGCCGGGCTTGTCTCACAATTATAGTTTGTTGGCAAGCTGCCGAAATACGCGTGTTTCAGACAACCTTAAGAAATCGCCCTTAACGTGGGAAGCGTGTATCGTCGGTATCTATGGAGCATATGATGAAAAACATTTCTTCCGGTTTCGGACGACGAGAGTTCTTGACGACCGCAATGAGGGCTAGCGGTGCAATGGCGCTTGGATCGACGTGGCTGTGTACAGGGGCCGAAGCGATCGATCCGCGTATTGAACAGGTTCTGTCGAAGACTATCGGCATCGATATGCACAATCATGTCTATCCAGCGGGGACGGAACCACATCCGCACTTTGGACCGCCGCAAAGTGGTCCGCGACCTGGAGGGCCACCGCCGCCGCGGCAGGAGGACAAGCCCGGGCCTGAGCTCTCTCTGATGGACGAACTCATGAAGTCAGGTCTCACAGCCGTTTGTGCCAGCTATGTGCTCGACTTCGCGCAGAATGACAAGCCCGGCGATGCACGCGAAAACCTACTCCGCTGGTTTACGGCGATCGATGCGCAACTCGATAAGGGCCACATCCGCCGCGCCCTCACCCTGAAGGATCTGCAGGCCTCTCACGACCAGGGCAAACCGACGATCGTGCAGACGGTAGAGGGAGCAATGTTCATCGAGGGGCATCTGGACCGCGTCGAAGAGGTGTACAAGCGTGGTCTGCGGCACCTCCAACTGCTTCACATGCGCGATGATATGGTGTCTCCGCTGGGTGATTTGAACACCGATCCCCCTCACCTTGGCGGCCTCACAGCTTTTGGCGCACAGGTCGTGAAGGAGTGCAATCGATTGGGCATTGTGGTGGACATGGCCCACGCCAGCCACGACACCGTGCTCGGTGCCTTAAAGGCGGCCACGCAACCGCTCGTCATCTCTCACACCAATCTGGACACGTGGACGGGTACGAATGCCAGGATGGCGGAGATGATGAAGCCTCGTCTGATCAGCAAGGAACACGCTAAGGTCGTGGCCGATGCTGGTGGCATAGTGGGCGTTTGGACGCACCTCACGGACTCAGTCGCTGAATTCGTCGGAAGCATTAAAGCGATGGTGGACGCAATCGGCATTGACCACGTCGGATTAGGCACCGACACCGATCTGCTTTCGTCGCGCGCGGGTGCGGGTACCAATCGAGCTTACGCGAACCTGAAAGGTGGTTTTTTTCCCGCCGTCGTCGGGGAGATGCTGCGTCAGGGGTTCACGGGGGATGACGTCTCCAAAGTGGGCGGCGGAAATTACTGTCGGGTTTTTGGGATAGTGACTGCCGGCCACGAGTAAGCGCAACTGGTAGACAGCCCTTGCCAACGGCGGGGCTGCCAGAAGGCAGGCCCTGCCTAACGGCATGCCTTGGAGACGGGAGCTGAGAAGAACTGCAGAGACGGGTAATACCGAATTCGGCCGCCTATGGAGCGAGATGGGTGACGTAGCGGGCGACGTGATCGCGGTAGGCTTGAGCGTCATCGGAGTTGAGGAGAACGGTGCGGCCAGTGAGTCCGGTTTTGATGGCGTTGAGAGATGCTTTCGCCTTTCCTGCGGCTGAGGTAGGACCCGTAGAGTACTGGGCGTTGGCGCGATTGGCATCGCGTTGGGCTTCGGAAGTTTCCATGAGTGGCTCCTTGTTGTGGTTAGAAATGAAAATGGCCCGCAACAGAGATGACACTCCGACGGACCTGGCTGAAAGTTAGCAAATCGAGGGTCGAAAACGAACAATGGAAGAATTATTTGAGTGATTGAAGGCTTCTAAGTGATTGGGAGGATTGGAGTAAAAAATAGTGGGATTTTTTGGCGAGTGCTGTGACCGGCTCTTGGGAGATCGACAAGATCGACAGTAAGTTCATCGGGCTACGCGTGATACCGCCCACAATTGCCGACCTGAGGGCGCTTACGCTCGGATGGCAGTAACAGATAGCACGCGATGGTTGGGGATGCGGGTTCGTATCGGGGCTGATTTCGGGCGCTGTGGTAGTCCTCACCTTTGCTTAGTCGAGGCTCGAAATATGCAAAGTCACTACCGATGTCATATCAATGGTTTCGACCTTAGACCCGGCCGAGCTAACATCAGCATGTAACTCCCGAAGAAATGGGGTCGGTAACCAAGTTCTGGGTGGCGATTCCTTGATCGGGTTGCTCGGCACCAGATTCGGTTCCGCTTGACCGCCACGCACAGACTAACATGCATTTCCCCAAGCGTTTGTCAAAGGGGACATTCTTACTTTGCCGGCGATGGGACATTTCTATTTTTCTTTCACTCAGCCCTAATGGCTTTTCTCAAACCGAAATTCTGTGATATGATCCCTCCACTTTGGAAAGGTGCTAGACATTCCAAAATTGCAAAGGATTTTATGAAAAAGACCCTTGTCGTTTCTCTTTGGTTTATAGCCGGAACCTTC
The DNA here is from genome assembly GCA_003167495.1 of Bryobacterales bacterium. Lineage (GTDB taxonomy): Bacteria > Acidobacteriota > Terriglobia > Bryobacterales > Bryobacteraceae > Bog-105. The sequence goes on along the minus strand of PMSX01000098.1, from coordinate 10,650 downwards.
TTCTTTCCCCGCAACACCGCATTTGCACAGAGCGAGGCGGTGAGTGCGCAACTCAGTGGCACTATTCAAGATCAGAACGGGGCCACTGTACCAGGGGCGAAAGTCACGCTTTCGAATCCCGATACGAATTTTTCACGTGAATTCACAACCAGCGATAGCGGGCTGTACACTTTTTCGTTAATTCCGCCGGGGACTTATCAGCTCAAGGTGGAAAAAACGGGATTCAGCACGGCTATTCAAACGAAAATCGTTTTGGCTGTGGGGCAGGCCTCGACGCTCGATCAGAAATTGCAGATCGGTAACGTTAGCCAAACAGTGGAGGTGACGGCCGCGGCGCCGGTTTTGAATACAGGCAACGCGGATGTCGGATCCGAAGTGAGCAGCAAGCAAGCGGTGGAGCTGCCGCTGAATATCCGCAACGTTTATGGGTTGGTGGAGTTGGATTCGAGTGTGAACAACACTCAGCAATTCCAAGCCTTGAATCCGCCCGGATCCCAAGGCAATGTGGATCAAGACATCGCTTTCTTCAATTTTGGCGGCGGGCGCTTTGGGACCACAGCGTTCATGCTGGACGGCCACTGGGACGGCGCCGGCGATTGGGATGGCGTCATTTACGTCCCCTCTGTGGACGAGTTGCAGGAGTTCAGAATCCAGACGAACACGTTTTCGCCGCAATACGGGCTTAGTATGGGGAACATTGTGAACGCGATTACCAAGTCGGGAACGCGTAGCTTCCACGGCGATGCGTTCGAATTTCTACGCAATAATAACCTCGACGCCAACAACTATTTCAACAATTTGAACGGCTTGGAGCGGCCGCAGTTCAAGCGGAATCAGTTCGGGTTCACCATGGGCGGGCCGGTGTATTTGCCAGGGATATACAAGCAACGAGACAAAACGTTTATCTTCGGCACTTACGAGGGTTTGCGCCAGCAGACGCCGACCACGCTCATCACCTCAATTCCGACGACGCTGCAGCGGAGCGGAGATTTTTCGCAAACGTTCAATCAGGACGGTTCGCTAGCGGTGATCTATAACCCATTCAGCACGCAGCTGGTTGGCGGGCAATATGTCCGTACGGCGTTTGCTGGAAACAAGATCCCCACAACGATGCTCGATCCGGTCGCGCAAAAACTGATGGCGTTTTATCCAACTCCGAATCGTCCGGGCGATCCGCTGACCGCGGCCAATAATTTCGCGGGCACGGCAGGGTTGCCTACCAACAGCGATCAATACACGATTAAGGTCGATCATAGTTTCAGCGAGAAACAGAACTTTTTTGTCCGCTGGTCGCAGAAGCGCCAATTCAAACAACTGGAAGGGGAGTTTTTTGGAGCGAGCGATGTTGGAGGAAACGGCACGCTCGCGCCGGACAACCGTTGGGATGGCGGACTCGGTTACACCTATGTATTTTCGCCGCGCTTTGTCATGTCAGCCACGCTCGGGTGGGGCCGCTGGGTAGAAGGCCGCAAGCCACAGGGAGTGCCATTCGATGTGACGACGGTGGGTCTACCCGCCTCGCTCAATACCTACGATGGACCGGGTGCGTTTCCGAATATCAGCCTCTCGGGCTATGAAAACCTAGGCTCGGGCGGGTTGAACGCAACGCCACGAGATGCTCGAACCTATGCGGTGGACTTCACCCGCAATGAGGGCGCCCACACTTTTTCCATGGGCTTCATGGGCATCAATTTTTACCTGAACACTTTCAATTCTGCCCAAGCGACGTTTAGCTTTTCGCCAGACTTTACCCAGGGGCCGTTCCCGACTACGGCGAATACGGATACGGGCTCGAGCGTTGCTTCTTTTCTTTTGGGAACGGGCGATAGCGGCAGCGTCAGCTATAGCGCGGAGGCTGCTTTTAGCAAGAAGGATCTGGGTTGGTACTTCAACGACGATTGGAAAGTGGACCGCAAGCTCACGTTGAACCTCGGCGTGCGCTATGACATTCAGACCGCGCCCACCGACCGGTTCAATCGCCTTTCTTATTTCAGCTATGGACAGAATCCAATCAGCAGTCAGGTGCCGGGACTGAATCTTCCAGGCGACATCAAATACGTTAACGGCAGTAACCGGGGTGTTTATGACACCAACTATTGGAATCTTGCACCGCGGGTTGGACTCGCCTATTCACCTATCCCGAAATTAGTGTTCCGTGCGGGATACGGGATATTCTTCACGCCCGCGATTGAGTTTGGCGATTACGAAGGCCTGACATTGAACGGCTTCTCGCAGACTACGCCCTATGTGGGCACGGTAAATGGAGTCACACCGCAAAACCTGCTCAGTAATCCGTTCCCGAATGGTTTGCTCGCGCCAGTGGGCGAGGCGAACGGCGGCGCGACGAATGTTGGGCAGACCACTAACGTCGTTCTTCCCAACCGCGCCAGCCCGTACGTGCAGCAATGGACCGCCAATCTGCAATATCAAATCGGCAACACCGTGCTACAGGCCGCCTACGTTGGCAATCACGGAGTAAACTCTTATTCGGCTCAGATACGGTGGAATTGAACCAATTGCCGGTAGCCGATTTGGCGCTCGGCAATCAGCTCTTGACGCCGGTAACAAACCCGTTCTATGGAGTCATTACGAGTGGAGCATTGTCCGGTCCTACAATCCCGTATGGTCAACTGTTGCGGCCATTTCCGGAGTACACAGGGGTGGAAAGCGTGCAGCCTACGGAAGCATTCAGCAGCTATAACGCCTTGGCGCTTTCAGCAAACCACCGTTTTTCGAATGGCTTGCAGTTCCTAGCTTCTTTCACATGGTCAAAGTATTTGACGGACAGCGAAGGACCTGAGGGCTGGACGAACGGCCAGGCGCAGTCGGTCAGGAATTGGTACGACCTCTCACTTGAGAAGAGCCTCATGCTGGACGACATTCCGCGCAGCTTGGTGCTGAGTTATGTTTACGAATTACCGGTCGGTCACGGCCGAAAGTTCGCGCCTTCGAGCAAGGCGGTTGACGCTGTGATCGGCGGCTGGCAAGTGGCGGGCGTCTCCAATTTCAAGGATGGCTTCCCGCTCTCAATAACCGACGCCACTAACAACACAAACTCATTCGGCGGCAACCAGCGGCCTAACATCGCGGGCAACGTGGGCGTGAGCAGCCCGACGATTTACGAAGCGTTCAACACCGCTGCGTTTACGCAGCCAGCGCCTTTCACGTTCGGCGATGCGCCGCGCACGATGGGCTACCTTCGTTCGCAAGGCACCATTAACTCAGACGTCACTTTGCAGAAATATTGGCGCCTGTGGAGTGAAACTTCTCGCTTGCAATTGCGGGCGGAGTTTTTCAATCTGTTCAATCGAACACAGTTCTTCGCGCCGGGAAGCACATTCGGAACGTCTACATTCGGCGTCATTCCGGGAGCCCTGCCCGCCCGCTCGATTCAATTCGGTATGAAATTGTATTGGTGACAGTGATCAAAACAACCGTGCCAGGAGCCGGAAACAAGCGCGTTTCTGGCACGCATTTGCTGGCTTGTCTCTTAGTCTTCTTTCCGAGGGCCGGGCTTGACGCGCAAACTGATTTGAATTCGCAGATCCGTGCTGCGCAAGCATCGGGCCAGTACGCCAAAGCGGCCGATTTGTACCAGCAGTTGATTGCCAGCGGTGTGGACACGCCGGAAATTCGAACCAATTGGGGCATCATGCTGCATTTGAGTGGGAAACACCGCGAAAGCTTAGATCAGTTTCGGCGGGCGCTGCGCTTGAATCCGAACCTGCCGCCGGCGAATCTGTTCGCCGGAATGGCGGAAGTTGAGTTGCACGAGTATCAAGCCGCGCTGCCATTTCTAAAAAAAGCGGCGAATCTAAATCAGCGCGACACAGCCCCGCTACTTGCGCTTGCGAAGGCCTATCTGGGTTTACGCGATTATCGCGCGGCGCATGATTCTTATGCCGGCGTCGCGTCGCTTGACCCCAATTTGGCGGAGGCTTGGTACGGCGCGGGCGTAACCAACCGTGCGCAGGCCGATCTAGTGCTGAATAGGGCAGCGCGAAGTGGAAAGGCAAACGATCCCGCCGTGCAAGCGGAAGCGCGGCGCTTGCTTGACGATGCCCTATCGGCTTTGGACCGTGCGATGACGCTCGATCCCAAATCGCCACGCACGCACTTGATTAAAGCCGAAGCGCTGTCTGACGCCGGTCGATTCAGCGAAGCGATCGGCGAATACCAGGCGACACTCGAAATCGACCCGAACGAAACCGCGGCACGCGTGGGTTTGGCGACCGGTTATTGGAGGGAGCACTTATTCGCCGATGCGCTCCCGCTTTTGCGGCAAGTGTTGGAGCAATCGCCCAAGGATCCCGAGGCGAACGGAATGCTCGCCGACATTCTGGCGCATGACGGCAAGTGGGACGCAGCGCGCGAGCGGGCCGAGTTAGCCTTGGCGGGCAATCCTGATTTGATCCAGACGCACGTTGTGCTGGCCCGAGTCTGGCTGGGAAAGAAACGACCGGCGCAGGCCATTGCGGAGTTGCTAAAAGTTGCCGCGGCCGATCCGGATGGCAGTTATCACTTTTTGTTGTTTCGCGCGTACCGTGAAGCAGGTGATGAAAAGAACGCTGACGTCGCTTTAGCCGAATTCCGCCGTCTGCACGGATTCACAACGCAGCCTTAGTGACTCACTCTTGAGCACGCAGGCGCCGTTCCCGCTCCAATTCCTCCGTTTTGATCTGCGTTGACTTGAGCAAAGCGGCGTCTGCTTCGGCGGTTCGACCGAGTTTTCGAAGGGCCAAGGAGAGTTGGTAGTGAATGTCCCCCCGCTCGTCGGACGGCGCGGCGGCCGATAATTCGTTTGCTGCCTTTTGATACTGTGCTAAATGCAAATAAGCACGGCCGAGATCCGCCCGCGCGGCCAGCGCATCCGGCTGAGAATCGAGATAACGAGCAAGCAGCGGAATTGCGCCGTTGTCGCGATGTTGGCGCACAGCGATGTTGCCCAGTTCAAAAACGGCTTGCAAAGCGTTGGGGTTCCGCTTTAGCGCATCCTCAAGATATTTTTGGGCAGGATCATATTGGCCCAACTCCCAGTACACCGTGCCGATGCCTAACACGGGCGCGGCGATATCGGGCCTGAGAGCAGCGGCTTTCTGGTAGCTGGTTAAGGCAGCGGTCAGGTCGCCGTGCTGGCGGTTGACATCGCCGAAGAAGAGAGCGGCCTGCCAGGAATCCGGCGCTAGATTGACAAAGCTCTCGAACGATTTTTCGGAACGCTCAGCGAAGGTGCGCGCTTGCTGAAAAAGCTGCGCCGCCGCCGGTGGCGCGGATTGTTGGGCACTGAGGGTCGCAGCGCTTCCGAATGCCTCGTCCGCCAGCTTCTGATCGCCAAGACCGTGTAGATAGACACCGAGCAACTGCTTGGAATAGGCTGCGCCGCCTGGAGCCTTCGAAAGCTCGCGCGAGGCATTTTCAGCCAATTGCTCGTAGCAGATGGCCAAGCCGTACCAGGCATCAGCATCCGCTGGAGAAATTCTCGTCCATGTCTCGTAGATCGACGCCGACTTTTGCAGATCGCCGAGCGCCATATGGGCACTCGCCAGGGCCAGGGTGGCGTCACGGTTTCGGGGGTCGTCCGCGACTAGATTCTCTAATGGAGGCAGCGCAGTCTTGGGGCGATTGCATTGGACAGCAGCCATGCCGAGAATGAGCGCAGCCGACTTCATCTCTCGATGTGCCGGCCAGACGCGAGCCGCAGTAGTGAGCGCATCGGCGTAACGATGCGCTGAGTAATACATCACAGCGAGGTTGTTTAAAGCTTGCGGCGAGCTAGGGCGGATGGCCAGTGCCGCTTTATATTTATGAATTGCCTCGTCGTAATGGCCTTGCTGGCTGAGCGCGGCTGCTTCATTGCAAAGCTGTGTGAAGCGGTCGGAGGAGAACGAAATGGCCGCAGAGATGAAGAAAGCCATTACAGTGCGGCGCATCATTGGAGGTAAAAATCAGATTATAAGTGAATTGGAGTATGGGGATCGGGAAATAGGGCGATTTCGGGCGGGCCCGCTTCAGCGCGTTGGCCCAAAACAGCGTCGTAGTCGTGTAGCAAAATCATAGGAGGATGGCGCAGGAATCGATGAAGGACGCGGTCGCGAAAGAAGTTGAAGAACTTCGAATATCTTTCGAGATGGCGCTTTCCGACAAACGAAAATACCCAGTCAAGGAGTTCGCCGCTTTCGCCGAAGGTGTTCGTCGTCACGTCGAGATGACAAAGGACGACACTAAGATTCACAAGAGCGCCGTGAATTCGGTCAACGGCTTGCGTGAGTTCATTCAACTCGAAAGAAAACGCATCCCAGGAGACATCGTTTTTCAGGCGGATCGATTAGAGTGCCTGCTGTTTGCCGGTTACGACCCAAGCTTCAAAGGCGACGAGCAGCCAGGCTTGTAATCTAATTTGTAATCTAAATTGTTTCTCACTGCAGACTGGCAGGCCAAACGGCGTCCGCTAGCGACAAGCGCGTTTGTCGTTATCGACGAATTGCACTCTCGGTTAGAGACACAAGCTATCTGTAAGATCTGCAGGTGGTGCCTTGAGGGCAGACCTAACGGCAGAGCGAAGAAGAGTCAGTCATCAAAGACTGCCAAAAGGGGAAGATGCTTGATCGTCATGCGGTTAAGCTTAGCCGTACAACGGCCACCTCGCAAGTTGATTTTTCTCAATGCGTTGATGAGTAGGATTTATGCTTTCCCGCCGCGAGCCGGCAGATAGGTTGACGACGCCATTTGCGCCCACGTCTGGAGAATGGCGCCCAAGGTGTTCAGCCAGTCATCGTGAAGTGCGGGCAATGGCATAGGCCACGAGTGCGGCGAACCGGGGGTCGGACCGCAAGGGTTGGAAATCGGAATCGTTGGCCATGTCCAGTGCGTCGGGTCGGGACATGCCATGATCTGCAGCTTGGCGTAACAAGGAGAGTGCTTCGGTGTTCCTACCTAAATGAACAACTGTGCCGGCAAGGTTGTAGAGAGAGCGGGCGGTGTCGGGATGGTCGGGTCCAAGGACTCGCCGACGCAGGTCAAGGGTTTCTCGTTGGAGCTTTTCAGCTTCGGCATAGTGTCCCTCCCCGGCAAGGGCGACGGCCAGATTATCCATGGACCAAAGCGTGTATGGGTGCTCGGGTCCGAGGATACGACGGCGAATGGCGAGAACTTGGGTATGGAGGGCCACAGCTTCGGCATGATGCCCCTCGCGGTCTTGGGCGTTCGCCAAGTTGTTCATAGAACTTAGAGTGTCGGGGTGCTCCGGCCCAAGAACGCGGCGCTTCACGTCCACTAGCTCGCGCTGAAGGGGTTCAGCTTCTGCGGGATGGCCTTCTTCATCGAAACAATTGGCCAGGTTGTTCATGGAACTGAGCGTTTGGGGGTCATCCGGTCCCAGAGTCCTGCGCTCGATATCAAGGCCCTTGCGATAAAGCTGTTCAGCCTCGGGAAAGCGGCCCTGTTGTTCCAAACTCCAGGCCAGAACATGCATGGATAGCAGAGTGGCTCTGTTTTCCGGCCCGAGAACGCGAGTTTGCGTTTCAAAAGTTTGCCGCTCTAAGCGCTCGGAATCGCGGTAGTGGCCTTGATATAGCAATGTGAGCCCAAGCCAATAGGCTGAGTTCAACGTTTCAGGATTGTTAGGTCCTAGAACGCGCTGCTGAATCTGCATGGCGCGGAGCAACAGAGGGTGGGCCTGGGGGTAGATACCAAGGTTCGTATAGACAACTCCCATGATTCGCATCATTTGAGCCTGGAGTTGGGGATCTTGCGTCAGGCTGGAGCCAATGTTTTGGGCGGCTTTGTCGAGAATTTCGCGAGCGGTGACCTTGTTGCCGCGAGACTCACTGGGGTTAGAGACTTTAAACATACTCGTCATCAGGGCGGTAACCCGATCCGCACGGTCGCGTTCGCGTGTGACACGGCGCACCTGTAAGTATTGGGCGACGGAGAAAGAGACGAGAAGAACCGCGGCTGCGGCGGCAACAGCCACGGCAGCCCAGTGACGCCGGATGTATTTGCCTGCACGATAGACCGCACTTGGGGGATGGGCACTCACGGCCCGGTTGCAGAGATAACGGCTGACGTCCTCCGCAAGTTCGGAGGGCGAGCCATAACGGCGCGAGCGTTGTTTCTCAATAGCCTTGAGAGTGATGGCATCGAGATCGCCGCGCAGGAGGCGCGCGAGTGTTCGGGGCTCCGTGCTTCGGTTTCGGGCAGCGGTAGTGGATTGCTCGCCCAGCGTGCGCAGCTTCGTGCTCGGCTTGGAGGCATCCTCGTCCCGCACCTTGTTCAGAACCTCATCGAAGCGCAGGTCATGAAAATCGAGTGGCAGCGCGCCCACCAGAAGCTCGTACAGAACTACGCCGAGGGAATACACGTCGGTCCGCGTGTCGATATCTTCGCCTGCCGAGCCGGCCTGTTCTGGACTCATGTATTCCGGCGTGCCCACGATGGAGCCGAGGCGCGTGAACATGGTTTGGGCGGTGAGGCGCTGCGCGGTTGCCTTTGCCACGCCGAAGTCGATGATTTTAGGCATGGGCTTGCCGTCAACTTCGCCTACCAGGATGTTGGAGGGTTTCAGGTCGCGGTGGATGATGGCTTTCTGGTGAGCGTGCTGAACGCCTTGGCAGACGTGAATGAATAATTCCAGCCGTTCACGCGTGGTGAGCTTATGTTTGTCGCAGTAATCGGTGATGGGCATACCGACGACGTACTCCATCACGAAGAACGGCCGGCCCTGCGCGGTCGAGCCAGCATCGAACACTTTTGCGATGGCGGGATGATCCATGAGCGCAAGGGCTTGCCGCTCCGATTCAAAGCGCGCGACGACTTCGCGTGTGTCCATGCCAGCCTTGATGAGCTTGAGCGCCACGCGACGGCGGACTGGCTGTTTTTGTTCGGCAAGCCAGACTTCACCCATGCCGCCTTGACCGATGATCTCCAACAGCCGATAAGGCCCGATCATCGCTCCGGGCGTACTGCCGGATTCCATACTGTTATCGATCGTGGAGTCGGGCTGGAGTTGGCTTTCCGTATCCGGGGTGTCTTGACCAGTGGTTGCAAAGGAAAGCGGCGAGCCTTCCAGGAAGGAATCGCTCTGCTGATCCAGCAGCGACTCGACTTCAGCGCGCAGTTGGGGATCATCAGGGCAGGCTTCTGCTAGAAACGCGACGCGCTTTCCAGGCGGTTGCGCCAGGGCAGCCTGACAAAGCGACTCGACCTTCTTCCAAAGTTCAGCTCGCATTTGCACCTTTCGGGCTCAGTTCGCGTTTGAGCCACAGCTTCGCCAGGGCCCAGTCGCTAAGCACAGCGTTCGGATGCACATCGAGAACCTCAGCAGTCTCTTTCACGGTCAGGCCGCCGAAATAGCGAAGTTCGACGATTTGCGCTTTTCGAAGGTCGAAGCCGGCCAAGTCTTGGAGCGCGTCATCGAGCGCCAACAGCTCAACTGATTTGGCAGTCGAGAAGACCAAACCCGAGTTGAGAGGAAGTAACCGGGCCCCACCTCCTCTTTTACCGCGGCGCGCCCTTCGCGCATGATCCACTAGAATCTGCCGCATCAGCCGCGCCGCGACTGCCAAGAAGTGGGCGCGGTTCTGCCAGTCTAGTTGCGCCTGACCAACCAGTCTGAGATAAGCTTCGTTCACTAGCGCGGTGGTTTGGAGAGTGTGGCCGGGGCGTTCCATCAGCATGTATCGACGGGCAATGCGCCTCAGTTCGCCGTCGAGCAGCGGTACCAACTGGTCGAGACACTCTCGCTCGCCAGCCCTCCAGCGGAGGAGTAATTGCGTGACTGGTTCGAGTCTCGGCGGCTCCATAATTAATTCCCCGGGTCGGTCTGTCTTTCGGGCAATTATAGCGCTAATTACTTAGTTATTTAGTTATTTAGTTATAGAGATTCACGGTGTAGGCGAGCCCTGCCTCCGGTCGGGCTGGAATATAGGAGCTTTAGAATACATCACCGATCTGCCCGAACGCACCTGGAACAAAGGCATTGCTCTAGATTTGCGGCGACGCCGCGCTGCTCGAAGCGCTCTGAAGTTAAGCGGCCGATGGACGTTGTTCCTGACCCTGAAGCCCCGATCACAGTCTGACGAAATATTCCTTCTCACGCATTCCAAAGCACTTATCTCACGATTCTCCAGCATCCGCCTCTTGGCACTCCCCCGCCCCTGCTAACTCCTAAAAGTAGGCGCTGATCTTTCCTCGCAAGCAAACGTTCGAAGGGTTGGCCGACAGTTCTTTGACATCTGAATTCAAAACCAGGCTAGCCCATGCCACTGTTGCGAGGATTGGGTTCGTTTCGCAAAAACGCCCTTTCTTCGTCTGAAGTGGCCAGGAAAACGTCGCGTGGGTGGCCGCCTGGCCGCCTCTCGAATTCGCGACGAATCTGAAGCCGAGCCAATATCGAAACCGAGCAGGGAGCGTCAGCGACCTAGGCCGGTTCGTCATGCCGCTTGGGCCACCCCTTTTCATCCGCAGGGATGGCCCAGCCAGGTTGGCCCGACCTTCGGATTGGCTTCGTTCCGTTAAAACGCCACCCTCTCGCCATGCTCCCACTAATTGGCTTCTCACGAAAATACAGGACCACGTCGAATCAACGATTTACAGAGTTGTATCTAAAGGGGTCTATCTAAAGGTATCTAAAGGGGTCAGACACCATTAGCC
>PMSX01000276.1 GCA_003167495.1 Bryobacterales bacterium | reverse complement strand
CGAGCGCCAGGCTGGCTGTGCTCAAGCGAAGCGCGCATCCCGCGCCAGCGGTGCCCGCCACCATAACGCAACGCAGAATCGAAGTGGGGATTCCGAACATTATGTTGTTCACCGAGGACGAACATCGCGGCGTTTACCTGGATCTCGCCACGGACGCGTTGATGATGGGCGATCTCATGGGCAGGGAAAAGCGAGTCATCTTCAAACCGAGCGCCGGTCTCATGGTTGCTTTTGAGCCATCCAGGGATTTTTCAATGGTCTTAGTGGGTGTAATGCTGCCGGGGCATGCACGGGAGACCTTTGGCGTGATCAAGGCCGACGGTACGGGTTACCGCGAAATCAGAGGCGATAGCTCATGCCGTTCGGACTGGTCCTGGGACAACCGTTACATTTTCCTTTGCGAGGGCCAGCCCAACGGCAGAAGCCAGCTTTTGAGGGTTTCGGTGGCTGACCGCGAAACGCGCAGCTTGGGAGAGAATCACGGGATCCAAAATCGGCCATCTCCGGACGGCCGTTTCATTGCTTACCTTGCAGCGCCGAGTCAACTTACTCCTGCCCAAATTTTTGTCATGCCGAGCCAGGGCGGGGAGCCGCATCTGGTTTCTGAGAACGCCCGTTTGATGGACTGGACCGCAGACGGACGCTATCTGATAATCGTCGCTCAGCGCTCTGGTTCCGAGGCGCTATATCTTGTTCCAATGAAGGACGGCAGGCAGTCCGGTGAACCGGTCTTCGTCCGCTATGGCTCTTTTGGAATGGGACGGATGCGTCCCAACGGCGCCCTTATTCACGGCTCGATGAGACCGGAAGGCACTCCCGTCTGGTTCGGCACCTTCGATTCGAATGGCCGTTCCGGGGGCTGGAAACGGTTGAGTTTAAGCGGCAGTTTGCAAAACCTTACATGGTCCCCTGACAGCAGCGAGATCGCTTACGCGGCGTCGGATCTGGCCACAGGGCAGAGCACGCAGGTTATCCGTCTGCGTAGCGTAGCCACAGGCGAGGAACGCGAGCTTTATCGAGGCAGCGCCAAATTCGACTACTGCTGGTGGGCGGTTCAACAGCCGAATCTGTTTTGTGAGCACCTCACCCCGCAGCTCACGGAGGTGCAATCCGTCTCAATCGAGTCCGGCGCCGTTGAACAGCTTGGTTCTATTTCGGGAGAGTGGTACTTGGTCGGACGCTGCCGTGACGACCGGGCGATCTACATCTATTCGGACAGCCGGCACGAACTGGTTCGATGGGAAATCGGAACGCAGCGGACAACTACGCTGTACCAGAGCGCCAACTGCGCGGGGGTGTCGGTATCGCCGGACGAGCGCTCGATCGCCCGGCTAGAAAAGGGAGAAGTCGCAATTCGGCCACTGTCGGGTGGTGACTGGAAACCCTTGTTTTCGGCCAGCTCCACGCAGTTCCCCTTGGCATTCACACCGGACGGAAATTGGTTCCTTTATTCCACTGTAGATGCCGCAGGGAAACGAAGCCTGTTCCGTGTGGCATCCACGGGCGGCCAACCCGAACGAATCGGCGATTTCCCAGCCGTCACGGTCGGGAGCCTGAATATCAGTTCGGACGGGAAAAAAATGATCGTGGCTGGCCACGTCGATTGGGAAACCTGGATTCTTGAGAACTTCGAGCCGAAACAGCAGGCATCGCATTAGTTCCCATGTAGGCAGATTGAGGTAATTTTATGAGCCGAATTCTGATCGTCGAAGATGATCCCGCCATCTTGTGCGGCCTGCGGGACAATCTGCAGTTCGAGTCGCACCAGGTCCTGGCGGCCGTCGATGGGGAGGCCGGATACAGGGCGGTGTGTGAGCATAAGCCGGACCTCGTGATCCTCGACCTCATGCTGCCCAAGCTGAGCGGATACGATCTGTGCAGGCGGGTCCGCGGCGAGGGATTCAACGCGCCCATCCTGATGCTATCGGCTCGCTCGCAGGAAGGCGATCGCGTGGTGGGCCTGGACCTCGGCGCCAATGATTATGTCAGCAAGCCGTTTTCGCTGAGGGAACTGCTGGCCCGCGTCCGGGCGCTGTTGCGTCATGAGCGGGAACACCAGGTCGATGAGGCGCGAATGAGTGCGGAACTGGAGATGGCCGCGCAAGTACAGCAAGGTTTGTTCCCGCGAGTTCTTCCCGAAGCGCCGGGGTTGGATTACGCAGGAGTTTGCCGGCCCGCGCGAGGCGTCAGCGGCGATTATTACGATTTCCTGCCGCTCGGCGACGGGAAACTGGGACTGCTGCTGGCGGACGTTTCCGGCAAGGGAATGTCTGCGGCACTTTTGGGAGCTTCACTGCATGCGGCGGTCCGCGCCAATGCTCCGAGTGCGGGCACAAGCTGCGGCGAGGTGCTCGCGAAAGCCAGCCATCTGCTGTACGAGACAACCACGGCGGAGTGGTATGCAACGGTGTTCTATGGAGTCTACGAGCCCGCGACGCGGAGTCTGACTTATGCGAACGCGGGGCACTGTGCGCCGCTGCTGGTTCGCGGGGACAATTGCTTCCGCTTGGATAGCCTGACTCCGCCGGCTGGCATGCTGCCGGTTTTGCCCGCGTTGCAACGCAGCGTCGAGCTTGCCTCTGGAGATTGGCTGCTTGTCTTTAGCGACGGCATTCCGGAGGCGACGAGTGAAAGCGAGGAAGATTTCGGAGACAATGGGCTCCTGGATGCTCTCGGTCGTCTACGGAAGGGAACGGCGGTGGAGGTGTGCGAGGGCATCGTCAATGAAGTGCGAGATCACCTTAAGGGAGAGCGGCAACCGGACGACATCACGTTGATCGCAGTGAAGGTCTTGTGACTAAACTACGGCAATGGGACTCGGTAGAGATTCCGACGCGCCTCGCTCTTTTGAAACGCGTATACCGACGCGTTAGGACTGGGAGAAACGATCTCGTAAGGGACGATTCGAACACCGGGGATCTTTGCAAAATCACTGAGAGTCCGAATACCTTCAGGAGGAAGCGGTGGCAGCATACCTTTGCCACGCAGAGGAATTAGTCCCGTGACACCGCCGCCGCCAGTCATGGAGCGTAACGTGATCCACAAAGATTTGCCGTTCGGTGCCCAACCGGACAGGCAGCGTTCGCAGAGAGTCACGGGTCTGCCGTCTTTCACCGGTTGCGCGATGTCCCATTGCTGACTCGAATCCTTTATAACCACCCACTGCTCGTCTGGCGACATGCAAACAATAGTCGAATACCTGGCCACTAACTCCCGCGCTGTCCCATCGGCATGGATGCGAAAAAGCGTTGGCTCACCCCGAATGAAGTTGGCGAAAAAGATATCGCTGGAGACACCGATGTTGATAAACCGGCTATCCACTTGATCGGCTAGCAGGCGCGGCGGAGTTCGCAGATCCAGTGGCGCGTACCACAGGCGATTCTCCTCAGTCTTGTAAGCGATGGCTTTTCCATCCGCAGACAAGGCGAATTGCGTCACTCGCTTTCCGCCCAGAGCGCGCTCGGCATGAGTTGACGCAAGATCCGATACCCATATGTCCCCATCCACTAAATAGAAAATCTTGGTGCCGTCCGGCGAGAAGAGGGGCGAAGTCGCGTTTCCCTCCCCAGAGATCTGGCGCTCGCCATTCGCATCGCGAACCCATACCGTGGTTTGGTCAATTCCGACCGAAGTAACTACCGACGATCCGTCCGGCGAAGGAGCAACGCCCATTTCCGCCGTCGGGCCGGAGGTGATTTGCTCGGGCTCGCCGCCGAGTGACTTTTGTCTCCACAGGTGCAATCCTCCCTGCCGCTCGACGGAGAAGTACATCCATTTTGCGTCGGGCGACCACGCTGCTCCAAAGCACTGACCGGTGGGCCCCACCAGTTTGCCTATCGAGGAGCCGTCAAACGGCGCTAAGCGGCAGGGAAAGAACGGTTGCGTCCCAGTTCCATCCATCTCCACAATCAGCACACTCTTGTGGTCGGGAGAGAGCGCCGAGAAATGAGCCATGCCGCTGAGGGCTTCGGGAACGTACACATCGCGGCTCGCTGCGCGGCTTCGATCAGATGTGATAACCGGCATGTGAGGCGATTCTCTGATCTCCGAGAATAGGACGTGCTCTTTGTCGATCCATGTCAAACCTTCCGCATTTGCGAGGACCCGGTGCGGCTCGCTGCGGGCTAATACTGGAACTTCCCATGTATCCCACCAGTGCGTGCCTGGGCCGTAGACGCTATAAGAGATGCTCGAGCCGTCGGGCGAAAAGGCTAGAGCCATCTTTGCGAGATCGTCGTGGGTGAGTTGGACTGCCTCTCCGTCCGGGAGCATTTTGACGAAGATTTGCCCGGCGTCGGAGAACCAAGAGCCCCCGCGTTTGAATGCCAGCAGGCGACCGTCCGGCGACAGAGCGGGATCGTTCACGGGATCGCTGAAATTGGTGAGCTGCTGCCACTCAACCCGTTCCGTCGAATGCGTCTTGGGCGAGTATCGCAGAAGCATGCCCACAGCCACCGCGAGGAGTGTGCAGGCAGCGCCAATAACCAGAAATCGTTTCGACGGGTGAGATGCTCCCGATATCGCGGGAGGGGCCGCGGGAACTGTCTGTTCCGCCCGCCCCACCGGCGGAGGGGCGACAACATCTGGGTGTGAATTCTCTCGCGCCCCGGACCCCGTTGTTATGTTTTCGTTGGGGATGCCGGTTTCCGCTGCGCGTTTCAAGCGCTGTAGGTCTGCCTGTACTTCCTGCGCAATCTGATAACGCATCCGGCGGTTCCTCTCCAGCGCTTTGTTGATAACGCGTTCCAACTCAGAAGGCACACCCGCGCGCAGTCGCGTAGGCGAGAGGGGCGTACGCATCGGAATCGCCCACAATCCCAACGGACCGGTATTTTCATCAAATGGCCGTTGACCGGTCGCCATCTCATAAAGCACCACGCCGAATGAGAATAGATCGGTTCGGAAATCCAGTTCTTCGCCCAGCATCTGCTCCGGCGACATGTAAGCCGCGGTTCCTGCTAGATAACGCGAGCGAGTCTGCTGCGCGGCTGCGACCAAATTCGCCGCTCCGTTTTCCGTGGCGGTTCCGTCAACGGTGCTAAACAGCGCCTCCGGTAGGAGTTTTGCCAGTCCAAAATCCAGAATCTTCGCCCGCCATTGGTCGGTGACAAAGAGATTGGCCGGCTTGATGTCACTATGAATGATGCCGCTCGTGTGTGCCGCGTCCAGTCCACTGGCAATCTGAATGGCCAAATCGAGCAGTTCCTCCATCTGCAGCAACCTCTCGGCCAGAAGGTCTCTGAGCGTCCGCCCCTCCAGAAGTTCCATTGCTATGAAGAGCCGGCCCTGATGATCGCCAATTTCATAAATAGTGCAAATGTTGGGATGGTTCAGCGCTGCAGCGGCGCGAGCTTCCTGTCGAAACTGCTCGAGGCGGCGGGGGTCGCGGCCGAATTCCTCCGGCAGAAATTTCAACGCCACCTTTCGATTCAGCTTCAGGTCCTTTGCCCGGAAGACCACGCCCATGCCGCCACTGCCCACTTTGTCGAGGACCAGGTAGTGCGATATAGGTTTGCCTTCAAGATCGTCGGTTGACGGTTTGAAGGCGGGCCCCTGTGCTACCTCCACGTCGCCGAGAAACCGGTAGCCGCGGCGCGCCACCGTTTCGATGTAACGGGGCTGCTCCGCAGTATCTCCCAGTGCTTCTCGGAGTTTCCGGACAGCGGCGTTGATGCCATGGTCAAATTCGACCACGGTTTCGTTGGGCCACAGGCGGAGGCGAATCTCTGTCCGGGTTACAAGCTCACCTGGGTGTTCGAGCAGAAGAAGCAAAATGCGGAATGGCTGCTCGGCGAGCCGCCGTCGGATGCCGCGCTTGCGCAATTCGCCGGCACGCACGTCTAGCTCGAAGGATCCGAAGGTAATTCGGTGGCCGCGCCGAAGAATTGAATCCGCCACAGTTTTGGTGAAGCGGAGTGTAACACAGGCAGATGAGACAAAACCGTTTTCCTCTCAGCAATTTGCGCGATTACCCAGCGATGATCAAGAGATGATGCCCGTGGTATTGAACCAAAGGCGTGCCATGCCCTAGAATCGCAACTCGAAGGAACGACCCGAGCCGAATTGGAGAGTCGATCCTTTATGTCAAACATTCGTGTCAAACAAAGGAGGAAACGATGTTGAAAAAACGCAATGCGTACCTGCTCCTATTGATGGTGGGTACAGGCTGCGCGATGGGGAAGACCTTAGTCGTCGGCCAAGCCGGTACCACCTGTCCAGGCGCCAAATACACGACGATCAGCGCAGCGGTGAGCGCTGCCGCCTCGTGGGATGTGGTTGAGATATGCCCGGCGCTTTACGCGGAACAGTTGATCATTACCAAACCGCTGACCCTGCGTGGGAAATTGGTGAACTCGTCGGACGGCACTGAGATCACCGGTATGAACAGGGTTCTGCTCCGGCCCGCCCTGACCGATCTGCTGAGTCTGGCGACTGAGGCGGTGATTACAGTGATGAACACGAATGGCGTCACGATCGATAACCTGGCCATCGATGCTAGTCAGAATACGGTTGCCAGTTGCACTCCGGGAGTCGCCGGCGTCCACTTTTTCAACGCCTCGGGCAGAGTCCAGAACAGCGCGATTCTCAACGCCGAGCTGGCAAACCCCCTTAGTTGCACCTCGCTGCCGTTTGGCAACGGCTTCGGTGTTCAGGTCGACGCGAACCAGGCGGGGCCATTCACTGTGGCGGTGGAGAACGACAGCATTCACGACTACACAGCGAACGGCGTCCAAGTAAACGGCACGGAAGGCTCTATTACAGCGGAAATCAACTCGAACTCCATTTCCGGCGTCGGTCCGGCCGGCGGGATCTTTCAGTTTGCCATCTTTATCCTGAACGGAGCCGTAGGACACATTCGCAATAATGTGATCACCGAAGGGCTATGTGGATCGTTAACGAGTTTGGCGTGCATCGGTGAACGGAGTGAGGGCGTAACGTTGCGCGCGGTTGGGGATGGAACCGAGGTGGAGGGCAACATTATTACCAACGCGCAGAGCGGAATCTTCATCAACGGCGCCAACAAGCTCAGAGTTATCAACAACCAAATCAGAAACATCGATGCTATGAGCGGAATGGACATTCAGGCGACGGCATCGGGAGTCTTTACGAACAGTGTCATTCGGCACAACAGTATTTTCCATGTCTGGCCGATTGATGCGGACGCGAGCAATGACGGAGAAGGCTGTGGGATCAATGAATACTCCGGCACTGGTACCTTCGGCGGCAATGAGATTTCGGACAACACAGTGAGTGACGCCTACTGCGGCGTGGCCCATGTGACAGCCGATTTCGTCCATGAGGGAGTGTATTTCAACATCCTGTACACGGAGCTGAACGCCGATTTGTATTTGTATCCGCCGCCGTTCCCGCCGGCCGTGGAGCCATAACATCTCGCAAGCCTTCATGCAGAGTGTGGTATATAATTAAGGTTTTAGACATGTTGAGTCTCTTGCAGGGCGAAATCCTTATTAGCGTGGCCATTAGTGGCCCTGCCTGAGACCTCGTCCAGTTTTCTTTTTGAGAGGCCACCGGCAGGAACATCCAGCCGGTGGCCTTTTACTTTTGGGGGAATTGAGTTTTACATATGAAGATCGCGACATTCGACACAACACTTCGTGATGGCACTCAAGGCGAGTCCGTCTCCTTCTCGGCTGAAGACAAGCTGCTGATTGCGCAGAAGCTCGACGATCTAGGGGTCGACTATATTGAGGGCGGCTGGCCCGGGTCGAATCCCAAAGACAAAGAGTTTTTTGAACGGGCGCGCGGATTGAAGCTTAACCACGCGAAGCTGACGGCGTTTGGCTCGACCCGGCTGGCGAAGAACCGGGTGGAAGAAGATGGCAGCATAGCGGAATTGATTGCGGCGGAAACGCCGGTGGTGTCCGTGTTCGGCAAGACGTGGGATTTCCATGTGCGGCGGGCGCTGGGCATCAGCGAAGAAGAGAACCTGGAGTTAATTGCCGACACCGTGAGGTTTTTGAAGTCGCATGGCCGCGAGGTGGTGTATGACGCGGAACATTTCTTTGACGGTTATCACGCGAATCCGATGTATGCCTTGAAGACGTTGGAAGCCGCCCAAAAAGCCGGCGCAGATGTACTTTGCATGTGCGATACCAACGGCGGAACTATGCCAACGCGTTTAGCAGAAATAGTCGCGGACGTGCGCGCGCGGTTCGATGGCGTGTTGGGCATTCATACGCATAATGACGCGGAGCTGGCCGTGGCGAATACGCTGGTGGCGGTGGAAGCCGGCGTGACGCATGTGCAAGGATGCATCAACGGTTACGGCGAACGGTGCGGCAATGCGAATCTATGCTCGATCGTGGCGAATTTGGAGTTGAAGCTGGGGCACACGACGATTGGGCAAGAGAATCTCAAAAAGCTGACGAACGTGGCGCGGTTTGTGGCGGAGTTGGCGAATTTGCCGTTGCGGCGCGAGCAGGCGTATGTCGGGCCGAGCGCGTTTGCACATAAGGGCGGTGTGCATGTGAGCGCGGTGATGAAGGATTCAGCCACCTATGAACATGTGCAGCCGGAGATGGTTGGCAACCGGCAGCGGGTACTGCTGAGTGATCTGTCGGGCCGGGGCAACGTGGCTTATAAGTTGAAGCAGCTTGGCTTGAAAGACGAGAATCTTGCGGAGACGGCGCGGCGCGAGATTCTGCAACGGATCAAGCAGATGGAACATCAGGGCTATGATTTCGAAGCGTCGGAAGGGACGTTTGAGTTGCTGGTGAGGGAGGCGGCGCACCCGGGTTTTCATCCATTTGATGTGGTGAATTACGAGGTGGGCACGAAGCTGCTGAATAGCGGGGACACGCTGACTACGGCCAGTGTAACGCTGAAGGTGGGGGACGCGGTGCATTCGTCGACTGCGACGGGGAGTGGGCCGGTGCACGCGCTCGACATTTGCCTGCGGCAGTGCTTGTCTTCGATTTATCCGGCGATTACGCAGGTGCGGTTAACGGATTACAAGGTGCGCGTACTGGGCGCGAAAGGCGGTACGGAATCGAAGGTGCGGGTGCTGGTGGAGTGGACCGACCATAGCCAGAGCTGGGCAACGGTAGGGATTTCGGATAACGTGATTGATGCGAGCTGGCGGGCGCTAGTGGATGCGTTGCGGTTGGAGTTGATGCGATTGATTGAGAAGGATAAGACGCTGAAGCCGGCGGTGCGGGATTTTAGCTGGGCGGTATAGGGGGTTCGCGGCTTTGTGCGGCTCGCTCGCGGGCGGCTTGAGCAACGGCTCCCGTGTAACATCCTTAGGTTGCTGCATGGCTGGGAATGCGTTGTTTCAGAAGTGCCAGACCTGCTGGCGCGACTCTAACCATGGAACGGCCGTTCAGCTCTTCCGTCTTAATCAGTCCGCGATCATTGGCATCTTCCCAAACCGGAAGTCTAGGGCACGAAGTACGCCAGGCGCTCATCACTTCTTCGTAGGTCCTTTCGCGTTGGGTAAGCCAATCGAGAAGGTCGAGGATGAGGCTTTCTACAACCGTGTCGACCATTGGCACCATTTTATACGGCGGGCGTCGTAGAATCGGCTACATGAAAGCTATTGTGGCCGACCCCGTAGGTGGGCGTGGAAATCTTAAGTATGTTGACTTGCCGGTACCGGAGCCGGGCGACGGCGAGGTGCTCGTAAAAATCGAAGCAATCGGCGTCAACTACATTGATACTTATTTCCGGACCGGTTTCTACAAAGCGCCGGAGAACCCTGTGCGGCTTGGCAATGAGGCGGCCGGGACGGTCGTAAAGGGAGGGAAAGGGACGAACTGGCAAGCGGGACAGCGCGTGGCCTATGCCATGGCGCGCGGATCGTATGCCGAATATGCTTTGGTGCCACAGCATTTCTTAGTAGCGTTGCCTGAGGACGTCAGCTTTGAAAACGGCGCGGCGGTGATGCTGCAGGGCATGACGGCGCACTACTTGGCGTACTCCACATTTCCGCTCAAAGCAGGCAACATTTGTCTGATTCACGCGGCGGCGGGCGGCGCGGGTTCGTTGTTGGTGCAGATTGCCAAGATCGCTGGAGCAACCGTAATCGGAACAGTTTCGACGGCTGAAAAAGCGCAAATCGCCAAGGAAAGCGGCGCGGACCACACGATTCTTTACAACGATGAAGACTTTGTTGCGGAAACAAAACGGATCACGAACGGCAAAGGCGTGGATGTAGTGTATGATTCCGTCGGCAAGACCACGTTTCACAAAAGCCTCGATTGTCTGCGGCCGCGCGGACTGATGGCGAGCTTCGGACAATCGAGCGGCGGAGTTGGGGAAATTGATCCGCTCATTTTGAGCCAGAAGGGTTCGTTATTTCTGACGCGGCCAAGCTTGGGCAACTACATCAGCGACCCAGCGGAGATGAAGTGGCGATCTTCCGATCTCTTTCAATGGATTGAGCAAGGCCGGCTCAAGGTTCGCATCTATAAGATTTACAACTTGGCGGATGCCGACATGGCGCATCGCGATCTGGAAAGCCGCAAGACCAACGGCAAACTGTTGCTGAAACCGTAAAAGGCCAACATTGAAAGAAAAAACTGTCTTCGCCTCCCGGCGTGCGCGCGTGCTGCCGCTTCTGAACGAATTCACTGATGCGAATGAGACGAGGGCTGACGCCTTTCTGAGCACGGCTCTGCCGAATGTGCGCTACCTCACAGGTTTCACCGGCAGTAATGGGGCAGTGCTGATCACGCCGCTACGCGCCATCCTCTTTACAGATCCGCGCTATACCACGCAATCGGCACAAGAAGCGGATTGTGACATTCGGATTGCAAAGGGACCGCTAGCCAAGAAGGTGGCGTCAGTCGCGAACAGGCTGCGACTTAAATCAGTGGCCGTTGAACTCAACCGGCTTAGCTTTCAAGATCACCAACAGTTGGCGAAACTGCTGACAGGTGTGCAACTCAAACCCGTTACGGGGCTGGTGGAAACGCTGCGCATGGTCAAATCGAGTGACGAAATTGCAACGATCCGCGCCTCGGTCAACCTGAATTCAGTAGCGCTGGAACAGGCCATGACCCGTTTTAAGCCGGGCATGACGGAAATCGATTTGGCGGCGGAGATCGATTACCGGATGCGTTTGCTGGGTGCGGATGGAACGGCTTTTGACACGATTGTAGCTTCCGGCAGACGCTCCGCGCTCCCCCATGCGCACCCGACAGCTCATCCCATAGAGGTGGATGAACTATTATTAATAGACATGGGCGCGACACTCGCCGGCTATGCCAGCGATATGACGCGTACTTACGTAGTCGGAAAAGCCGGAACGAAGATACGGCGAATGTATAAAGCCGTACTAGATAGCCAGCTCACTGCACTGGCCTTATTGAAGCCGGGGATGACGTGCGCTAAGTTAGATCGAGCCGTGCGAGATGTTTTGCGCGGTTACGGCTTGGATAAACTGTTCATGCATTCCACTGGACATGGTTTAGGCCTGGAGATTCATGAACGTCCGCGGATTGGGAGAAAGGAAGCGGTGAAGTTCGAGGCCGGCATGACCGTAACGATCGAACCGGGCGTCTATGAAGAAGGAACCGGCGGGGTGCGAATTGAAGACACAGTGGTTGTGACCGAACGGGGCTGCGAAGTGCTAACGCCAACCAAGAAGGATTTAGTGGTTCTGTAAAGGGCCGATGCCCATTCCACGAGTGAATGAATGACGATTGAAGAAATCAAAGAATTGATTCAAGTAGTGCGCGATACCGGGATTGCCGAACTGGAAGTACAGCGCGGGGAAAACCGGGTACGCATCAAAGGGTGCGTAGCGGCACAGGAAGTAGGCGCCTTCGGCACGGCGCACGTTCCCGTCGCGCAGTTCACGGCGACCAATGGAGCGCTCACTGCTCCAGCTGGAAGTACGGCGGCGGAGCCGGCGCTCGCAGCCAAGAAAGAGGACGACCACAATATTGTGGTCAAATCGCCGATTGTGGGCACTTACTACGATGCGCCGACGCCAGGCGCGGCGCCGTTCGTGAAGCCCGGCGACCGCGTGGAACCGAAAACCGTCTTGTGCATTATCGAATCTATGAAGCTGATGAACGAGATTGAGGCGGAAATCAGCGGCATGGTGGTTGCCAAGCATTTAGAAAACGGCCGTCCTGTGGAGTATGGTGAATCGTTGTTCACCATAGAGCCGCTGTAGACATCGCTCACACATGTTTCGAAAAATCTTAATTGCCAACCGAGGCGAGATTGCCCTACGCGTGATTTGCGCGGCGAAAGACCTTGGGATCAAAACCGTGGCAGTGTATTCAGAAGCAGACCGGCACAGCCTGCATGTCCGTTTTGCAGACGAAGCGGTTTGCATAGGCCCGGCGAAAAGTTCGGTGAGCTATTTGAACATTCCGGCCGTGATCAGCGCGGCGGAGATTACCAACGTGGAAGCGATTCATCCGGGGTATGGCTTCTTGAGTGAGAATCCGAGCTTCGCGGAGGTTTGCGAGACGTCGCAGATCAAGTTCATTGGACCGAAACCGCATATCATTCGCGAAATGGGTTTGAAGCAACGGGCGCGGGCGATTATGGAAGAGGCCGGCGTGCCCATTCTGCCGGGTTCCAAAGGGATTATTGGCAGCGTGGAAGAAGCGCTGAGCCTGGCCAGCGATATTGGCTACCCCATCATGCTGAAGGCCTCGGCGGGCGGCGGCGGGCGGGGCATGCGCGTTGTGCGCTCGGAAAACGAATTGCCCAGCATGCTGGCGCAAGCACAGGGCGAAGCCGGAGCCGCATTCTCAAACAGCGACGTCTATATGGAGAAGCTGGTGGAAGGGCCGCGCCACATCGAATTTCAAGTTTTAGGCGACGAATACGGCAATGTGGAAATTTTGGGCGAACGCGAGTGCTCCATCCAGCGCCGTCATCAGAAGTTGTTAGAAGAAGCTCCATCACCTTCAGTAACTCCTGCCTTGCGCAAACGCATTTCCGATAGTTTGCGGGTTGCCATGAAGAGCATTGGTTACAGCAATGCGGGCACGGTTGAGTTTTTGATGGATGCGGATCGCAATCTTTATTTCATTGAAGTGAATGCGCGGATTCAGGTGGAACATCCGGTGACGGAGTTGGTTACGGGGATTGATCTGGTGAAGGCACAGATCCTTATTGCCGCCGGCGAAAGGCTCGACAGCATCATTACGAGCCGGGTTGTGTTGAGCGGTCACGCAATCGAATGCCGCATCAACGCTGAGCATCCGAGAACGTTCGCGCCATCGCCGGGCCGGATTAACGGTTTGAATCTACCGGGCGGTATCGGGGTGCGTGTGGATACGGCCGCTTATACAGACAGCGTGATCCCGCCTTACTACGATTCGCTGGTGGCAAAGCTCATCACGCACGGCAAGGATCGCGAAGAAGCGATTCAGCGGATGCGGCGGGCGTTAAGCATGTTTATTGTGGAAGGCATCCACACCACCATTCCACTGCACGAACAGATTTTGCAGGACGAGCGATTCCTGGCAGGGGAGTTCGACACTTCGTTCCTGGCAAATTTGCACGCCGACGTGCCAGCCGCCCCACCGCCGGCCGCCGAAGTGGCTGCGGGCGATTAGTTGTTGTTCGCGGTGGCTGCCGCTTTGTTGTGGCTAAAATAACGGTGCTTGATATCGGGCCAGAATTCTTTTAGCACTTGTGAAACGGCATCGGTGCCGATCTGCGTTCCCCAATTTTGCATGAAGCTCGGCACATTGCGATCGTCCGAGTAGTAAGCCAAGCCAACTCCCGCACTCACGCCGTTCCCGATTATTTCGGCGAAGTTGAAGCTCGCGGCGCCGCTGTCGGTTCGGGTGACAACAATCCGGCTCAGTGCGTACCAAGTTCGGTGCCACTTCGTTCCGTACTGAATTCGGAAGTAACGAGGATCCTCGTGAAACGCGATGGGCAAAACTCCTTCCGTCATCATATTGCCGACTACCTGGTCGCAATAGGCAGTGCCAAAGCGGCGCAAGTAGCCCTTTACGCCCTGCCCAAACTGCGGGTGGCTGTCTTCCAGTTGATACAACCCGGCATACGCCGCTCCAACAAAGATCAATGGATAATCGAAAGAATCTTTGAGCGCGATCGTGATTTTTTGTTTGGGAGTAATCGGTTGGTAATCGGCAGTCAGGTTAGCTGTCCGGTAGTTGGGCAGCACACCAAGAACTCGTTTCCCCGGCGGCAGCATCGCTGGGGTTGCTGGTTGCCCGGGAGCTTGCGGCGCGGTAGTCGCGTTGGCGGGTGGGTCCGAAGTGGCTGGCGTTGCTGCGGGTGGCGGTGGCGGATCGGCGGTGGTGGGTTGCTGCGCTACCGCGGTATGCAGCAAAGCAAAGCAAAAGACCAGGACGAGTAAGGAAGGTCTATGCAAAAAATTCATCGAGCCCCTAGGTTTTCAAGCATTGTAGTACGAGACGTGCGGTAATCCCCAATAGTTAACAATTCGCTGATGCATTTTTCCGACTCACAAAACATCAGATTCATGGAACGTTTAACGAACGCCGAGAATCCAACACTTTCGATGGCGGAAGTATTAATCCAAAACGCCAACTCCAAATCGCGAGTCGGTGAGCAGACCAGTGCGAATCGCCCTGCCAGCCTAGTTCGTTCGCTCTTCTTTAAGTATTACATTCACGACAGCGTGCCTACGTTGCGATTCCAGATTATAGGCGATTTGCGCGCCTCAAATGTGATGGAATTGAACGGATCCTGGGAGACGGCACGCACAACATTGAGCTTGCGCCGCTTCGTGCTGGATGTGACGCACGTATATAGCACAGACAACGAAGGCCGGAACTGGCTGTGCAAGATGAGAGACGCGGGAGCGGCGTTCGTGCCGGCTAACTATTTGGAATCGGCGTCGCATCCTGCGCCTCTGCCCGGCCCAGAGCCACTGGCGGCCGTGAAACTGAGCATCCTGGGCAGAATACTGGGAATGATTCGCGGCGAACGGCAGCGATAGCGCGGGCTGGCTGGGCTTTGAGCGAATGCGCCGTTTCAAATCAATCCGCTCTTTTCAAGCGTACTGTTAAGCGTTGCCGGACTCGACCAGGGCGTAACTCGGGTTTTGAAAACGATCTGCTCTCCCGGCTTGAGAACCCGGTGCGTTCGTGAGGCGACCGCATCTGAGAGCGTTACGGGATAACTCGTCCACGGTTCCACCACTGCCAGATAATAGCCGCGCCAGCCTCCATAGCTGAGCCACAACCAGAGATAAGGAGAGAGGTCGAGCGGAAATTCAAAGAGCAGGCCGATGCCGAGCCGCGGATATTCGATGGCATACCAGCCTGCCGCCAGATCAGTCGCATAGTGCCCGGCCGAATATGGCCCTTTCGGTTGCAAAGTGCTCATGTCTGTTGACCGACCGACTGTCTTAAGGAAAGGCCACAAATATTTTTGGCCGGGTTGACCGAGTGAAGGGTCGTTTGCCTGTCCAACAATGCCGGTGCGAGCGGGAATGTGAATGACACAGCCAGGCTCCACTGCATAGGCCGGATGTGTTCCCCAAAGATAATCAAGGGGAAGAAAGCCTTGATGTTCGATTTTGAATTCAACTTCAAGCGAGAGCTTTTGCAAGCTGATTCTTTTTTGAGCTTTTATAGGACTAATGGGCCCAAATGCCGACAGCGTCACTGACGATTCCTCGGCCGATGTGTCCTGCGCTTCCACCGTCCAATGCAACGATCGGAGCTCTCCTAGATTCGGGTATTGCTCGCCATTGTGGGTGCACGCCTCGCAAGTCGGAAAGCCGTCGTCCCAACCTCCGCACCAGTAATTGTCGAAGTTTGCTTCAATCGGGTACGGCTGAGGAGTGATACGCGGATTGTGCCACAAAAAGTTGTGGCCAGTGCGCCGTTCAATCAGATCATAGATCTTGGCCCCTACGCCGGGAAGGACACTCACATCGAGCAGCTCGTTCTGAAGCCGGATTGCGCTCATCGGCCCTCAATCAGAACATCGTTGCCGCCAACCTGCCGAATGCGGACGATGTAATCGCCTTGAGCCACGGCTTCCATAGTGAAGCCCGGTTCCTTCAGGTCACTCCGCTCCGACAATGACGAACTTCCAACAGCTATTTTCGACGGTTTGAAATTCAAGCGAATCACCTGTATTCCAGAAGAATCGAATGTCTTGTAGGCAACGCGATTATGGGCATAGGTTACTTTCTGAATGACCGACGTGGAGCGTAGAATGTGGTTCTGGCCGATCGGAGCCAGGTCCGGCAGCGCTCCCATCGTCCAACTAAAGTGGCGCAGATAATCCGCATAGCCGTCGCTGAACCAGTAAGGCTGATGGAAATCGGCTCCGCAACATGCGATTCGGCCGTCGGAACCGGCGAAATAAGTTGCATAATTCATCGATCGGTATGCGTCTTCGCGAGCCTGTCCATCTCCCGAACGTTCGGCAAACAGAGCATTGATCGCGGCCCAACGTCCGCCGTGACTTCCTTGCCCCGCCCGCGAACAACATCCACGCCCGTCGGGGGTTCCCTGTTCATCAATCGCCCATGCTCCAAAGAAAGGCCCTCGTCCAAAGCGCAGCCGCACCCAATCAATTAGATGGCCGACGTGACTGAGCCATTCGGGATCGACCGACGCGGGATCATCCCGGCTCAATATGTAATAAGCCGTGAGGTCAGGCAGGAATTGGTTCACATTGTCGGTTCCGTGAGGCACATCTTCGAAAAAGCCCGACCACTTATCCCAAGCCTTGCTGTTCCGGTTCAACGGATGCTTCAGCACCCATGTCCACGCCGTTTCGCGCGCCGCTTTGTAACTAGCCGTATCGCCCGCATTGATGCGAATCAGTTCGTCGAACAAGCGCGCGGAAGACGCAATATCGCCGCCATATTCTTCGTGCGCCAGGGTGACGCCCGTCTTTGCGTCCAGCCGGAAGGGCCAGGGAGCCCTATCGTCATCGCCGGGCCGGACGTGCTTCGAAAGAGCGTCGGCGCAATGTATGGCCGCTTCCAGATACTTGCGCTCGCCGGTCAATTCAAAGAAGAGCGTGTACCCTTCTCCGAGTTGACTGACTTTATCGGTTTCAATGCCGCCATAGAACTCAGCGGGCAGATTCTGAATGCAATGCCCATAATCGGCCTGATCGTCGCAGGCTGTGGCGAACGGTACCGACGCCCAGTTCCAATCGGCTGGCGTTGTTCCATGCGCGAGTTGATAGTCAAGCATTCCGCGAACGGCCGCCACCGCTTCCTCATCGCCCGAATACGGGTACCAGGCAACCAGACCGTCAACAAAAGCCGCATACACCATAGCGGGATTGTGCTGCCAATACACTCCCTGCAAAGTGTCGTCGTCGAAAACGGAGTTGATGAGATAAATCTTGAGCCCGGTCTTGGTTCGAGTGTCCAATGGCACTTTGTGTTCAATGAAGTCCCAACCGAGCCGAAGAACGTGATCATAGCCCAGGTTCTTGCCGGGCTCATACCAAGCCAGCAGCTTTCCTTGTTGATCGGTTACGGCCTGATGGTAAGGCAGTTGAGCGTTCACAAACATCCGGCTTTGCGCCATGAGCGCAATGACGGACAACGACACCAGCAGCGGCTGCCGAAACATTGATATTGCCAGATAACATCATATGTTTCGGGCTGAAACCGCGTCAAGCTCAGCTGAGCCATAAGATTGGAGTTGTCAATATGCGAAAGCGCACTTTTAGAAACGGACGGCTGAGCGGCCAAGTGTTGCAAGAGATGCAGCGGCTGATTGCGGCCGAGTATCCCACGCCAGGCTCAAGGCTTCCCAAAGAGGCGGAATTAGCCGAGCGATTTCAGGTCAGCCGGATTGTGATTCGCGAGGCAATGAAGATTCTTGAAGATCGAGGCATGGTTGAGGTTCGCGCCGGGCGCGGAACACTGACGGTCCCGCCCAAACCGGATCGCGTCAAAGAATCGCTGCTGTGGCTGTTTCGCGATCAACCAATCCCAACGATGGAAGAAATGGAATCGATGTTGGAACTTCGCCAGGTACTAGAAGAGACCAGCGCCAGTCTGGCGGCGGTGCGAGCAACTCCGGAGAACTTGAAGGAAATCGCCGACGCATTACGCGGAATGGAGGGAGAGGGCGGCGACCTCAGTTCTACCGTCGAGGCCGACTTGCGCTTTCATCGCGCGGTGATGCGTGCCGCTCATAACCCGTACCTCGAGATGGTTCTCGATCCGGTGATGTCGGTCTTTCTCCAGCAGATCAAAGTGAGCGACAGCTTTAGCACGGGCCTCGAAATGCATCGTCATATTTTCGAGCAAATTAGAGACCGGAATCCTATTGGCGCCCGGCAAGCAGTCCGGCGCCTGATGAAACGCACCCTGGAAGACTCTCGAAACGCCCTCGCCAACCTGGCTTGATTGCCGGCGTATATTGAAAAGCTTCTTGACGCCGTCCGCAAGTTAAATGTATGATGTTTTAAAACTGCGACTGGATAGTCTCAAGGAGTTCCATTATGTTGGATCGCTTCCCTAATCCTCTCCGGGCCACGTTCGCTCTCGTCCTCTCCTCTTTCTGCGCCGCTTCATTCATGAGCGCTCAAATCAACACAGGCAAAATAACCGGTATCGTAAACGACTCGTCGGGAGCTGCCATTGGAGGCGCGGTCGTTCGCGCCACAAATCAAGAGACAAATGTCACGACGACTTCCAAAACTCAGAGTAACGGCGACTATCTTTTAAACTTTCTCATTCCGGGAATCTACACGGTTGAAATTGAATCACAGGGGTTCCGGCGCAGCAGAGAAAGTAACGTTAACGTTGCCGCGGGCGATACCGTGCGTATCGATATTTCGTTGCAGCTTGGCGAAGTTCGGCAATCAGTCGAGGTTCAAGCGCATCCCGTTGCAGTCAACACCGAAAGCGCCGAACTCACGCAGACATTTGGTTACAAGGCGCTCGACCAGTTGCCGAATATAGATCGAAATCCGCTTTATCAGATGAACTTACTGCCAGGCGCCAATAATGGAGCGGGTAGCGGCAACTACGGAACCAACGGCGGAGAAGATGGATCCGCAGTAGGACTATCGCGCCCGCAATTGAGTTCCATCGGCGGGGTGGACGCCAATGCCAATGGCGTATACGTAGAAGGCATTTTTAATCGTGAACCGCAAAACGCTTATATCGGAGTGGTGCCGCCGATAGAAGGCGTGGAGGAGGTTCAAGTCTTCGCCGGAAAATATGACGCCGAATACGGCTTTTCGGGAAGCACCGTTATTAACGTCGTAACCAAATCGGGGAGTAATGAACTCCACGGCGCCGCCTTCGAGTATTTGCGAAACAATGCCACCGATGCAAACAACTACTTTGCCACTCAATCGGCTCCCTTCCGCCGGAACCAGTTCGGCGGAGCAGTGGGCGGCCCGGTTCGTAAGAACAAGTTGTTCTTCTTCGCCGACTACCAAGGAACGCTGTTCCGGACCAGCACTTACGAGTACACCAGCGCTCCGACGCAGAACATGTACAACGGCAATTTCTCGGAACTCTACTCGCTGGCGCCTCCTGCGGGAACTACCGCCAGCACTTATAACCAGCTATATAATCCCTATTCAAAGACGTTCGATCAGAACGGGAACGTTCTTACGGCTTCGCCATTCCCCGGCAATATCATTCCCGTCAGCATGTTCGACCCGGCGGCTGCCAAAATGAATGCGGATCACATTTTTGGAGTGGCCAATCTTCCTGGGCTGACAAATAACCTCTATTACCTTTACCGAAACCTGCAAGATGCTCACGAGGCTGACGGCCGCGCGGATTTCAACCCCACTGATAAGCAGCGGTTGTTCTATCGGTATTCCATTCTCGATTCAACCAACGGCAACTCCACGAACATCAATCAATTTTTCCAGGATGGCCAAGCGAACTCGCATAGCGTGAATCAGAACATGCAGCTTACCTCGCTCATTACATTCGGCCCCTCTGAAGCGAATGAGGCGCGTATTGGTTACAACCGCACCCATGTGAATACTGGAACCAATTCGCAGACTCAAGATTGGAACAACTACTTTGGAATTCCGAATGGCAATTTGGGGAGCCCGGAAACTGAGGGGATCTTCGAAATTTCCGCGCTTGCCCCTATCTCCAATTTCGGCCAACCCGACTGGGTTGCGTTTATCATTAGCAATACCGTTGCCGCGACCGACAACTTTACCTGGGTGAAAGGCAGACATACGTTCAAGTTCGGCGGAAACATTAACCACATTGAAGACACATCCGCCGACACCATAGGCGGCGACGACCCGCGAGGATCGCTCTCGTTCGATCCTGCCATGACTTCTTACAACGGTGTCGCACCTCCGTTCGCCTATCCGAGTTTCTTGCTGGGGACAATGACCAGCAGCGCGCGCGCCCTTTTTGTGAACGGAGCGCCGTATCAGACATACTGGCAGAACGCTTTCTACGCCCAAGACGACATCAAGGTTCTGCCTTCCTTGACGCTGAATCTCGGCTTTCGCTATGAACTGACGACGCGGCCCATTGAACGCTACAATCGCGAATCAAATTGGGATACCGCGACAAACCAGCTCGTTGTGGCTACCAGTAATGATCGGAGCCCGTCGCTAAATCTCGACAAAGGTGACGTTGGACCGCGAGTCGGCGTTGCCTGGTCGCCGGACAAAGACAAGACCAGTCTGCGCGCGGGATTCGGCATCTCTTACTGGCAAGCCTATTGGTCGGGACCGCTTACGATTCTTGGTTTGGACTATCCAAATTACGCGAAGCAGCAACTTCTATCGGCCAATAACCAGACGCCCGATCTCATCCTTTCGCAGGCCGGCATTCCCATTGCCTCCGCGGTGTACAATTCGGCGGGCAACCTTGTCATTCCTTCAAATGCAGTCATTAGAGGGACCAACGCTAACTGGCAAAGTCAGGAGGTTGAACAGACATCTGTGAATCTGCAGCGCGAATTGAGAAGAGGTGTGTTGGCGGATATTGGCTATCTGCGAGTTCGCGGCCTGCACAATAATCACACGATGAACATCAATCAAGCCCTGCCGCAGCTTCCGGGCGTAGACTATAACTTGGCTCGACCTCTGGCCCAGCTTTACCCGCAACTCGGCGACGTGCCGATTCAGTACTCGGATGCTGGAAGCTGGTACGACGCCTTAACCGCCCGTTTGGTAGCCCAACTCGGAAATGGTTTCACCCTGAGCGCGAGTTATGCGCATGGCCGGAATTTCTCTAACGGCAATAACATCGACCAATCGAATATCAACCAATATTATGGACCTACGCCGGAAGACATAGCGCACACGTTTACTGCCCAATTTCTCTATCAGCTTCCCGTAGGACGGGGCAAACGGTTCCTCGCCAACAGCAATCGCGCCGTGGATGCTTTCTTGGGCGGTTGGCAGTATTCGGGCTTAGTGACGATCCGGAGCGGCTTGCGCTTCGACGTGACCTCGTCAGTCAGCTTGCTGAACAACGGCCAAAGTAACCGTGCTAATCGAATCTGTAACGGCTCTCTGCCGGACCCGAACGTAAACATGTGGTTCAACACTAGTTGCTTCGTAGACGATTTAACTGTCGACAACTATGGGAATTCCGGAATCAACCCTCTCTATACGGATGGGCTTCAGCAGCTGGATTCTTCCCTATTCAAGACATTTAACATCACGGAGCGGATCAATGTGCAGTTTCGCGTGGACGCATTCAACACACTCAACCACCCTAACTTTAATGCGCCCGACGCAAACGTCGGTGATCCAACGGAAGGCCAAATATTTTCGACGTCGGTGGACAACCGGCGAATGCAGTTTGGGTTGAGGCTCTTTTTCTAAGAAGTATACGCGGGAAAAAAAGGATGGAATGCGTTTAGAGAATAAAGTGTGTGTCGTGACCGGCGCCGGAGCCGGCATTGGGAGGGCCATCGCGAAGGCTTTTGGGAGCGAAGGAGCGAAAGTGGTCGTGGCTGACATTGATGACGCCGGAGCAATTCAAACGGCCGCGATGATAACCCATGCCTCCGGATGTGCCGTCAGCGTCAGTGTTGACGTTGCGAATCCAGAGTCTGTCATGCGCCTTACCTCCGAAACGCTGACTCGTTTCGGCAAGGTTGATGTCTTGATGAACAATGCCGGAATTCAGGTAAACAAGAAAGTGGAGGATACTACTTTCGAAGAGTGGAACCGGCAGCTTGCCGTCAATGTGGGCGGCATGTTTCTCTGTTCGAAATATTTCCTTCCCTATTTACGCTCCACGCGCGGCGCAATTGTGAATATGTCGTCGGTAAATGCCACGTTTGTGGAACCGATGTGTGCGGGGTATTGCGCCACAAAAGCGGCGATCCTGGGATTTACCAAGGCATTGGCGATTGATCACGGACACGAAGGTATACGTGTGAATGCCATTTGTCCCGGCTACATTGACGCAGGCTTGGCTGAAGGATACTTTCTGGCGCAACCCGATCCGGACTTAGCGCGCGGGCAGGCAGGTAAGCTACATGCGCTTGGGAGAATTGGGCGGCCTGAGGAAGTTGCTCGTTTGGCAGTCTTCCTGGCCAGTGAGGAAGCATCTTTCATGACGGGTGCAGCGGTTGCCGTTGACGGAGGTTTTAGTTCGGGCTTGCCGCCTGGGAATTAGATATGCAATTAACTGAGCGCCAGCGCCGCCTGCTGGATCTGACCTTTATCGATTTCCTTTCGAACGCAGAGTTCATGGAACGGCCTCTCGTGGTTGAGCGGGCAGAGGGGCTTTATTACTGGGATACCGAAGGCAAGCGCTACTTCGATGCGATTGGCGGCATCTTTGTGGCTGTTTTGGGGCATCGCCACCCGCGCATCATGGACGCCATGCGGCGTCAGATGGAGAAAGTCACTTTCGCTCCGCCGCTTGCCAGCGTTACTGACGTTCTACTGGACTTCGTTGAGAAGTTGGGCAATGTTTCGCCGGGAGATCTCCGGTTTGTTAAGCCATTTAGCGGCGGCTCTGAAGCGGTCGAATCGGCATTGAAGTTCACTCGACAGTATTACAAGCAGACAGGTAAGCCAAATAAGTTTAAGTTCATCAGCCGCTATTACGGCTATCACGGAGCCACTTTCGGCGGCTTGAGCGCAAGCGGCAGCGGCGCGCGGAAGTCGAAATTCGAGCCGCAAATGAATGGCTTCTTGAAGGTCTTTCCACCTAGCTATTACCGCGACCGGTTTTCTTCGTGGGAGGAGGCGAATCGCTTTGCAGCGCAAAGTATAGAAGATGTGATCGTTCACGAAGATCCGGGCACGGTTGCGGGTGTTTTGATCGAGCCTGTTGGCAACACGGGCGGCATCATTACTCCCACCGACGAGTACTTTCAAATCATTCGCGAAGCCTGCGATCGCCACGACGTAACGTTGATCTTTGACGAAGTCATCACTGGGTTCGCGAAGACGGGCAACATGTTTGCTTCTCAGACTTTCGGCGTTACTCCAGACATCATCTGCGCGGGTAAAGGCATTTCGAGCGGCGCCATTCCGCTGGGAGCGATGATTGCGCGCAGGGGCATGGCGCAAGCTTTTCAAGGAAGACCTGAAGAGAACAAGCAGTTTGCGCACGGACATACCTTCGCGGGAAATCCGCTGGCCTGCGCCGCTGGGATTGCGGTAATCGACGAAATTGTGGAACAGAATTTGTCCTCCAAAGCGGTGCGCCTTGGTGAATACCTGCGGGAGAAATTGGCTTGTTTGAAAAAGTATGGAGTGGTTCGCGAAATACGCGGAAAAGGAATTCTACTGGGCGTCGAACTGGTAAAGGATACAAAAAGCATGCAGCCTTTTCCACGACTGGGAAACGAGCTAAAGAAGACCGCCCTAGAGCACGGCATTATTCTGCGAATTGACCCTTCATGGTTTGCGGTTGCGCCGCCGCTGATCGCCGAGGAGGGAGATCTGGACGAAATGTGCGATCTGATTGACCTTAGCCTCCGAACCGCTCTCAATCGGGTTGGGCGGCAATGACGCCCAAAGCCGCAAAGTTGTTCGACTGGTTCTGGCTGCTGTTGTGTAATCTCATGTGGGCGAGTCAGTTCGTAATGGTCAAGCTGGTGCAGGAGCAAATGGGGCCACTGTTTGCGGTCACCTTCCCTATCGCCCTATCGACGATTCTGCTGGTCGTCCTTGTGATGCGGGAACCTAAGCTCCGCGTTACCCGAAAGGATTTGTGGAACTTCGTTCTGTTGGGTATTCTAGGGCAACTGGTTGCTCAACTCTTCATAACTTGGGGAGTGCGCTTCGCTCCAGCATCGAACGCCGCATTGCTTGCGCTCATCATGCCAATCTGCACCGCCGTCATGGCTCATTTCATTCTGGGAGAGCACATGACAAGAGTGCGCTGGATCAGCTTCGGTCTAGCCATCTTAGGAGTGATGGCTTGTTCGGGAGTCGACTGGAATGGTCTCAATTTCGGCAAGGGCTATCTGATTGGCAACGTGTTGATTTTCTTCAGCGTGCTGGGAAGCGCCTTTTACAACACTTACAGTAAGAAGGTGCTGGAAACGCATTCGCCCTTGCAGGTTCTTCTTTACAGTTACTACGCGTTACTGGTTGTCTTGCTGCCTGTGACGATTGCGGTGGAACCCTCGGGCTTCACCAACTTGGGACACTACTCCAGGACGGTTTGGTTCGGGCTGGCGATACTCGCTATCTTCCAGTATTTTTTATCGATGGTTATTTTCCTGAACGTTCTGACGAGGCTCGACGCGACGCAAGCTGCGCTATCGAACTATCTAATTCCATTCTTTGGAGTCCTTATCGCCGCATTAGTGCTTCACGAACACTTGACAAGTTTCATGATCGCGGGAGGTCTGTTAGCCCTGGCAAGTACTCTCTTGATCACAGTCTGGGACAGCCCCCTGCCCGCAGTGGCAGTGGAAGAAGTAGCGAAGGGTCGAAATCTGACTTGACCCTCGGGCTTTGGGGGCTAAGCCGCCGCAATTAGGGCACATTGAATGGCGAAGCACCTGTCCAATCCGGTACGGCCGTTAGATTCACGGCGGTCGAGGCTGACCGGGGCTTTATCAGATATTTGAGGTATAAGCCGGCAGTTACGGATCGGTACTCTCTGGAATTGTTCACATCGAAGAAAAATCCGCCAAGCCACTGAGGGGTGATTTGATAGATGCTGTGAAAGCTCAGGTTGTAGCTGCCACCGGTGTCGGTGTATGAAGGATAGGCAAGTCCCGACAGAGCCTGCCTGGTGTTGTCGGTTGGAAAGTAAGGCGATGCGTCTTCGGTGAAGTGCTGCACGCCCAAACTTGCGGAAACGGAATATTGAAGCCGCTTGTTAAAGTTACCCGTCCAATGGACGGGCACATTGAATAGAAAGTATTGTTGCGGACTAAAGTAGCCGCCTTGGCCCAACGTGAAGTAACGTAGGTTCTTGTCGTAATGCATGCCGGTTAAATTGAGCCCGACGGTCAGTTCACCGAATTTGTTGCGATACACCTTGAAATAAGACCCGACATTGGCGTCGATCCTGCTGTTTTTGGCTACATTGTCACCCTCTATATCCTGATAACCGATCTTTGCATAGTAGCCTGTATTGACATGATTCCAATTTCCGGTGACCGACGCGGCGTTGGCCATGACACCGCCCCAGACCAACTGAGAGCTGGGGTCGCGTTCACCAGCGAATGAGAGCTTGGTGTCGCGCACGGGATCTCGATCGACGACGATCGTGAACGGCCCACTGGCGGGATTCCAGCGAAGTCCGCCTATCCAGCTGTGAACAAGAAACTCCTGCGGCATCAAACCGAGCCGAAGACCAAAATCAGTCGTCGCCAATTGGACCTCTACGCCAATACCAAAAGCGCTGCGAAGCCCGGGGGCGGCATCGACGGAGGTTGTGCCAAAACCGAGATGACCATCGCTCGACGGCGAAGCCGGCGACCCACTGTCTACATAAGTAGGTGTGGCGATCAGGGTCAAGCGAACGCGATTGGCTAAAGTCGTACTTGCTTCCAGATGCACCTCTTCAATTAAGAGCCTGTCGAAGCCGCCCTCACCGGAACGCTCTTGCAGGTTCACGCCGTTCTGGAAGTAGGGCGTATTACGTCCCTCGATGGCTTCGAGTTCAGTTTGAATCTCGTCGCGGAGCGCGGCTTGTTCACTCGTTTGCGGATTTGGGGATGCAGGCTGAGCAGGTTGCGCAAAATCGGGCACTGCAGATTCGGTAGCGGCGTCGTTGCCTTCGGCGAATGCGCGATTAAATAGCAGCGGATTGGAGACACCAGCCGGGCTGTCGACCTGTGTGGAATCGACGACAGATGCGTCGGCAGGAGCCGTTGCCCGAACGGGTTCGGCACCGGAGGCGCCATTCATGGAGGTGGGAGAGATTTTCCAATGACCTGCGGCTGTGGGAGGAAGCATATCGAAGAGCGGTTTGGCAACGGGCTCAGGCTGAACAGACCGAGGGCTCAAAAGCAGATCGTCCGAGCTGCCATCGGATGCTGCGTTACTCGGGAGAAAAGATGCGACGGGGAGATCAGTTTGGCGAGATTGCTGGCTACGACTAGGCTGTCCTGAATCGGGCTTTGTATTGCTTGGGGAATTCTCTTCAGTAGAGAGTTTGGCGAGAGCTTGGCGAAGATAATTGCTTGCCCGGTCGTAGTCCCGATGCTGAGCAGCTTGCTCGCCAGCCAACTGAAGTAAGCGTGAATTGTTAGGATACTCCTGCAAGCCGCGCTCGAGCCACTTGGCGGCGGCTGCCTGTTGGTGGACCGCCGAAGCAGTTCCAACAGCTCCGCGGAAGTCATCGGCAGTCGCGCCCTTTAAGTCCCAGTGCTGATAAACATCAAAGGCCTTGCCGAAGTTCTCTGTGCGCAGGAAGGTGCTTGCCAGCGTGGCTTGAATGTGCGGATCTCCAGGCAATGCGAGCGCAGCCTCTTGCAGGATGGAAACGGCTTTTGGATCATCCTTGGCTTCGATGGCAGCCTGGGCGCGGCGTTGGTACCACACCGACCAGATTTGATTGAGATCGAAGCGTTGCGATCCGGTCAGATCCGACCGGAGCTTCTCGCGCTCAAGAATTTTAGATACTTCAGGCTGGCTATCCGGTTTATCCATGAGCAGCCACGCCAGTTGGATATCGAGATTGAAAGGCATGCCATGTCCAAGCGTCTCTAAACGTTTCTGGGAGGTACGCACGAGAGCCAGTGCCTGCTCCTTCCGGCCGGCAGCAGAGTAGACACCAGCCTCCAGCACGACAAAACAGGGATCATTCTGCAAGTCGAGGGAGACCGCTTCCGGGATTTTCAGAATTTCGGCAAGAGCGGCAGTGTCTGCTTTTTGCTCGTGGAGAAAGACGATCAGTGAATTCCAGGTTCTCTTATCTGTTGGATAGCCTTCAGTCAGGGCGCGCAGCAACTTCTCCGCCTCAGAAGTTCGTTGCATGGTAGCCGCGAGATCGGCGAGTTGGAGCCGGCCATCTAAATCGGGCTGCTTGCCCTGTGCGTTGTCGATTTTAGTAGCCTCGTCCAAAGACGTTTCAGCGAGATCGTATCTTTTCATCGAAGTCTGGAGGCGGGCTAGTGAGCGAAGAAAGCCGGTCTCCGTCAAAGCAATCGCATAAGTCTTTTGAGGAATACGTTGCAATACTTCATAGGCGCGCGGCGGGTCCGGCACTTGGAGAAAAGCATTGATCGCTCCTGTCCAAGCGTCTGCGTTGGAGGGGTGCTTGGCGGCAACCTGTAAGAAGATTTCTGCCGCCTGCTTCGAACTTCCCGAGCGAAGGGATCGCCCGGCGAACTCTAACTGCTGATAAACCGGCAGCTCAGTCTTATTACTGCGCGCGGTGGCGAGAGCACGCTCGAAGGTCCGCTTCGACTCATCGGCGTCCCCGGCATCGGCATAAATGAAGGACAGCAGGGCGAGGTCCTCGGGATTCTTTGCCCAATCCTCTCTAACCTGCGGCGGCGCATGCTTTAGATCTGTGAGTGCGTCCTCGGCATTGCCCGATTGATACGTGGCTTTAACCAGACCGACCCAGTACCCCAAGCTTTGCGGCTTGAGGCGGGTGAGTTTTTCATACAATGGCACTGCTAGGCTAGGTTGCTGACGTGCCATATGAGCGGCGGCTAGAGATTCAGTAGCCTGCTCGCTCGCCGGTCTAAGGGCTAAAGCCTTTTCAAAGTGAGCGGCTGCAATGTCAGGGTGGTTTTGCTCGGCAGATTCGCCCCCCGCTTTCATTTGCTCCCAAAACCGGGCGGTTGCGAGCGCATCGGCGACGCTCTTATTCTTTGGCTCCGCCTCAAGAGCCAACTCGAAAAAGCCGACTGCGGCATGAAAGTCCTCTTGCTTCAGCCGCACATAACCCATACCCGAAAGAGGGGCAGAATTATGCGGAGTATCCTTGAGTGCCGCTTGAAAGTGTTTTTCCGCGTCATCAAGTTTTTGGGCGTTTAGGGAACGATACCCGAGGCTAGCTTCGGCGGTATCGGCAGCGGCGGAAGCCTGTGTCCCCTCTTCCTTGGCTGGAGCGTGAATTGTAAGCTTCTGCAACTCTGGGTCCGTATAGCGGGAGAGATAGGCCTGGAGTGAAGGCATAGACGCTGCACTTCCGGCGCTCCAAACGAGCGCCTGGCGCCACGCAGCGCGAGCGTGAGTGACCAATATAGGATCACCTTTCACGGCCGCTAACATCTGCATACCATCCAGGCGGCTAGCTTCGCGATAGGTTTTTAGCCGGCCGAGTGAGAATCGATAATCTTCAGACTGAGGGTACTTGTTCGCCAATCCTTCAAGGCCAGCGACAGCATCTTTCCAGCCGCCCGGCGTGGCAGCCTCGGTTTCGTAGTAGCCGATGGCGATGTCGCCCGGCGGGGGAGTATTCCCAAAAAGACTGCGGTAAATCCGCATCGCTCCTTCGAAGTTCTGCTGAGCTGCCAGACGACTAGCCTCTTCTGTAGCTGAACGCTGTTTTCCTGCCGTGGTCATTCCCTCAACCGCCCCGATAGCGGGATTCTTGGGGTCTAAGCTACGAAGCTTTTCTAAATAACGGTTGGCCTCTTCGATTTTGCCGCTTTGTTTAGCGAATTTCGCTAATCCGATGAGCGCTTCGGCGTTGTTAGGATCGGCTAGCAGGGTCTGTTCCCAGACCCGCGCCGCCAAATCGAGCCTACCGCGTCCTTCAAGGCTACGAGCCTTGCTCAACAATTGTTCAGTAGCGGCGTCTGAGGCGACCGCGACCGGCGCCACAGCCCAAAGGAGGGTGATACATAAGATAGCGCGTAGGTATAGACTGATATTCTTCATTTCCAATTCACTCCTAGTCGCCCTTCTCCATCGAAAGAGAAACGGTTTTCGTACCACCCGAGCGCAAAGAGCGCTAGATTTTGGTCGTAGTAACGAGGTTTTTTTCCATACAAACCAGTCTTATCGTTCTTTTCCGATTGCAACCGCTGCTTTTGGCGCTCAAACGAGCGAGTTCGATTCAACGCCGCCAGCAATGGAAGTACGGCCGCCGAGAAACCGGCGCCACCGCGAGGATCCTCCACTAACCCGGTTTCACTTACGCTGGCTGGGGGTACTTGGTTGTGATCGATATAGGTGGCCATTGCCGAAAGCGAAGTCAAAATCCGCTCCCTTCCAGGCGTGGACGGGGCCTGCATTCCGGCCCACAAATAAACGCGAATGGCGTCATAGCTGGCGAGCGGGGGCGATACAGGGGATGGCTGGGCTGCAAAACCTTCATCAGGGTGGTAAGCAATCCAATCCAAGACAAAGCCTTTGGCGGAACTTCCTTCGACGATCATAGGAACTGCATCGGCAATTTTCCGCCAATACTTGCTACCCATGTGGCCTGAAATTCCGAGAAATAGCTGAACGGGAAGATAGCTGGCATTCAATTGATACCAACCATCCGGGGTCTTGAAACCGACTGGCCCAGGCAGCAACATGGGTCCGAGTCCAGGTATATCGCTAACCTCGCGCTGCAGGATTAAGTTTGTAAGTCCGCGGCCAATGGCTGTGAGCTTTGGATCGCGCCAAAGCCGTCCCGCCTCCAACAGCGTGTAAGCCAGCCAGAGATCGGCGTCCGCAGCCGAATTCGGGTCGAGGACCTTCCAACTTCCTTGGCGATTGCCCCACAGCCAGGCCGGGAGATTTGTGGCAAGATCGCCGCGCGCTAAATTGTGCTCAGTCCAGGAGAGGATTTGATCAAAGGAGGAGCGATCGTTTCCCACAAGTGAAAAGAACAGTGCGTAGGCTTGACCCTCTGAAGTTGTTCGATCATCAGCATCGTGGTCGACAATGCGGCCGCTGCTGTCAAGGAAATATGCTGTGTAACTGTTCCATAGTGGCCAGCTTGCCTTCGCGAGAAGCGTCTGAGCGGCGAACGCAGACAATGCTAGCGACAGCGGCAGTACTTTCGTTCGTAGCATGGACTTATGGTTGGGCTTGCAGCCGAAAGCGGGCTCGTTCTTCCAACCAGCCGTTTACCCAGAAAGCGAGCAAGAAGGCAATCGCGAGGAGGAATACCGGGAGGATCCAATAACGGGCCGCGATCCACAGATGGATCTGTTCCACGAGCGGCAATTTTCCCTGTCCGGAGGATCCGCGCTCCAACACGAAAGAATGGAATTGGCCGCCTTGGAGGAGGCTGAGACTGCCGTAAACGCGGGCGACGGTGGCTTCGCCGGCTAAAACGTCGTTCAGCGGTTCCAACTTGGATATGTCCAGGGCGCGAATCGCAACGGCGGTGCGATCTTCGCCGACTGGCGAAGAGAATTCAGAAAGGAAGCCATCGGGACCGGGATCGGCGCTGAAAACCTCTTCGGCACCCCGGCGTGCTTCGTTCCGGGCGAAGGGCAGCCAGCTGAGTTGGCTGAACGGGGAGGACGATTCCCGCATCCGGATCTCGCCTTGCAATACTCTCGCGGAACCGGCGATCAGGCGGTCAAGAGATTCAGACTCGTTAGGGGCGGTGCTTAGAATCAACAGGTCCTTTCCGGCAGCTTCGGAGATTTGAGTTGGGGAAAGCACTGTGACTCGCAACGCTGGAAAGCCGGTTCGGGCACCAAAAAAGCCAAGCACGTTCAGATAGAGTCCGAGCTGTTGAGGCGATGCATCGTCAGCGAGAACAACAGCGGTACCAGCCAGATCGGCTTGTTTGGTGAAGGGAAATCCTGCGTTGACAAAAAGGTCGAGCCGGGGCAGCTCAACAAAGTGGGAAAGCCCACTCAAGTCGATAGATGATGCAGGCGATACGCTCTCTTCGGTTGCATCCATGGTCTGTGAGCGGGTCGAATCGACCGCAAATTCGAGGGTTAGCGTATTGCCCAGCGTCAGAGCGGCAACCGGGAGGCCAATGTCTTGAACCTGGTGGCGGTTGAGCGCTGCGTCGAGGATTTTGCGCGTGGTCACCAGATTCCGATTCAAACGGAGGCGCACCTCGCCCGTCGCTGCGGCTGGCCATTTGGCAAGGTCATACGCCAAATGGAGGGGAACATATTTTTGTGTTCCAAAGTACAGATCAGGGGGTAACTGGAAGTAGAGATTTACGCTGCCATTGCCATAGACCTTCAGATCCTCCGAGCTCATCTGCTGACCCAAGGGGGTGGAATGAGAAGTGCTCAGCCAGCGCGGGGCATCGTAAGCTTCACGGGGGGCAGGGAGATGGGCCGAACGAAGCGAAGCGGAGTCGCCCGTTCGGGGGTATTGTCCTATCGCTAAAGCGCGGGCAGCCAAGAGCAGATCGTCGCTGTCTCCGCCGATAATTACGAGAATTTTGCCATAGTCGTTTGCTGGATTGTCGCGCAAGGCGATACTCGGGCCGTCGCCGAAATCGAGTCCGAGCGATGTGGCGAACGAGGATCCGCGCTGCGCGAAGACAATGACATTGCCGCTTGGAATGGTGTCGACCGTCACCGAGAAGCGGAGGGCGCGGTGATCGGCAAGTTGGCCGAACCAAGAGGCGATCACGCCGGCGGCTTCCAGCGTTTTGTGATCAGGCTTCCCGTCAAACGCTATCTGCGCGAGCAGTTGACCGCGACTGGAGCGATCAAAAAACGGCTCGGGGAGTAAGCGCAGATCGTTACTCAGGGCGAGAATGCTGCCGCGGAAACGCAGTTGGGTGGAAGATTCCACCCGAAGCCAAAGGTCAGCGGCGGTGCCGCCATTGCAGCCTGGAGCGCAGCGTCCATCGAGGGCCAAAGCTAAGCTGTTGTCGCTGGTTAACAAATCTGGGGGAATCTGGATTTCTATCGAGGTGAGAGATTCGGGGATGGATGGTTGTTCCACCGGAACGGTAGCGACGGACTGGCCATTCAGAGAAACGTTGACGACACTGACTTTGGCTGCCAAGCCACTGGAGGCGCGGTAACTGAGTACCAGCGTTGCTTCGGTGACAACTTTGGTAAGTGGTACGCCGAAGTTCAGGCTGGCGTGAGATTCGGCGCCATGCAGAAGCAGAGGATGGTTCTGACCCAAGGCCGGCAAATCAAGGGAGTCGCTGAAAGTTGCATTGACGCTGGGACTTTGTGCCCGCAACGGAGCCGACGCACCGGTAAGAAGGGCACCCAAACAAAAAGCGGCAATCAGCATAGGTGGAGCGATCATGCGGCGCATCACCATTTCCGGTTGCTTGGGCGCGCGACGCGGAGGCCGGCTCAAGAGTGCGATGGCGGCGCGGGGAATGACCGCCAGGCCTTGCAGTGCGATTCCGACAATGTTGAGAAAGCTGAGGAGAGGCCGGTCATCGCGGGCATTTTCACGCCAATTGAGCCAAGCGTCGGCGCGGCCGAAGATCACTCTGACCAGGGCATCTTCCTTTTCTAAGGAGAGAACTCCGAAGCTAAAACGCGCGTTGCCTTCCTCATTGGCTATGAGCACTAGTGGAAAGGTGTGTTCCTCGCCAGACAGCTTAAAGATGCCGCGCAGCCGCTCGCCAGGATTCAGATCCCAATCGCCGGGCAGTGGAATGGCAAGTCCACCGCGCGAGATATCGACCGTTGCGGTGTGCCAGCGGTGTTCACCCCTGGCAATGGAAACGGGAATCCGCGCTGCGATACGCACGTTAGCGCGCCGCTGCGTTGCTTCATGGGCTACCGCTGTAGCGGCGCCAAGGACAATGATGTTGAGAACAGACCAGAGTACGTTCAGGGCAATGGTCTCGCGGTTAACCGGCCCAGCCATGGTTTTGATTGCAGCGGCAACCAGGCAAGCGAAGTTCACAGACAACAAAAGCAGATAAGGTGCGGCCAACTTCCAGTCGAAATAGCGCTGATCAATCAGATCATCTTTGGAAGTGACGTTGAATTTCCCATGCTTCGGGCTGATGAGCGCAACAGTGGTCGGCAGCAGAATAAAGGGGGCCAGCACGGTTTCATAAACCTCGTTCCAAAACGAATAGCGGTATCTTCCCTGGACGCGCGAATTCATCAGAACGGCAAAAGCAAGATGAGGTAGGGCGTAGGCGAGGATTGCTCCACCGTAACCGTAAATGTTGGAGCGGCCCAACAACAGATACACCGCCGGCGAGACAAGGAAGATGAGGCGTGGTATGGCGAACAGGTAGTGCATCATACTGTTCAAATAGCAGAGCCGTTGAGGCAATCGAAGCCCCTTGCCAAAAAGCGGATTGTCGATGCGCAGGATCTGAACCATGCCGCGTGCCCAGCGAATGCGCTGTCCGATGTGGGCACCCAGGCTTCCGGTCGCCAACCCCGCTGCTTGAGGAAATCGAATGTAAGCGGTATTCCAGCCCCGGCGTTGCATCCGCAAAGCCGTGTGGGCGTCCTCGGTTACGGTTTCGACTGCAATGCCATTAATCTCTTCAATCGCGGTGCGCCGCAGTATCGCACAGGAGCCGCAGAAGAAGCACGCGTTCCAAAAATCGCTGCCGTCCTGGATGACGCCGTAGAATAGCGCGCCTTCGTTAGGAACCTGACGAAAGGTGTCCAGGTTTCGCTCAAATGGGTCGGGCGAGTAGAAGTGGTGAGGCGTTTGCACCATCGCCAGCCGGTTGTCTTTGGTGAACCATCCCATGGCAACCTGCAGAAACGAACGCGTGGGAATGTGATCGCAATCGAAAATGGCGATGTAGTCACCGTGAGTCTGCTTGAGAGCGTGATTGATGTTGCCGGCCTTTGCGTGTTTATTGTCGGGCCGGATCAAATAA
Source organism: Bryobacterales bacterium (assembly GCA_003167495.1). GTDB lineage: Bacteria > Acidobacteriota > Terriglobia > Bryobacterales > Bryobacteraceae > Bog-105. The sequence goes on along the minus strand of PMSX01000276.1, from coordinate 5,728 downwards.
CCCACTTGACAGCTTTGCGCAAACTCCCAGAACTCGCGACGTCTGCCGTCATCAAGGATATAGACCTTCAATTTGTCGGCTGGCCAATCAATGCTCATCGCGGCAAGAGTGGTAGCGCGTACAACCTCCAGCGGCTCGTTGTAAGTGGGAATATAAATGTCCACGGTAGGCCAAACGGACGAATCGTCAGGTAGAGGAACAGATGGGCGATTTAGTGGACGAATGGTTTGGAAGGCGCCGAGAAAGAGGATGACAACGGCGTAGGTTTCAGCGGCTAGCAAGACAAAGACAAAGCACAGATCAACGGCGTGAGCTTCGGCCCAATTGAACGACAGATAGTTGAAGGTTTCCGAAAACCGATAGTGGGCGTAGCGCACGGTAGAAAACATCGACATAACCGTGATGAAAATCGTGACCACCGGCGAAGTTGATACCTTGCTGAGAATGGCGGCTAGAAAGAACAAGGAGAGACCCAGGCATGCCTGCTCTTTCCATTCGAGCGGAACCGTGGCCAGAAGGCAAAGGCCGGTACAGGCCGCGAGCGCCAGTATTACACGCCCCAAAATAGCTACTCCGGAAGGCTGGCGGGGCTGGCTGTTCATGATACTCATATCCCCTGCCCCGCTGCCGTGAGTTCGAGACTTGGGGTATTTCTAGATTTGCTGACCAGCCACTGATTCAGTTTGTACAAATCTTCAGTGACAGAAGATGCAGGCGCGTAATCGATAATCGTAGTCCCGTGCGCGAGGGCGACAGAAACGTCCGCGTCATAGCCGATGGTTAGGGGAATCAAGCGGTCCTGGAACTGTTGGCTTAGCAGGCTTTGCACCTCGCGGTGCAACGGCCGGCGGGAATCAAACTGGTTGAGCAAGATAAACGGAAAGTTCGTTTCCCGGTGTTTCAGCCAATTGAGTTCGGCGAGGCAACGCGCGTCTGGCATGAGAACAAGTACTGCGGTCTGGGAATCGCCTTCGGAGGAACTAGCAACTCTTGTCCGAAAGAGACCTCCGTCGACATAGGAGCAATCGATTTCTGAGGCAAGGGCACGAACCGACTCGTCGCGTTTGCCGCAGGCAATGTGGAGGGGGCGCTCCCGCAAATGGTCCGTCGATTGAAACGTCGATATATAAGAGCGGGGCGATTGGGCTCCGAAATAGAGGGGCAGAAAACTCGGAGTCGCTGAATCGACAAGCAGAACGCGCTGCGCCGCTTTTGCCGAGATTCTTCCCAAAGCAGTGATAATTGTGGAAGTACCAACTCCGCCGCGCGCGCCAAATAGGGTGGTGCTCGGCAACTCCGCAGCACTAGGGCGTTCACCCGGGGAGTTTCCACCAGAGTGAACAGTTTGCAGGTTGAGTAACGACTGTAGTAAGTCCCAACTTTGATCGGCCGAGTGTGCCGGCTGCTCCGCTTTCGGTTTAGGCGAAGCCTCAAGACGTTTTGCGGCGGGCACATGGGGAAGTGCTCCCTCATCAACGGCAGTTTCGTTGGGTGTCGCCGCTATCAGGCCGCGAGGGGGTTCGACCTCCGCTTCCGCTTCCAAATCTTCCTGCGACGCACCACGCAAGAGTAAGGATGCCCCGCCCCGAAAAACCTTATACCGGGTTTTGTCTAGGTCTAATTGCAGGAGCAATCTACCGATATCGTCTGTTTGCTGATTCTCCAAAGTTCAGACCCCTTTTATAAAAGAAATTCCAATGATTGCTACCGCCTGAGTGGTTCGACAGAGATTCGGCGATGTCGTTAAATTAGTAGCCATTTGCCTGCAAGTTCTCGCCGCTTCTAAACCCACTGTCCGATTTATCGCTAGCCTATTCCGGGTTATAGTTCGCCCGTGTCCCGATGATCGAAACGAGGCGGCCGAGTTCGATTTTCGCGCGTAAGGAGGTTATCGGCTGCGAAAGAGATTTTATGCAGGGTGACGGCGAGGTTCATTCATCGCTTACGTTCGCTTTTGGCTGGGGAGACAGTGGGCTGTAGATGGTAGCCAGCCCAGCCGTCCCCACCTTTGCTTGGTCGGGGCTCGAGATATGGGAAGTCTCGGGCCAGAAACTTGTGGCACTCCGCAAAAGACCGCTCCCCTGAAAATACGTTGCCGCTTCCTGACGGTCGCGGCTCGGCTAGCGGCTGTGCGGTGAATGACAGGGCGAGTCAGTGGAGAGTAGGGAACACACTTCGCGTACGAGTTTTGACTTGCGATCGACTTTCGACGAGTTCAGGCGGCCATTTCGAGGCCTCCGGGGCTGGTTTCGAGTTTAGGAGCAGGGCGGTTTTGCGAATTGACTGCGGCGAAGCGTTCTTTTTTGAATTCGAGCTCCTCTTTTCTCACGTCGAGCGCTTGTTTTTTCAGATTTAGGGCCGCGTCAGCGCGGTTTTCGGCGGCTTGCACGCTTTTTTGCGATTCGAAGCCAATTTGCCCGTTTTCCGTTTCCTTTCTTAGCTTTTGCAGTTCGTTTAGAGCTTTGTAGAAGGCGCGTTCGTGGGTGGTTTCATAGCGCAGATAGAGATTGAGGTGTTCGGGGGACATCACATGGGAGTCTTCGAAGAAACAATGATGCTGATAGCGCAGGGCGCGAGTACGGAGCCATTCGTGGTCGGCCATGCGTTTGACGAGAATGCGCTCGGTTTCGGATTGCGGTTGATATTCCGCTCTCAGGGAGCCCCAGAGTTCTGCGAATTTGTCGGGATCTTCGTCGTCGAGGAAGTAGGAGGAGGCGTTGTGGTGAGAGAGGCCGTGGATCATGCGGTTTTTGGAAGAGGCTTGCTTGCCGGTNNAGTACAAACGACTTCAATTTAGAAAACGCGGTAAACGGAGAACGGAGTTTTTCTTTGGATGTAGTTGAAAACGATGGAGAATCTAGTAGAGCGTTTTTTGTGACCCGGCAGGAATGGACTTTTACGACACTACCGTGCGCCTGAACGGGCAGATCTGCCAGGCTTACCCTGGCGCACGAAGCGTCAGCGACTTAATGACCTCAACGCCCTGAAACCCGAATAACAAACAAACCGTCAAACCCACCAAATAGGAACCCCCTTGCTTCGCATCCTCCCACGCGTCGTGCTTGTCGCTGCATTCCTCCTACCCGTTCCTCTCAGCGCTCAAGACAAACCAGCCCTCCCCGGCAAGCTCCCCATAAAAAGAGTTGTCCTGTTTAAGAACGGTGTCGGCTACTTCGAGCACGTCGGCAGCGTTCACGGCAACGAATCCGTAGCAATCTCCTTCACCTCCGGCCAACTGAACGATGTCCTAAAGTCCCTCACCGTTCTCGATCTCAATGGCGGCCGCATCGCCGGTGTTGCCTATGGAACCTCCGCTCCTATCAACCGCCAGCTTGGAGATCTCCGCCTCCCTATCGGGGACAAAGCAACGCTCAGCGAAGTTCTGGCTGCGCTTCGCGGCACCAAGATCGAAGTGAGAAGCGGAGCCACGCTGACTTCAGGCCGCCTCCTCAGTGTCGAGCGGAAAACCCGCATCTCCGCCGGAATCACCACTGAGGTTGACTATCTCTCACTCATCTCCGATTCCGGTGAATTACGCACAACGGAGGTATCTCCTTCCTTCTCCGTCCGCCTTCTCGAACCAGGACTCGCGGGCAAAATCGATCGCTACCTCGACGTTGTCTCCGCCGAACGCCAGGCCGATGTTCGCAACATGGTTATCTCCACGGAAGGCGTCGGCGATCGCTCCCTCTATGTGAGCTACATCAGCGAGGTCCCCGTCTGGAAATCTACCTACCGCCTCGTATTGAGTTCACAAGCCGGAAAATCCCCGCTTTTGCAAGGTTGGGCCATCGTTGATAACGTCGTAGGCGAAGACTGGAACAACGTCGCGCTCTCTCTCGTCGCCGGCGCACCGCAGTCGTTTATTCAAAACCTGTCTCAGCCATATTATGCGGAGCGTCCCACCATTTCCCTTCCCGATACTGTGTCCACTACTCCGCAGACTTACGAATCGACCCTCACCACGGGTCCAGCGCAACTCACCGGCTTGATCACAGATCCTACCGGCGCGCCAATTTCGGGAGCACTTGTCAAAGTGCTAGACGCAAATGGCAATCTGATCGCCCAGACAAACACAAACACGGCTGGTAGCTATGAACTCTTATCCTTGCCCAAGGGCTCGGTACGCCTTCAGGCAGAAGCGACCGGCTTCGCGCGCGCCGATATTCAGGGCATCCCTATTTCTCCCGGCAGCCCAATAGAACAGGACATCAAATTACAGCCTGGCAACGCCGCTCAAACGGTCACGGTTGACTCGCAAATCTTAGCTCTGCCATCCAGTTCACTGACGTCTTCTTCTCGCAGCGCTGGCACTGGCCGAACCCTCGGACGCGGCACTTCACTTGGTTCTACTGGCGTCGCCTCAGGAAGCGAGGCCGGATTCGTTGGCGGCATGGGAGTGGGAGAGGGTGCTTATCACATAGACGAAGCCCGCGCCCGCGCCGAAGCAGCCGCACTCAGCCAGGCAATGGGAGATCTCTTCGAATACAAGCTCAAAGACCCCATCACCATCTTGAAAAATCGCTCCGCTCTGGTGCCTATCGCGCAAGCGCCCATCACGGTCGAAAAAGTCTCGATCTGGAACGAACGCAACGGTCTGCCTCGGCCTCAGCGCGCAGTCTGGCTCACCAACACCACCGGTCTCACCCTTGACGGCGGCAGCGTCAGCGTTCTGGAAGACGAGACATTCTCCGGCGAAGGTATTTTTGACCCAATCCGCCCCGGTGAGAAACGCCTCTTGTCTTATGCCACAGATCTTGCCGTCAACGCCAGCTCCCACAGCGGCTCGGAAAACGAGCGCGTGTCCAGAGTCATCGTCAGCAAAGGAAATTTGCTGCAGGTCAGTGAAGTTCGTGAAAAGAAGACTTACACCTTCCGCAACGAGGACTCCTCGCCGCGTACCATCGTCGTCGAACATCCGGTACGTTCCGGTTTCGAGCTAAAGAGCGAAACTCAGCCCGCCGAGACAACCGCTGACTGGATGCGTTTCCGCCTCGAAGTCCAACCCAAACAGACGGCTTCCCTCGTCGTTGAGGAAGCTCGTCCTACCCGCACCAACTTCATGCTCACCAATCTTTCTCATGATCAGCTCGCGCTCTTCGTAAGTCAGCGCTCCATCACCCCGGCTATCCAGAGCGCTCTGGAAGATGTCTTGTCTCAGAAAAGTGGCGTCATCGCCCTGACAGGCCAGAAGAATACTCGCGACGAAGAAACGCAACGAATCTTCGACGACCAACAGCGCCTCCGCGAAAACATCAAGGCCCTAAAAGGAACTCCGGAAGAGAAACCGCTGCTTCAGCGCTACACGCAGCAACTCAACGACCAGGAAACCCGCCTGGAAACTCTGCAAAAGGAATCCGCCCAACTCGATTCTCAAATCGAAGCCGCTAACGCCAAACTCGACTCGATGATCCAAAAGCTTTCCTTTGACGTAAAGCTCTAAATCAGCCTCGTCGAGAAATCTGTGGGTCACCGATACGCTCCAATGGGCGTCGGAAGCTCGGCGCGCGCAACCCGCGAACCCGATGAGGGATAGCGCGGCTTCAGCTTTTCCTGTTCGTCGCCAGTTGCCTTTCGAACTAGTTTGCCCTCTCCGGTAAATGCTACGCCGTTGATCGTGAGTTTAGGTGGATCGCCGGGCAACGAGCGGGCGCTCAGCCTCCCATTGCACGCCGTCACCCATGTTGTATACTGAACCGTATGGCTCAGTATAGCCAAACCCACTTCG
>PMSX01000363.1 GCA_003167495.1 Bryobacterales bacterium | reverse complement strand
ACGGTTTAGACACGGCCTGCTAAGGATGGTGATGATGAAATTCGCCGCCCCGCCGGTTGTAGAGATCGTTAAGAACATTAGCGCCAGCGCATAGAAATCCATGCCGTGGGTCGGTGAATAGACGATATCGGTATAGGGCAGTAGGAAAACCAGCCGGCGTGCGGAGCCTGCCCCAGAAACGGTCCGACGTACAAAAAAACTCCGGAAAATAGATAAGACCAATAAGTAAAGGAATTTAACCGGGGATATGCTATGTCCCGGGCGCCTATCATGAGCGGCACCAGATAGACGGAGAAACCGGATAGAATCGGTGCCGCGTACCAAAAGATCATGGTGATACCATGCATCGAGAAAATTTGGTCATACATCTCAGGCGTCAGGAAACTCTTATTCGCGCCTGCGAGTTGAATGCGCATGAGGAGAGCTTCCACTCCCCCAATCAATAGAAAGATGAACGCCGTGACAAGGTATCGAATGCCTAAGTCCTTGTGATCTACCGAAGCAAACCAACCATAGATACCCTTCGGCGTACCCCACAACTGGCTTAGCCGCTGTTCAATCATCGCGGTGCTCATTTGATCTCCAACGCAAGTTGATTCTTATTTGCTGCGAAATTCTCCTGATGTATAGAGTTTATTCACGGCTCTAATGAAACAAGCCTTTTGCGGAAATGGTCAAAATACCTCGGTGGCTTATTACTTGTTGGTTGTTCGTATGCTCGGTGGCGAACTGTCAAACGGCGAAATGATCATGCACGTATGTTGCGAGTGGGTTGTTCATGGTATTTCCACTACTAGGCTGTCACAAGCTCTTACCGGTCCCAGCGCCGGAGTTTTGTATGCAATGATGAACGCGCCGGCACCCTCAGCCTTTTCGATAGGATTAGCAATCGGTCCACTCACTCCAGCAGCGGGTCCTTTTTCTCGCAGGCCGAATTCCTGGCGTTTAGTCTATGCGAATAGCGTAATCCTGGCCTTCCCATCGATTGCTGATGAGCCAATAAAAGGTAAAGACAATGGAGTTGCCCTTTGTAGCTGAAGCTGTTTCTGGCAAATCGACAAAGTCAATTTTGAGGGCGTTCGAAGAAGACTCGGCATCCTGCCAGGATTTCCAATCATCTTTCGACCAGCGTAAGCGAAAGGATTCGGTGCCGTGGAGGCGCAAGATGGTTCCCTGTGAGATAAAGCGGATGTGCCGATTGGGCTTCCATACCTCGATTCGGTTACGTTTCCGATGGGGCGACGAATAGCGTTGACTCACCTCTGGAATGGAGTCGTATACTTTATCGTCAGCGGCGGACCGTAACAGTTTGATGTACTCAGCATGCGCCCATACCAGCGGCATCGCTGAGCCAATCGGCTTACCTCGGAACAGAAAGACTTCAGGCTTATCAGCCTCATCCCAAACCTGTTCGGGCAGCAGACCGGTAGCGGAGGCAAACTGCTCCATCGCGCGTATATAAGTCTCGGCGCTATGACCGGCGGCGATTTCATAATGACCTCGTTCTCCAGTCAGCAGCGGCCAGACGCGGCCTTGACCAAACCCAGTGAAAGCGCCTCCATCCTCTTTCTGACCGTAGCCATCATGGTTGTAGCGGTGCCAGATGGGACCTCCGTCTGTGTCTACTTTCAGCACCGCATCAATCACCTTGATGGTGTTTAGAATGACCGGATCATTTGGGCGCCGAATGCCGTAGCGTACCAGTTCCAAAAATCCGCCGTCGACAATATCCTTAGCTGGAAATTCGTTCTGTTGGCCTGGAGCGAGATTCTTGATCAGCAGGTTCCGTGCTTCCTTATCTTCCGCAGGGTTCGAAGCGCCGATACTTTCCGGCAGGATGCGCATGTAGTACTGCGCGATGCCTTGATAGAGAGAACCTTCATTGGTAACGGTCCAGTTCTCGATATTGGACTCCAGGAAGTCGGCGTACTCTTCCGTAAAGGAGGCGCCAGCTTCATCGCCTCGGTGCCGGAAAAACGTGGCGGCACAGATGAGCGCTGCGATGTTGGAGGCCAGCGTCGACGGTGAATAACCGCTCGCTTCTTCCCAGCGCTCCTGCTGGGTAACCGGGCCGTTTCTAATGAGGTAAGCGGCTCCTTTCAGGACCATGTGATAAGGATCGAAGTCCTGCAGCCCTTTCTCGCAGAATAGCCGCCAGGCCAGCATGATGGGGAAGGCCACTTCGTCGAGTTGGATACCGGTCCAGTAAGCATCGCCGTTGACCCAGAAGTTTTGAGCAAAGCCGCCATCCGCATGCTGAGAGACGGCAAGGAATATCAATGCCCGAAGCGGAGTCGCTGTGTCGCCTGCTGCCAGTAGAGCGGTTGCGCTGTTGACCATGTCGCNNGCCGCCCTGATCCTGATCGCCCTTGGCTTCACCCCAGGGAATAGCCAGAGACGCAATAAGGGCTCCTGGGTACGACTTATCCTCATGCGCCAGCAAGACGCTGTAGCTACTCTGATAAAGGTTTCCCCCGTCAAAAGAGGCCTTTTGCAGCGGCCTGGCGTGGGAGGCTGCCGCTTCCCATTGCTGTTTGTAATGGGATAACTGTTTGCCGAACGGGATACCTAGAGATTGAAGCAGGTTAGCCACAGCGCGGTGTTCAGTGTCTCCGAATGCGGTTGCGAGGGTAAACTCTCGACTCTCACTTAGATCTAGCTCGCCGGTAAGAGCGATGTTGCCGCTTTGTGCGTGGCTGAATTCGTAATCCATCAGCAGATTTTCATGGAGGTCCGTCCAGCCGTCACTCTTGCCGACATAGCCGCAAGAAAGTCGCGAAAATGGTGAACTGGCCAGCATCGCCAGCCAAACCCCCTCTTTGCGCGCCATTAGTATCCGAAGGCCGTTAACGGTAGTGACATATCCGTGGTTCCCACCCCCGCCGACCTGCAGATGCGGGGCACAAAGGGAAAAGACTTTTAGCGACTTCAGGAAGCCTTCGTCGGGACCAGTCAGGTTTGTGTGCTGTAGAAGGCAGGGCAAAAAAGGATCGGTGATGATTTTTTTGCTGATACTGTATCGTCCGTCCGGGTCTGAGTTTACGCAGGAGAAGCCCAAGGTATGGCTTGAAAGCCGCTCTACCTTCGATTTCATGTCGCGCATTTCTTCATGGAAGAAACTTTTCCCATCCGTGACCAGATATTGGAGGTCGCGAATCTGCGGACGATCCACGGTCGGATAAAACACTTCGGTCACAATGCCGCCAAATAGCGTGAACCAGATCTTGCTGGCGGCGGAATAGGCGGTGCCTATCCCATTCTTGTTACCGTGCGTCCAGCGCGGTTCAAGACCCGGCGCTCCGAACGCCTCTTCGGTGATATTTTGATGCATCTTAGCTCTCCTTCGTAATTGGCGGCGACCTAGCCGGCGAATGGCGTCGTTGGAAGTCCGGAAACGTCGCAATCGACGGCAAAGAGGCTTCCAGAAAGCGGGGCGTCTGATAACTGCGCTGGGGTCATTGTTTCTCGCGCTGTGGTGATGTAAAGCGTTCGCAAGCTCGGACCTCCGAACGTGCAATCGGTAGCCCGAGGCACGGGCAACTGAATGATTCGCTCCAGCTTTCCCTTGGGGTCGTAACGCCGGATCTGTCCGAGACCCACCACGTTGCTCCACACAAAGCCCTCCGCATCCACGGTCATGCCGTCCGGGAACCCGCCGCCGTTACTATCGAGAGTGACGAACGGGCGCCGGTTGGAAATGGTTCCGGTGGCGGGATCAAAATCGTAACGAAAGAGCGCGTAGCGGAAGCTTTCGGTGTAGTACATCGTGACGCCGTCCGGGCTCCAGCCGCTGCCGTTCGAGCAGATAACGCTCGTCTGCATTTTCGTAATTGACCCAGCCGCATCCATGCGGAAGAGATTGCCGGCCGGAGCGGACCAATCAACGGCGTCCATGGTGCCGGCCCAGAAGCGACCCTGGGGATCGCATTTGCCATCGTTGAATCGATTTCTTGGCAGATCGGCTTCAACCCCCGCTAACTTCTCCAGGCTGGATGTGGCCGGATTAAAGGTGGCAAAGTGCTTCTCGAGCGTCAGTATCAGCTCGTTACCGGATCGAAGGCCAATGGAGGTGACAGTTTCGGGCAGGTCAAAAGTTTCATTCTGGCCAGTCGCCGGATGATAGCGATGAATCTGCTGGCGCTGGATGTCAATCCAGTAGAGAGTCTGATCTTTCGGATGCCAAACGGGCGACTCTCCCACAACGGCTTGCCAGGGGAGAACGCATCGCACGCTGCCGCCGGAGATCGTCGAAACGTTCATGCCGCTTTCTCGTGCGAGACGAAATGGTTCCAATATCCAATCCAACCGAGGTGACCTGGTTTGGAATTCTTACCGCCGAATTTCGTGCTTAGAATGCCGCCGGCCATAACCAGAACGACTCCTGCCAGGGCAAGCAGCCCGGGCCGGTTGTTCCAGACTACCCAGCCGATTAATCCGGAAAAGATGACTATTGTGTAATTGAAAGGAGCAATTCTTTCGGCTGATGCCTGCTTGTAAGCAAGAATTATAAGTAACTGACTTAACGCCATTGTCACGCCAATTCCTGCGAGAAAGAGCCATTCGCGAGGGGTAGGCGTGCTCCATTTCAAAATGACAAACGGAACTGCGGCCAGAGACGAGAAGAGGAAGTAGTAAAAAAGAATTCGGTCAGAGGGTTCCGTACTCGAGAGCTGATTGACCGACACCAGCGCAAACGCCGAGAACAATGCTGCGCTAATGGCAATGAGCGCCGCAGGATCTGACAGTAGCGCCGGACTGGGATCAAGAATGACAACGACGCCCGCAAAGCCGATCAGCAGACTGATCGATACCACGCCGCTGATCTTTTCCTTGAGCCAAGCCCAGCTAATGAGCGGAATAAAGAGAGGCGCCGAGTTACTGAGAAGCACAGCATTTACGAGTGCCATCTTTCTGACGGCAGCGAACATCAAGAACTGGGACAACAAGCCTCCAGCTGCGCGCAAGAGGTGAAGGCCGATACGGCCTGTTCGCAGCCTGGACGAGCCATGTCGCAGCGTCCAGGGAGCAAAGAGAAGGAGGCTGATGAAGTTCTGGAAGAAGACCAGAGTGCCAGTGGACACACCCTTGGCGGCTTTGCCTAACGCGCTCATCACCGCTACGCTGGCAAACGCCAGAACAATGAGCAAAGCGCCAAGCGCAAGGGAAGACTTCGACTCGCGGGATTGGCTCAATGAAGTCTTTCCAGCAAATGATCACCCACCCGCAGCGCATTGGCGATGATCG
>PMSX01000075.1 GCA_003167495.1 Bryobacterales bacterium | reverse complement strand
CATTTGTTGGACGCTACACTAGGAAGAACTGCCACAGAGCCGTTTGGAGCCAAGCCTGGGAATGCGCTTCCTCAAGGCCTAACATTTGAGCCAATGAGGATACCGCAAACGCGGTAGCACGCGCAACACAAAGTAGATAAGATACGCGGGACTGATCGACTTGAAGCGTTGGTCTTAATCCAGGCCGCAGCATGGATTGCGCTGCCGGCGGATGAAAGCCCGAAATAGTCGCGCAAGCGTCTTGGTAGCGACGGTTCTCTGAAGGCACAGCAGGTCATCTTGGCTGGGCGAGCGGCACAGATCTATGGATTTGATGTTTGCTGCGACACTCGCTCCGGCTACCCTGCCGCTTCGGCGGCGCCCTTGGTCCTCTTGAGCAACATCACAGCTAAGACGCAGCCCGCGCATAACAGAGCCATGTATCTGAAGTCATCGACATACGCCCACAACTGGGCCTGATTGTCGAGTATGCCTTGCAGTTCACCATAGGCGCGCTGCATGGCGAGCCTGGGACCGACATGGTGCTGCATTAGCGCGGTCAATGAACTGATGGAGTGCTGCACTACCGGCCTCGTGCCACCGAGCGAGCGCACCAGTTCGCCGCGGTGAGATTGAAGACGACGTTGTGCGACCGTGTTGACGGCAGAAATGCCGATGCTGCCGCCTATATTCCGGATGAGATTAAACAAGGCGGACCCATTGCCTAACTGCTCCTGAGGGAGTGTACCTAACGCAGTGCCAGATAACGGCACAAAAATGAGACCCAGTGCTGTGCCGCTCAAGAGTATGGGCCAGAAAAGACTCCCAAAGCTGAGCTGCAGACTCATGTTGGAGGTCCAATAGGAAGTTAGGCCGAAGATGACAAAGCCGGCGCCGATCAGCTTGCTGGTATCGACACGGCTGACGATGATGCCTACGGTCATGGACGAAAGCATGGCTCCCAGTCCGCGTGGAGCGACCGCAAGGCCCGCGGAAGTGGCATCGTAGCCCAAGAGAGTTTGAAAGAAGAGCGGCAGGATGGTGGTAACGCCGTAGACGCACGCGCCAAAAAGGCCGACCAGCAAGCAGCCAACAGTGAAATTCCGGTTTAGAAAAATGCACAAGCTGACGAGGGGAGACTTCGCATTCAGTTCGCGAATAATCCAGGCGGCAAAGAAGACAATGCAGGTCAGGGCCATCCAACGGATCAGACTGCTGCCGAACCAGTCATCCTCTTGACCCTTGTCGCATACATACTGAAGTGCACCGAGCCATAGCCCGAGAAAAGCGAGGCCCATGCCGTCGAGGCGTCCCGCCTTCGTCTTCTTAAAGTAGGTTGGATCCTGAATGAACTTGCTCTGCATCAGTACCGCCAGCAGACCTATGGGGATATTGATATAGAATGCCCAGCGCCAGGAAATGTGGTCGGTGAGATACCCGCCAAAGGTTGGGCCGATTACGGGCGCCACCACGACTCCGAGCGCGTACATTCCCATGGCCAGGCCTCTTTTGGCGGGCGGAAAACTCTCCAGTAGGATGGCTTGAGCAAGAGGTTGCAGGGCGCCGCCGGCAGCGCCCTGTATGGCGCGAGCGATGAGAATGAAGGCCAGGCTGTTGGCCGATCCACAAGCAAACGAGGCAGCGGTGAAGATGAGCACGGAGGTGATCAAATAGCGCTTGCGCCCAAATTTCAGCGAAAGCCAGGTACTGGCCGGAATAAAGATGGCGTTGGCTACCAGATAGCTGGTGAGCACCCAGGTGGCCTCATCGCTGGTTGCCGAAACGCTGCCGGCAATGTAGGGAAGGGCCACGGCCGCAATAGAGGTATCCATTACCTCCATGAAAGTGGCGAGCATCACCGAGATTGCAATCAGCCACGGGTTGTATTGTGGCTTCCATTCGGAACTGGAATCTTCGGCCATGGTAATGAACTTCCTACTTCAACCAAACCTTGGGTTCCACCGACATGCCTACGCGTAGGCGAGTCAGGACGCTCTGGTTGGGCTTGAAGCGGATTCGTACCGGAAGGCGTTGCACCACCTTGACGTAGTTGCCCGTGGCGTTCTCTGGTGGCAGAAGACTATATTGCGCCCCCGTGGCGCCGGGCATATCTTCAATGTAGCCGTCGAAGTCGCGCCCAAATGTGTCGACGCTAATGGTGACGGCTTGGCCCGGGCGCATTTTGCGCAACTGGGTCTCTTTGTAGTTGGCGGTGACCCAGAGATCGTCAGTCGGGGTCACGTCGAATAGCTCCTGCCCGACCGACACCTGTGCCCCAATCTCCACGGTCTTGTTGCCAATAATGCCGCTCACTGGCGCGAAGATCTTGCAATAAGTGAGGTTCAGCATGGCTTGCTCTACCTGCGCCTGGCTGATTTGAGCGGCGGCTTTCCGCGCATCTACGGTAGCCCGTTGAACGGCAACTTGCCGAGTGGAGTTTACCGCTGCCTCGGCGGCGCGTTGTACGGCCTGTGTCAGCGCGCTAATCCGCTGTTCGACGGTCCTGCCGGCGGCGTCCGCCACGGCTCTTCGAGAGGAGACATTCGCCATCTGCGCGCGGGAGTCGGCGAGGCGCTGATCGTATTGCTCGCGGGAGACTTCTTGTTTCTCCGCCAGAGCACGATAGCGGGTCTCTTCCGCCGCTGCGTTCGCCGCATTCGCCTCAGCTTGCCTTAGATCGGCCAAGGCGGATTCTACCTGCTGCCGTTCGGCTAACAATCCAGCCTGGGCGCTAGCCACGTCCAGGTCCGCTGTCGAAACGCCGGTCCGCTGGCTAAGCTGCGTGATGGAGACGTTTGGATTTTGAGCTTTGACGTTCGCCTGCGCCTGCGCCAGATTGCCTCGCT
>PMSX01000050.1 GCA_003167495.1 Bryobacterales bacterium | reverse complement strand
TGAGAAATAAAAATGGCCCGCAAACAGAGATGACACTCTGGCGGACCTGGTTGAACGTTAGCAAATCGAGGGTGGAAAACGAACCATGACAAAAGGTTGTTGCCCCAAAAAATGCCTGCAAAGCATTGAAACGGAAGAAGTAAATAAATGCCATGATTTTTTTCGAGACATGTGAACGAAGATTTTCAAGACGGGAATTTGCCTATTTGCTGGCATGTTCCTTGCTAGGGTCTTTCAATCCGAATACGGCAGATCGTCGGGATGAACTCCAATATAGTCGGGCTCGGGATCGTTCACAAAGCGTACAGCCTCGATGTCGCCAAGGCCGTGCAAGAGCGCTTTGCAAACACGATGCATTCCGTCCATTACCCCGCCGTCACTGGAAAGAATGACCGGGAAGACGAGATCACAATCGAGAATCAGACGTGCATGCCCGACTATTTCGCGGCAAGTAAGTTGTTGAGTCCTCTCATTTGCCCAGTAGGGCTCGTCCAGCTCACGAATGGCTGAGAGCGGTACGCGTTCGCGAACCAGACTGCGAGAGAGCTCAACAAGACGATGAACATTCCACGCACAGAGACCCTGCGGAGACTTTCGAAAATGGTATTGCGCTCGCATGGCCGCGATTTCACGAAGGTTTACATTCCCGGTAGCGAAACGCATTCGAGAACCTGCACAGAGGCGCTGGGCGCGCGGAAATGGGGGTGATCTTTCATGAGAGCCACCGCGTCTTCTATGGAATTGGCTTGCAGAAGGGTGTAGCCAGTAATGCTGGTCTTGCTCGGAGCCGTTGATCCTCCCGCCACTGTGGTTGATTTGTCAACGGGCGCGCCCGCGTCGGTGAGCGCGCTGCTGCACTTTTCTTGCCACGCTCGCCAAGCGGCCATACCGGCAGCCAGTTGCTCGGGTGTGGTCTGCGCAAACATTTCAGCGGTTGAGACGCCGCTTAAGGCGGCTTCGGAATGATATAAGACAAGATATTTCTTCATCTGCGCATCATATACTTTTCCTGTCTATGCCCGCCAAATCTTATGACCTTCATGGCGTCCGCGTTATGGAATGCGAAGCAGGTGGGAAGCAGTTAGGCAGCGATCGTGATGCGGTCGACATTATTGCAGAGGCGTCGCCGCATCGCGCGAGCTTGGTTGCGATCCCCACCACGCGGCTGGGTGATGACTTTTTTCGTCTGAGCACGCGCATCGCCGGCGAAGTTATTCAGAGATTCTTGATGTACGGTATGCGGGTTGCCATCGTCGGAGACATTTCCCGATACGTCGATGAGAGCAACGCGCTGCGAGACTTCGTCATAGAATCCAACCGTGGCGAGCATGTTTGGTTCGTGGAAAATCAAGAAGAACTCGGCCAGCGACTGCGGATCAGAAATTCTCAGTGAGGCAGCCGCTTTTGAAGATCCTGCAATTGCTCCGGCGAGAGGTGCACATCGGCCATTAAATTGAGCCAGAGCCGGCCTCTGCCGTCGTCGGCGAATTGAACCGTTTGAATGGTGGCGGCTTCTTCCAGAGCGGGTGGCAGTGTCGCTTTCGGATTCGCAGCTTTCCGAACGGCCGACTCGATGCTTTCTGCCGCTTTCTTGCGTATCGATTCGCCAACAGAGCCGGAGCGCAGCACTTCGCCGAGCGAGCCGTCGGCATCGATCTTCAAAACTTTGGCAGTGAGCGTGATGTGATTCTGGTCAACCGACGGCGTGAGGTTGACTGTCACCACGGCATTGCCGCCCACGAGTCTCTTCACGATTTGCTTTCCAAGCGCTTTAACGCAGCCGTAGCGCTCGTAATGCAGATTCGCCGTTAGCACGGAGGAGGGCGCGGTCGCCGTGAGTACTGCCCGATCTACGGACATGCGCGTTCCACACTTGTCAGACTCGTTTAGTTTCGCGCGCATGATAGGTGTGAGATTGTCTTGAAAATTTCCTAGATCGAGCGTCGTTTCCAAGCGCAACGAATGCGCCGGAGTGGCGAATACCGTTCCCCACGCGGTGATTTCGATTGGTTGGTTTTCGACATTAATAGAGGTTCTTACGGGCGGAATTCTGAGAAGTGGTTCGCTAGCGGGTTGCGCCGCGTAAAGTGCACTCAAGGCGGTGTACATGAGTAGACGCATGGAAGTGGGTAGACGTAGGTCCAAGGAGCCGCGTTTCATTCTGGGTTGCTGAAAAGAGGATAGAGGCTTATGGGAGTTAGCAAGGTCAGGGGCGCTCGGTCGCCGTCCCTTCGCTTGGTCTGTTCCCATTCCGGTAGTTGTGGCGTCGAATAGGCTCGGCTTGCGCCGATTCCAGGGCTTCCGTCCACGTTGGGTTGCCTGGGTTAGAGTCGATGGCTCGCCGGATGAAATCTAGACCTATTTGAATCTCTTTATCACTGACAAGCTGAACAAATCGAGTTCCGACCTGGCTGAGAAGGGCAGGATCAGTCAAAGTTTCTATTTCGGTGCGCAATTTGCGCTTAGTATCCGGAGTTATCAGCATCTGGTTATGGCCTAGCTTGAGCTCGGCTACACAAGCGGATGCATCCAGAAAAAGCACAGAGCCAGCGATGCGAAGAACGCTGTTGCCGGGTCACTGCGACGTGCGCCATCTCGTGGATTAAAAACCGCACTCAGTTTGTCTCGCGGCCAAAGCCTCCAGGAGGCAGGCAACAAAATGGAGAGCTCACTTCTTGCGTTCCTTTCTTTTCGGCAGCTTGTTTGGGTTGGATGGAGCTTGCGCGGCGAGCCGGTCTACAATTCGCTGCAACTCCGCGGAATCGACAATCTCGCTATCCACCATGCCCGCCAGCAGGGATTCAACTGAACCCTGACAAAAGCGATCGACGATCTGCTTCACGGCGCGAACGGCCAAGCTGGTGGGTGGTTCAAGGCTGCGATACACGAACGTTCTGCCGTCTACTTCATGATCGAGATAGCCCTTTTCTTCAAGGCGGCCCAAAATTGTGCGAATGGCTGAATCGCTCAGGTTTCGCTGCGGAAGGAGTCCTGTCTGTACATCTGCCGCTGTCGCTTTGCCGCGCAGCCAGATGACGTTCATGATTTGTTCTTCGAGAAAGGAAAGGGATGATTTAGGCGGCATTCCTGGTGTGTTACCAAGTGTAACACTACAGATAGTAACGCTGGCCGCACGAAAAGTCAATGATCTTTTTTTGCCGTTATGCCGCCAATCGCGGTCCAGCTCGATGGCGGACCGCGCATCTAAACAACCGGCGCTGCCTTCTTCGAGCCCTTCAAAATCTGCATAACGGGGGGAATCAGCGAAACGACGATGATCCCTAACACCAACTTTTCGAAGTTCCGCTGCACCACCGGGACGCTTCCCAACCAGTACCCCAGCAAAATCATCGACGTGACCCAGCCAATCGCGCCCACAACGTTGAACGTCAAAAAGCGCGTGTAGTTCATCTTGCCTACACCCGCTATAAAAGCCGCAAACGTCCGGATAATGGGCACAAACTTTGCATAGATGATCGTTTTACCGCCGTGCCGTTCATAGAACTCGTGCGTTCGATCTAAATATTCCTGCCGGAAGATGCGCGATTTGCCGTTCTTAAACAGCGCGTAACCCAAGGTGCCGCCCAATAAGAAACCAGAACCGTCGCCCAGAATGGAAGCCGCCGCCAGCATGGCAATCGTCGCGCCAATCGGCAATTTGCCCGCGCCCGCCACCACGCCCACAGTGAAGAGCAGCGAATCGCCCGGTAGAAAAAAGCCCACCAGCAAGCCGCTTTCGGCGAACACAATCAGAAAAAGCGCGGCATAACCGATCCAGCCGCTCAGCCCCGTTGACAGGAGGCTAATGAGTTGCTGTGGATCGGTAAGACTGCGGAGGAAGTGCAAAGCCTGAATGAGCAAATGGTTCTCTTATCCTTCGAAGTGTTCAATCAAGTGGCTGATGGCGGCATCGTTCAGTTTGATTTTGCCGCGGCGTTTCAAATCGTTCACCACGCTATCGCGGAACAATGGCTGCTGCACCTGTAGCTTCGTCTGTTCCAGTCCCTGCACGATTGCCGATTTGTTGGCCGCATATTGATTCATGTCGGCGGGAATCTTTTCGGAGACTTTGCAAACAAACTGCCCTGTGCCCGTCAACACTGGCCCGATAATGTCCCCCACGTTGCCCTTAAATGCCGCCGCCAACTGCGTACCGGAGCCGATCCCCTCTGCGGCCCCATCAATCGTAAAAGGTGCGGCAGTCTTCACGGTCGTTCCATAACGTTTGGCGATCGCTTCCAGGCTCTCCCCTTTGCGCGCGCTGTCCGCCGCCTCTTTTGCGGCATTTTGGGCCAGCCTGTCGGCCTCGCTCGTCACATACTTTTGCGTCACTTCACTTTGCACTTCGTTGAAGTCGGCGGTCCGCGACGGAAAGATATTCAAAACCACCGCGAACCCAGCCTTAGCGTCCTTGTCATTGGTGTAAATGTCAGTGACGGCGCCTTTGGCGGCAGTCCGGATCGCATTCGCCAAGTCAGCCTCGTTGGGCATCTCCGGCAGTGGCATGTTGTTCGCAACGTTCTCTTGTTTGATGTACTTGAGGCCGTACTTCGCGGCAATCGCCGCAGCCTGTGACGGGTTGCGTAAAACCTCCGCATGCGCGGCATCCATATTTTTCCGCAACATGTCCGCTGCGACTTGTTTCTTCGCTTCCAGCAGCAACTGCGGCCGCGCTTCCTCAAATGTCTGGGTGTGGGCTTCCTGTCTCTCTTCCACTTGAACAATGTGATAACCGTATTCGGTATCCACAATGCCGCTCAACTCGCCCGGCTTGAGCGAGAAACATGCCTTCTCAAAATTTGGCACCATCTGGCCGTGCGTTACCCAACCCAACTCGCCGCCTTTTACAGCCGACCCAGGATCTTCGGAATTCTTTTTCGCTATCTCGCCGAAATCGCCGCCCGCTTGCAGCTGCTTCAAGATCTGCTCAGCCTTCGCGCGCAATGCTGCCGCTTCCTCTTTCGGCTTGCCTTGCGTCTTGATTAAAATATGCCGGACGCGCACCCGCTCGGGAGTCCGGAAGCTGTCGATCTCCTCTTGATAATTTTTCTGCAATTCCGCTTCGGGCACCTGCGCGGTTTGCATGTAATCGGCCGCCGATCCCGCAACCAGATCGAAACTGCGCTTTTCAGGAATTTGGAACAGGTGGCGGTTCTTATCGAAGAAAGCTTTGACCGCGGCTGGATCGTTGCTCACTTTCGACACAAAGGCGCTTTTCTCGATGGCCACATATTGCAAACCCACTTTCAAATTCTTCCGCTGATACTCCGCCCGCGCATCGGCGTCCGACACCACCAACGCTTGCCGTTCCATCTGGTCTAGCCGCGAAGCCAGCATCGAATCCCGTTCTTCCTTCTCAAAAGTCGCCGGCGTCATTCCTTGCTGCGCCAAAAACCTTTCGTATTGATCTTTATCGAAGGTGCCGCCCATCTGTGGCGCAAATCCCGCTTCAATCGAATCACCCAGCTCAGTGTCCGAGATCGTCAAGCCCATCTCTTTGGCCTTATAGGCCATGGCTTTCTGCTCCACCAGCTGCTCTACAATCCTGGGAATGTACATCGCCAGCAACCCTTTAGGCAGATTCGCTTGTCCCTGCATCACTCTCGCCAGGCTCCGCTGCACGTCCTGGTTCGTGATGTTTTCGCTTCCCACGGCCGCAATCACGCTATCGCCGCCTGTAACGCCGGTGCTGCCAATGCCGCCCGGAATCAGGTAAATCAACATCGACGCAGCTACCAGGAGCAGCATGACGCCCAACAAAATCTTCACACTTTTCTCGCGGCTGCGAAACAGATCAAACATGGCTTACTAAGGAATCTCCTGCTTGGGTCTCTTTGGTGTACTCAATTGGCGCCTGACGGCAACCCGAACGCCCCAAATACTCATTATAGCGATCTGCTGCCTCATTGGTCGCGATGGACCGTATCTATTGAGAACGCCGGCAAACACACCGCAATATATTCCGCCCCCTCCGCCTCGGGTGTGCTGTAGCGCACCCATTCGCCCTTATTCGCAACGACGGCTTGCCCGGCGCGCACGTCCAAAGCGCCGCCGTCGTATTCCACTCGCAACATGCCTTTCAGAACAACAGTAAATTCGTCGAATTCCGGCGTTTGCCCCGGTTCTTCCCAGCCTGACGGGCTCCGCATGTGCGCCACGCTGGCCGCTGTTGTCGCGGAGTTCACTCGTCCAATGTATTCGTCAATCAATTTAGGCTTGTTTCCCGCCGCCGTAATGCGGGTGGCTTTGGCAATCAGAATTGGTTGAGGCATGCCTTCCAGAATCGCACTCTGAAACCAAACCGGCCCGCTAGAACGTCTTTCCTTACTCGGGCTGAAACCGGATTTCGTAGATTAGAGAGACTGACTTGGAAACACAAATGGCAACCTCACGTGTGAATTTATCCACTCTGGTGGTGGCGCTCATCGCCGGACTGGTAATTCTGCACGAGACGCAAAACATTCTCACCAGCGTGGCTGGGTTGACACTGCTCGTCGCAATATTCGCTTTCGGGCAAGACAATACCCGCACTAGCACCCAGAGCTTCGCCTTCGCTTTAATCTGCGGCTTGGCGTTGCTTTGCACTTGTTCTTACGCGCTAAAAAGCCTGTTCGGCCCATTAGTGTTTTTCAGCGGGCAGGACGTTCTCCCACCGCTATTCTGGCTTGCCGCGAGCACCATGTTCTGGTTTGTTGATCGATCCCATTCGGAATCCGGCCAGCCTCAGCCCCAACTGCAACCCGTGAGCTTTAGCGGCTATACTCAGCCCCAGCCCGTCGCTCCCCCACCCCAACCCGCCGGGCCGAGGCCGACATATGAAACGCGGCCATTCACTCCTGCCCCAGTGATCGTTTCCGCGCCTCCACCTCCACCGCCGCCAGCCGTTGAACCAGAGGTCGAACCAGAGCCTGTCTACGCCGCTCCCGCCCCGGTCGCTGCGCCCTCTGCCCCCACGGCGCCCGTTCCCGCTGCCGCGCCCGTCCCACTGGCCGCTCCCATTCTGCCCGCCCTTACCGGCAAAGAAGTCAACATCTATGTCACCATGCTCGGCGAAGGCATGAACGTTTTACGCACCGTGCGCGCCCAACATCTGGGCCGCGATTTCTACGTCATCGTCGATGAAATGCCCTCCGACGAGAATTGGGAGTTCGTTCCAGGGCAGGTTGTCCGCTGCAAGAAAAAGAATTTGTCAAATGGCAAAGGCTTAGTCGCCTTCGAAGAAGCCCCGCGCGCGCAACAGCCATAAATCAGAAACGAACCACCTCCATGATCATCAAGGACGATCTCGTCGAAGAAATCCCCACGCCCACGGGCCTCATGCGCACCTGCCTTTTCCGCCCAGCGGCGGAGGGCCGTTATCCCGGCATCGTTCTGTTCTCAGAGATTTTTCAGATCACCGGACCTATCCGCCGCACTGCCGCTTTTCTTGCCGGCCACGGTTACCTGGTCGCCGTTCCCGAGGTCTATCACGAACTCGAACCTTCCGGCGCGGTGCTCCCGTACGATCAAGCCGGCGCCGATAAAGGCAACGACGATAAGTACGCCAAGGAACTCTCCTCCTATGACTCGGACGCCCGCGCCGTACTCGACTATCTCAAGTCACGCCCCGATTGCACGGGCAAGTTAGGCGCTGTGGGCATTTGTTTGGGCGGTCACTTGGCCTTTCGCGCCGCCATGAATCCCGGCGTGCTGGCTACTGTCTGTTTCTACGCCACTGACATTCATTCCGGCTCTTTGGGTAAAGGCAAGAAAGATAACTCCCTCGAACGCGCTGTCGAAATTAAAGGTGAACTCCTCCATATCTGGGGTCGCCAAGACCCCCACGTCCCGCTCGAAGGCCGTAACCGCATCAAATCTCGCCTGGAAGAAACAGGCGTCAATTTCCAATGGGTGGAAGTGAATGGCGCACACGCCTTCATGCGCGACGAAGGTTACCGTTACGACCCCGCGCTCGCCCACCTTTGCCAGGGGTTGATGCTTGAAGTGTTTCACCGAAACCTAACGTAAACATTTCGCCGGAAGTTTTACCACCGCGCCGGTATGTAACTTCCCCAGGTTCTCCGAATCCAACATAGTAGGAGAAAAGATTTTCAAATGCGCAGTTTATTGAAACCCACTACTATCGCGGCCTTTGTCCTTTTGCCGCTTTCTTTACTCGCTGGACCGCAGAAGGATCATAACGATGCCTTCGTGCCCGGTGGCGCCGGTATGAGCAAACTAGCTCAGGAAGTACGCCATCAGTTGGTAATGTTGCCGTACTACTCAATTTTCGATGATTTGGCGTTCCGTGTGGACGGGTCCACTGTGACTCTGCTCGGCGCCGTCGTTCGGCCTACCTTAAAGAGTGACGCCGAAGGAGTAGTCAAAAATGTGGAAGGCGTGACACAGGTCAACAACGAGATTGAGGTTCTTCCTCTCTCGCCGATGGACGATCAAGTTCGTAGGGCTGAGGCCCGCGCCATCTATGGCGACCCTTCGATTAGCACCAGATACGGCTATCGCGCCCTTCCCTCTATTCACATCATCGTAAAGAACGGAAATGTCACGTTAGAGGGAGTGGTTGCCAACGAAGGCGATAAGAACCTCATCAACTTGCGCGCGAACGGCGTAGCCAACGTCTTCAAAGTCGTCAACAACTTGCAGGTTGAAAAGTAAGTACAAAGCTTTAGGTAACCGCTGGATATTGGCCATCTGTAGGGCAGAATGGCATTCTGCACGCCGATTGGCAATCTGCGCTTTTAGCTAGTCGTACAACCTCTGGCCGCGTCGCGCCCGCCGGGAGCCGTTTAAGGACGCGCTCCCGGGAAGCCTGGACCGCCCATTCCCACCGGCGCTGGAGTCGCTTCCGGATCTACGGCCAGCGTGACCGTAGCAATGAACCCGCCCTCGTCCGATCTCGCCTCTACTCGGTTTAGCGTCAACATCCCCACTGCACCGTGCTCCTCTTCGAATACATGGTCTTCGCCTTGCGTGGTCAGATGTACGTCGCTATGTTTCGCGTACGGTTGCAACTTCGCCACACGCTCCGTGATCTCTTCCGGAAAGAATAACTGTCCGGTGTGTGCCACGCGGCCACCAGTATGCACTTTCAGATGAATATGGATGGCACGGCCTTGATACCAACCCGGATAGATAGTTGCAAACTCCACCATGCCATTACTGTCTGTCGCTTGAATGCCGCGTAAGAAGCGTGTTGCATCCATCGCGCCGTGTGGCCGGGGAGGTGGTGGTCGAAAACCATCGGGAGGTGGACCCGGAGGAAATCCACTGCCAGTAGGTCTGGGTCCTCCCGGACCTCCAGGTCCTCCCGGCCCGCGCATGGCGGTAAAGCCCGAATAAACCCCTTCCGCATCACAATGCCAAATATCTAAAGATGCGTTGGTGAGCGGCGCACAGCGTTTCGCGTCCATCAATGCGACTCGCAATCGCAGTGGCACGCCTGCTTTGCCTTCCGTTATGTCGCGTCGTACTTTTTCATAGTCAACGTAGTATGGCCCCTCTTCCTGCTCAGCAGTTAAGGTACAGGCGGGAGTGGATGGCATAGCTCGAAATGCGCCAACCAGCGCCGCGCCACCAACCAGAAATGTTCGGCGATTCATCATGCTCCCATGTTATTGGAAAAACCGGTGCACGTCAGTTAAGTTTTGTTAGCGCTTAGCCTCACGAAACACGCCTGCGGAACACTCCTCCCAACTCTCTCAGTAACCCCTCTAGCAACGACCTCCCAAACAGCCCCAGGGCCAACAGGCTCCCAAACAAAGCCATCGCCTCGTAGCTCTCGCGACCTTCTCGCTGCCAGTACACGTCACTCAAGTTAAGCCATAAGGCAAACTCGTCCAGAATCAAAGCTGCCGCCACACCATAAAGCATGGCGGTAATCCGCCCCGCGATCGGCCACGAGTTTTTGGCGCCTGTCCCGATTTCCGTCAGCCAGCAATAGCCCACTGTGAGCAACAAGAAAATACCCCAAACCATGTGGTGAATATGCCGCCCGTGCATCGACACATCATGAAACGGCCCAATATGATAATGAATCGCGAGTGTGATGGCGCGCACCACAAACGCAGTCACGAAAAACCCGAGCGCTCCCAGGAACAGGCGCTCGCGTTTCGATTCCGGAAATCGTTCCTGGTAGATCGCCCGCAGGCGTCCGCGCGAAAAGACAAGGAATAGAACGGTCAGGATGGAAGCAATGATCAGCGGTCCAATCCAAAAACTCCGATGGGTCCAGGGCAAGCGCTAACTCTCCACTTGCTGAGCGGCGCGGTGTTGTAGTTTCATCTTCTTCATACGATAGTGTATTCCGAGAGGCCAATTTCCATGTCGCAGAAGACAATCTCATCTATCCTCGTGTCGCTCATCGCCGTCGCCGCTCTTGCGCAAACTCCGCCGCCTGCCCCAAAATTTCGGGAGCCCATGCCGCCCGGCCCCAATCCGAATTCCCAGTACCGGCTTGGTCCCGATTCGCTGCCGCAGGAAGGCGTTCCCAAAGGTGAGATTCGCGGCCCCTATCATCTCCCGAGTCAAGCCTATCCCGGCACTCAGCACACTTACTGGGTTTATGTTCCTGCCCAGTACGATCCCGCCGTGCCCGCGGCTCTCATGATCTATCAGGACGGCCAAGCCTTCAAAGACGAAAACGGCGATATTCGCGCACAGAACGTTATGGACAATCTGATTTACCGTCGCGAAATTCCCGTGATGCTGGGTGTCTTCATCAATCCGGGACGCACGCCCGAACAGGCAGAACCGTCGCCAGAAACCGGCTGGGGCGACGGCACCACCAATCGCGCCACCGAATACAACACGCTCGACGACAAGTATGCCCGCGTCATCACCGAAGAACTCATGCCGGTTCTTTACAAGCAGTACAACATCTCCAAAGACCCTGAGATGCATGGCATTGGCGGATCGAGTTCCGGCGCCATTGCCGCATTCACTGTCGCTTGGGAGCGCCCCAACGACTTTCGAAAAGTGCTGAGCAACGTTGGCAGTTTTGTCGATCTCCGAGGTGGCTATGTTTATCCCGAACGCGTGCTCGCCACTGACAAAAAGCCAATCCGCGTATTTCTTTGTGATGGCCGCAACGATCATCGCGGCTTCGGCCGTGACGGCAAATACAATGAGAACCGCGATTGGTTTTATCAAAACGTCCGCCTCATGAAGGCCCTCACGCAGAAAGGCTACGACGTGAATTACACCTGGGGCATGAACCTGCACGGCCAGAAATTCGGCGGCGCCATCATGCCCGACATGATGCGCTGGCTCTGGCGCGACGGCCCAGTGAGCACCGATCCCAACGACATGGTGGAGCGCGCCTTCCGCTCCGCAAAGTAGGTACATACCGGGCACATGGTTAACAAAACAGACCGGGCACATAGGTGACCCTTCAGCGACTCAAAAACGTAAATGGCAACAGCGAAAAATACCTTGCATGCGATGGAAAGATAGTCGAATCGTGGACGAAAGAATTAAATTCATCGCCGACATATTGAGAGGCGTCACAACATGACAGAACTTTGCCAGATCTATAACATTTCCCGGAAAACCGGCTATAAGTGGATCGAGCGGTTTCGGGAATCTGGAGCGTCTGGACTGGAAGAGTTGGACCGACGACCGCAAAACTGTCCTCATGCGACACCGGATCGGATCGTGAAACAGATTTTGGAATTGCGGTTCAAGCATCCCACTTGGGGAGCACGGAAGCTCCGCGCTCGCCTGGAAGAGACGAAGAGTGGAACTGAATGGCCAGCCACTAGTACCATCCCGGCTATACTGCACTGATCTGGCTTGCTGCACACGGCAAAAGCGCAAGAGAAGGTAACACCTTCGAGTTCGCCGCTGGCAGTCATTACGGCCCCGAATCAGGTTTGGTGCATGGACTTCAAAGGATATTTTCGTTGCGGGAATAGAGACCGCTGCGATCCCTTCACGATCACCGACGGGTACAGTCGCTATATCATTCGCTGCCAGACCGTTCCGAAGATGAATTTCGAGCATGTGGACGCCGTTTGTGACGCGGCGATGCGTGAGTTTGGTGTCCCTGACCGGATACGTTGCAATCAGCTAGAAATCGCGAAGGGCGGGTCCCATTTTCGGACACCTGAACCCCGAAAATCGACCACCGACTGACCTTACCGTTCAATAGAATCAGGCACCTACTTAGGAAGTCAACTTGCACCCAACGGGCAGGAAACCACATGCGAAACGTCCTTGAAGACCTCCGGTATGCGATGCGTGTCCTGCGCCGGACCCCGACCCTGACAGCGGTCGCAGTGCTTACTCTGGCGCTAGGTATTGCCGCTATCACGACCGTCTTTGGCTGGATCGACGGAATGGTCTTACACCCGTTCCGCGGCGCTAGGGACGACGGACAACTCGCCGTGCTTGAGTCCACCAGTGCCAGCGGCATGCAGCATCAGGTTTCGTACGCCGACTCCCGGGACTTCCAGGACAGCCTTGGCAGTATTTCCGGATTGGAGCTGAACCAAAAAGGCCCCGCCTCCATCGGCGAGGGAGAAAAGCCCTATTTCGCGTGGTACGAATCGGTCTCTGGAAACTACTTCGACGTCCTGGGCGTAAAGCCGGTCCTGGGTCGCGCGTTCACTCGCGACGAATACGGCGACCGGGCCAAAGCGTTCACGGCAGTCATCAGTTACCGGGTGTGGAAGAACTATTTTCATGCCGACAAGTCCGTCCTCGGGCGCACCGTGCGGATCAACCGGTACCCGGTCACCATCGTGGGGGTAGCGCCTCCGGGATTTGGCGGCGATTTCCCGGGAGTGGCGCTCGACATCTGGGTTCCAGTGCGGCTGGCCGGAGAACGCGAGCGCGATGCGCGGCACTTCGAGGCCATAGTCAGGCTCAAACCCGGCGTTAGCGTCTCGGAGGCAAACGCCGAGGCGGCGACGGTTGCGGCGCGCCTTGCCCATGCCTTTCCGAAGACCAACCAGGGGATCGGCGCCCAGATCGTACCGATCTGGAAGGCGCAGGAGGGTGCGTCGAGCATTGTGGCATGGCCGCTGGCCATCCTCGGTGCGGCGTGTGGACTCGTGCTGCTGATTGCATGCGCCAACGTCGCCAATCTTCTACTGGCTCGTTCCGCAGCCCGGCAGACGGAGTTCGGCATACGTGCTGCCCTGGGCGCTAGTCCGGGTCGTTTGAGCCGCCAGTTGATTTGTGAAAGCCTGCTTTTGGCGGCTCTGGCAACGCTTGTCGGGTTGCCGCTGGCTCTGTGGCTTGAGAATGTCCTCATCTATTTCGTACCGCCCACCGGGGTGCCGGTGAGTTTCAACGTACAGCCGAGCGCCCGGGTGTTCCTGTTTGCCGCTCTGGTCTGCTTGGCTTCCGCGCTGTTTTCCGCAATTCCGCCCGCGTTTCAGTTGGTGCAGCGCAGCCTGCTGGATGCACTGAAGCAAGGTGGAAGAGGCGCTACCCGGAGCGGGCACGCGCAGCGCATCTCCGGGGCGCTGGTGGTAGCCGAAACGGGGCTGGCGCTCGCGGCTCTGGTGACGCTCGGACTATTTGTTCGGAGCCTTTACGGGTTAGAGAACACATCGGCCGGTTTCAATCACCGCAACGTGACGGTGGGCCGTCTTTTTCTGTCGACGAACAACTACACCGCCAGCGAGGAGCAGGAGTTCTCGCGGCGGCTCCGCCAGCACCTGCTGGCTGCACCAGGGGTGACAAGCGCCGCCTATTCCGACTCCATCCCGCTCGGCTTCGGGCTGGGAAAGTGGGCCACCATCGTGGTGGAAGGGTATGCGTCGCGGCCCGGCGAGAACCTGGATCTGCATTACGCCTCGGTGTCGCCCAGCTACTTCGACTTGCTGCGGATCCCGTTTCTCGCCGGCCGCGATTTCCGGGCCGAGGATAACGAAACGGCACCGCGTGTCATGATCGTCAACGAGTCTTTCGCACGGCGCTTTTTCGACGGGCGCGACCCCGTGGGGCACCGGGTGCAGATTTACGGCAAACCGTTCAAGATCGTAGGAATGGTCAAGGACAGCAAGTACTACAATTTGTCGGAAGCTCCGCAGCCGTACTTCTACATGTCCTTCGACCAGGTGCACTACGGCAGTGGCGAAAACGGAGTGGCGCTCTACGTTCGGACCGACCGTGACGCGCGCGATTTAGTCCCCGTACTCCGCCGCGAAATGTTGGCCATCGATCCAAATTCCACCGGCCTCACAGCCATGCCCTTGTCGGATTACATCTCGGCTGCCTGGTTTGGGTCGCGGATCGCCTCGTCGTTCCTCGCAGTGCTCGGCACCATTTCCATGCTGCTCGCCGGGGTAGGTCTTTATGGAGTTATGGCTCATTCGGTAAGTCAACGGACTCGGGAAATGGGTATCCGCATGGCGCTGGGGGCCGACCCTGGGGGCGTGCTTCGGATTGTCATGAGAGAAGGCTTGCTGCTGGCTTTATTGGGGATCGCCGCCGGCCTCGCCATCGCCCTCGTAGCGGCCCCGCAGATGGCGCCTCTGCTTTACCATGTCAGTCCAGCCGACCCTGTGAGCATAGCGGGCGCAGCGCTGTTCCTTATTGTGGTCGCGGTACTCGCGAGCCTGATCCCAGCGCTGCGAGCCATGAGGGTTGACCCGATTCGCGCGCTCCGCCAGGAGTGACGGGCTGCGCGCTGGTGGCGCCAGCCGGCATTGGGCCGGTTGATCAAAAGAGCGCCTGCTGTGTGCACCCGGTTGCGTAACGCCCGACGACGAGGAGTGGCCGACGCCGATTGATCCACGGTAACGGCGAAGGGTAATTCTACCCTTTGTGACTACTCGCGATCAATCCCAAGAGCCAATGAACTCCATGACATCGGAGTGAAGTTTCAGACACTAAAAACGCCTTGCGCACGCCCTAAGCTGAACCGGCAAGTTCGAGTGCTGGAGAACTGGGCGACCGGAGCATCCGCATATCACGGATAGGCGGCTGGCCGAACAAGCGGCTGTATTCACGATTGAACTGACTTGCGCTCTCGTATCCAACTTCAAAAGCGACAGTCGCCGCATCCACATCATCGGCGAGCATGCGTGCTCTCGCCGCCTGCAATCTGATTTGCTTTTGGTACTGCAGCGGACCCATCGCTGTGAGCGAGCGGAAATGGTGGTGAAGTGTAGATACCGCCATCCCCGCCACCTCTGCAAGCTCTTCAACGCGAAGTGGCCTTGCATAATTTGCTTTGATCCAGGCGATGGCCTTAGCGGTGCGATGGCTCTGGTCTCCTAATGTCGCGATTGCTCGAAGCCGCGCTCCCTCTTTTCCCCGCAGGACTCGGTAGATAATTTCACGTTCGATGAAGCCGCTCAGAAAGGGTATGTCCTCGGGAGTTACAAGTAGGTCTAGCAGACGAAACCACGCGCCCAGGAATTGCTCAGTGACACAACCCGTCGTCATTGCAGGACCGTCAGGCGATGCCTCTAGTGTGTGGAACTCTTCGCGGCTCAGAAATTCGCGAACAATCGAGAGGTCGAGCTTTAGTGCAATGGCAAGACAGGGCGCTTCGTTGCTTGCTTCCACTACTCTAGTGACAGTGGGCAGGTCGACCGCAGTGAGCAAATAACGTGAAGGATCGTAGGTGAGGAAATCGCTACCAACCTGCACCTGCTTGCGACCTTGCGCGATTACGATTACGCTCGGCTCATAGGTTACGGGGCAAGTAGCCGTAGCGGCGGTCCTCCGTGCCAGTGTCACGCGAGGAATGGCTGTTGCCATCTTCTCTGCTGAACCGATAAGATGCGCAACCTTTGAGGCCAGTTCCGCCTGAAGCTCGGGGACGCGGCCCGTGATTACCTCAGCCTGATTCTTGTTCTTTTTCATCATCAAACCTCGATGTTCCTCTATACAAGCATAACGATGAATGACCGGGGACGCGCAAGTGCGGGAATACGGATCGGCGGAATCAGGCAATCATTCGGCAGGATCAGGATACCGCCCGATGACATATTCCGCTTATCTTGATAACGGAAGACACAATTCCCTGGCGGCGTGCAGAAGAGTCAGGCATGAAATCAACTTAGTCCGCGCTCGGCAGGTGTTTTTTGTGAAAACTTTTTGTTTCTTTAGTCGTGGGAAGGATCAATGCAGAAGCGCACATTAGGTAAGGATCTGGAAGTATCGGCTCTTGGCCTCGGATGCATGAGCATGACGTCTGCTTATGGCCCGGCGGCCGACAAGGGCGAAATGATCAGAATGCTTCGAGCTGCCTATGACCTTGGCGTGACTCATTTTGATACAGCTGAAGCATACGGGCCATTCGCGAACGAAGAACTGGTGGGCGAGGCGCTTGAGCCCCTTCGAGACAAGGTAACGATTGCTACCAAGTTCGGCTTCGACATCGACCTTGAAACCGGCAAGCGCAATGGCGGGACCAATAGCCGTCCCGGGCACATCAAGCAGGTGGCAGAAGCCAGTCTGAAGCGTCTGCGATCCAATCACATCGACCTCTTCTATCAGCACCGCGTAGACCCTGACGTGCCAATTGAGGATGTAGCGGGAGCCGTGAAGGAGTTGATTGCAGACGGCAAGGTGAGACACTTTGGCCTGTCAGAGGCTGGGATACAAACAATTCGACGGGCCCACGCCATCCACCCTGTCACCGCAGTGCAAAGCGAATATTCGCTCTTCTGGCGTGGCCCTGAGGCCGAGCTTCTGCCTACTCTGCAGGAGCTTGGCATTGGCTTCGTGCCGTTTAGCCCGCTAGGCGCAGGATTTCTCACGGGCCAGATCGACGAGAATACGAAGTTCGATCCCACCGACTTTCGGAACATTGTGCCGCGCTTCTCGCCCGAGGCGCGCAAGATCAACATGATGCTGGTCGATTTGGTCAAGTCCGTCGCCCAACGAAAGAGCGCCACGCCCGCACAGGTCGCACTGGCGTGGTTGCTGGCCCAGAAGCCATGGATCGTCCCGATCCCGGGAACCACCAAGCTGCATCGCCTTCAGGAAAATCTCGGCGCGGTGAATATGGAACTTACCGAAAGCGATCTTAAGCAAATCGATGAAGCGTCTTCCAAGCTGAAGCTCGAAGGAGCACGCCTTCCTGAAGCCATGTTGAAGATGACGGGGCGCTAGTGACTTCTTGCCCCGTTGCCGGCACCCTCTTCATTTCGAAGCTAGCCGAAAGGCAAGAAAGAATGCGAACGTGAAATTGATTCTACAGATCTTTGGATTGGGCCTTCTCTCGATGGTGAGTGTGCAATGGACGTTTGCACAGGCTAGACCGGGCGGCGCCAGCAGCGCCAGTGGCCCAGTCGCAGGGCCAAGAGTTCACACAACTTCCGGGATCGTGCGTGGCGTTACCCAGGGAGATGTCTCCAGCTTTAAGGGAATTCCCTTCGCTGTTGCACCAGTCGGCGACAACCGCTGGCGTCCGCCTCAACCCTTGCCCGCATGGCAGGGCGAACAGGATGCGAGTAAGTTCGGCGCAGATTGTCCGCAAGGCGCATTCCGTCCCGGCACCGTTTCGATGTCACCAACTTCGTCGGAGAATTGCCTGTTTCTAAACGTTTGGCGGCCTGCAAACGCTACGCCAGCGGCAAAACTGCCAGTGATGGTTTGGATCTTCGGCGGCGGGTTCGTTTTTGGTAGCGGATCCCAACCCGCCAATTCAGGGGATCAGTTCGCCAAACAAGGCGTCATTTTGATTACCTTCAACTACCGGGTTGGACGTTTCGGATTTTTCGCCTTTCCAGCCCTTAACCACGAACATCCTGATGAACCCAAAGGCAACTACGCCTACATGGATCAGATCGCGGCCCTACAGTGGGTGAAACAGAACATTACTGCCTTCGGAGGCAATCCAAACAATGTCACCATCTTTGGATTCTCCGCTGGCGGCGTTTCCGTTCACAGCCTGCTTGTTTCGCCGATGGCCCGAGGCTTGTTCCAAAAGGCGATCGTCGAATCTGGCGGTTCACGTGACAGCGTGCTCACCGCCCGGCCGATGAGCAGGGATGGCGTCGATCCGAACTATCCGGTGTCTGCCGAGACGATCGGGGTTAACTTCGCTCATTCGATGGGAGTGGAGGGAACCGATCAGTCCGCGCTCGCCAAACTGCGTGCCCTCAGTGCCGAAGAAGTCCTTCGCGGTGCCACTGTCCAACCGGGGGCGGGCGCTCAGTCCTACGAAACGATGCCGATTCTTGACGGCAAACTGATCACGGAGACTGCGGAGACCGCCTACAAGGCACACCGCCAGCCGCGGGTTCCGCTCATGCTCGGCAGCAACAGCGCCGATAGCGCAGGAAATCGAATCAGAGCGACTACGAAAGAGCAGTTTTTCGCTAGGTTCGGCCAGTGGAGCGCCCAGGCGAAGGCAGCCTACGATCCCGACGGATCGACTGATTTAGCCACACTGCTATCGAGGGCAAACGACGACTTCGGCCAGGCGGAGCCGGCGCGCTTCGCTGCCAGTGCCTTTGCCTCTAACGGTTCGCCCGTCTATCTTTACAGGTTTTCCTACGTTCAGACTGCGATGCGGGAAATGCTTCGCGCCGGAACGCCACACGGTGGCGAAATTGCTTTCGTGTTTGGCACGCTGGGTACGGGTGGCTTCGGGCCTCCCCCTCCACCGCCAAGCGCCCAGGATCAGGCGGTCTCTCGAATGGCGCAAAGCTACTGGGTGAACTTCGCCAGGACCGGAGATCCGAACAATACGGGCTTGCCGCCGTGGCCACGTTACGACCCGAACAAAGATTTGATCTTCGAATTCCATCCCGACGGTTCGGCCAGCGCGATTCCTGATCCCTGGAAAGCGCGGCTTGATGTGATGCAGTTAGCCACCGAATCAGGGAAGCGAGCTGATTTTTGAAACAGACACCCAAGCGAGACATACCCAGGTTAAGGAAAACGTAAACCATGAAACGAACTTTTCAAATCGTAGCCGTCGCGCTGAGCTTTGTCTTCGTAGTGCAATCGCAGGCACAAACCGCTGATTCGGCATTCCCCAAAGGCGAATTGTCCACGGTCAAAAATCACACGGGTCATATTTGGCTCAAGGAACTCAACGTGGGAGACAGCACCTTCGATCCCAGTATCGCTATAGCAACCTATGATGCCGGTGCGAAGCTGGATTGGCATTCTCATCCAGGCGGTCAAGTTCTATTAATCACCGAAGGTACCGGTTTTTATCAGGAACGCGGAAAGCCGGGCCGAATCGTTCACAAGGGAGATGTAATTAAATGTCTTCCAGGCGTAGAGCATTGGCACGGCGCCTCACCGCAAAGCGGCTTTGCCTATATAGCCGTGACTCCGACCCAAAAAGGAAAGACTATTTGGTTAGAGCCCGTGAGCGGCAAAGACTATGACAGGGTGAGATAACCGAAGCCCAGAAATGCTAAGGAATTCCGGCAATGGAGGATTTGATGATAACGCTTACGATCAACGACAAACCGCAACACTATGAAGGCGATCCTGAAATGCCAGTCCTCTGGGTTCTTCGAGATGAGATGAACCTGAAAGGAACCAAGTTTGGCTGTGGCATGGGGCTTTGCGGCGCATGCACAGTTCATGTGAACGGCGCGCCTACACGCTCATGTGTGATGAAGGCGTCGGATGCAGTTGGTAAGTCAATTACGACAATTGAAGGCATCTCTTCTGATGGCTCCCATCCCGTGCAGACGGCCTGGGTCGATATCGATGTCCCGCAGTGCGGTTATTGCCAAGCTGGCCAGATTATGGCCGCGTGCGCCCTATTGGCAAAGAATCCGAACCCTACTGATGGTGAGATCGACTCGGCCCTCAGTGGGAATCTCTGTCGCTGTGGCACATATGTAAGGGTACGAGCCGCAGTCCATCATGCGGCACAAATATCGAAAGCGAAACTCACAGCCGACTCAACCGTCGGGGCACACAACGGCAACAACAAGAGAGCGAAATGATAATCGACAGACGTTTCTTTCTGCGTGCTTCTGCATTGGTAGGCGGCGGTCTCGTGCTCGGTCTTTACTCTAAGATGAATTGAAGGCGCAAGGCTTTCCGGGGCAAAACCAGGCGTTGTCGCCTACAGATTTCGTCAGCATAGGGTCCGACGGCAAAGCCACCATCGTTGCGCGCAACCAGGAATTGGGACAGGGCGCGCTGAACCTGCTGCCCATGTTAATTGCGGAAGAGCTCGACGTGGATTGGAGTGCCGTAAAGGTTGTTCGTTCCGGTGTGGGACCGAAGTTTGGCATGCAGATCACGGGCGGAAGTAGTGCCACGCCCATGGGTTGGGAAACCATGCGTCAGATTGGCGCTGCCGCTCGGTCCATGCTGGTTGCGGCTGCAGCAAAGTCCTGGGGCGTTGCTCCGGACGAATGCTCAACTGCAAGCGGCAATGTGCACCACCACACTTCCAACCGGTCACTGAGCTATGGCGAACTGGCGCCTAAAGCCGTTGGTATCCCAGTGCCTGAACTTGCATCACTAAAGCTCAAAGATCCGAAAGATTACAAGATCATCGGCAAAAGCACTCTTGGGGTAGAAACAAAGGACATCGTTGTCGGCAAGCCAATTTTGGCATCGACGTGACAGTGCCGGGCATGCTGTACGCGGTGTTTGAGAAAACGCCTGTGATGGGCGGCAAGGTATCGGCAGCAAATCTCGACGTCATTAAGGGTATGAAAGGCGTGCGGCATGCCTTCGTGGTGGAAGGTATACCCCTCGCCAGCAGCTATCCCAACTACCTGTTCGAAGGCCCCGGTTTCGAGGCTGGCGTGGCGATCGTGGCGGACAGTTGGTGGGCCGCGCAATCCGCTAGACGCAAGCTCGATGTGAAGTGGGACCTCGGCAAGTGGGCATCGCAGGACAGCGACGAGAACGCCAGGAAAGCAGAGGAGCTATCCAAACAAGCCGCTGGCCGAACCTTGCGTCACGACGGAGATGTGGAAGCAGCATTCAAGCAAGACGGCGTCAAGGTCCTGGAAGCGCGCTACACATTTCCCTTCATTGCGCACGCCACGTTGGAGCCCCAAAACTGCACGGCGCATTTCAAAGACGGCAAGTTGGAGATCTGGTCCACCAGCCAGTTTCCAGCGCCTGGCCGCAACACGGTTGCCCGCTTGCTGAACATTTCCGAAGCTGATATTACGATCCACATGGTTCGCGCCGGAGGAGGATTCGGCCGGCGCGCTTACAACGATTGCATGTGCGAAGCCGCATGGATTTCGAAGACCGTTGGAGCTCCAGTGAAGCTGTTATGGAGCCGCGAGGACGATACCAGGCATGACTACTATCGCTGCGGCGGCTTTCAGTATCTGAAGGCTGCGGTTGATGGTACCGGCAAAATTGTAGCCTGGCAGGATCATTTTGTCGCCTATGGCGATGAGAAGACCTTTGTGCACGATGGCGGATTCAACGCGAACGAGTTCCCGGCAGACTATGTAGAGAACTTCCTGGTGCAGTCATCGACCTTGCCGCTGGGTTTGAAAACAGGCGCGTTGCGCGCTCCCGGATCAAACAGCATGGCGTGGGTCATTCAGTCTTTCCTCAACGAACTCGCAAGCGCCGCCCGGCAGGATCCCGTGCAATTCTGTCTCGATCTTCTGAAAAGACATGTGCCGCCCAAGACGGATGTCGCTCCGCAACCCGGACCGCGCGGGCCAAGAATGCCGGGCTTCAATGCTTCTCGAGCCGCGGATGTCATCCAACTAGCGGCGGAAAAATCGGGCTGGGGCAAGAGGCAGCTGCCGAAGGACACTGCACTCGGATTCGCGTTCCACACCTGTATGGGAGGCTATTTCGCCGAGGTTGCAGAGGTAACCGTGCTGCCGAATAAGAAGATAAAGGTCAACAAAGTGTGGGCCGTGGGTGACGTCGGCAGCCAAATCGTGAATCCCAGTGGAGCAGAAAGCCAGGTACAAGGAGGCATCATTGATGGTTTGAGCGAAATGATTCAAGAGATCACATTTAAGGATGGCCGAGTCACACAGGCAAACTTTCACCAGCATCCGTTGTTGAGAATCTCGCAAGCGCCGTCGATTGAAGTCCACTTCTTGAAAAGCAGTAATCTGCCCACCGGTCTGGGTGAGCCGCCTCTGCCACCGATTCTACCGGCGGTTGCCAACGCAGTTTTTGCTGTTACCGGTGAGCGTATTCGGACCATGCCAATTACAAAGCAGGGCTTTAGCTTCGCTTAGGAAAACCTGCCTGTGCGGGGATGGCCGCTCCGACAAACGAACACGGCAAGGCGATCTTCTACCTGTATCGATCAGCAAAGGCGCGCATCACGGGCCAAGAATAACATTGGACAATGCCTAGTGCAGATATTGTCGCGAGTAACGGCGCAGGTTTTACGAATCGCCGCGACGCCTAACAATGGAACTGTGGAAATAACAGCCCACAGCTTCGACAACTACACTCATACAAAGGTCAAACAACCCTCGCCCTGGCAACCGCAATTCAGCGATCAGTTCCTGTTGCTTGTGGAGATGCTCGAAAACAACGATGATCTAAACGGGATCGCTGAAGTGTTTCCTATGTCCCCGATCTAATTTGTAACCTATCACCCAGTTCATTCAAGTAAGCGCAAGCAAAATGGGGACGGACTTCCCGGCCCCAAATCCACTGTTCGATCCCTGCCCGAGCTTCTTCTTCAGTGGACAGTTGTCCGTCCCCATTTTGCGTTCTTCATTCGTAGACAATATCCGCGGCGTGTATACTCAATACGGCTCTCGAAATCTTTCCAAGCCGTCCGTTCGTCGCTACTTAAGGCCGACGCTCGAATCCATCCATCCCCGCTTAACGTGCCGCCTGCGCGGTACCACGTCAAACACGGAGTTATATGTCGTTTCGTTCTGGAGATCGAGCTCGCGCCCACAAAATCGCTGGCAAGCGCCGCGTTCGTCGTAGTCAAATGCGCCTTCTGCGTCGTGTTTCAACGCCTACGCCGGATCAACGCGAAGTCGCCGCGACTCCCACTAAGTCGTAGCATTTCGGTAAGTAAGAAGCTCCGAACTGAGTGACCTTAACCAGCGCGTTTCTTGTCTCTCTCATTCTGTGCGATCTGCTGTGCAATTCGAGCCTTCACCAATTTCTTCACCAAAGACGCCGGCAGTGGCTTGTCCACCGTAAAGCGAATCGTCCCCTTCGATGTCTCGTAGGTCTTGAGCTCATCCTGGAACTCCCGAATCAGCGCCGCGCTATATGGGAAGAAACTGCAATGTTTCGAAAATGCAGCGAACCCAACTAGCGCTCCCAGGTAGTGGAACGTCGGCATCCCATAGCTAATTTTCTCCGTCGTCTCTTTCGGCACAACCGATCGAATCGTGGCTTGTAATTTAATCAGCGTCTCGCGTGCCGGTTCCGAAACTTGTTCAAGATATTCGTCTACGTCTTGCGGCTTCTTATGTTTCATGACGATTCGCAATTCCTTTCGAAAGATTTTACAGCTCTCCCTGTGCGCCTGTTCTTCTCATGCTGAAATAGTGCAATGAAAATTATGTATGGGATCCTGTTCTTTGCTTCCTTGGCGGGGTTTCAGGTTACCACTAGAGGCACGCCGGAGCGCGGAGTAACCATCGCCACGGGTCCATCCGGCGCATTGGATTGTGTGGACTTCGGCCGCGGCGTTTGTGATGTAGTCACCGCGGTTGTGCCGCTGAAAGCAAATGCAAACACCATCACCGGCGCGTGGACCTTTCAGCAACTGCGAGTTTCACTCTACACTGTCAGCAGCCTTCCCACGTGCAATTCGGGGCTCGAAGGGCAGATGGAAGGCGTCACCGACGCCACTGTCGCTACCTACAATGCAGCCCCGCAAGGTGGCGGATCAATCCATCTCCCGGTCTACTGCAATGGCACAGTTTGGGTCATGCACTAACGCATGAGATACGATAGCCGCGAGCCATCTATTCTCTATGCAGCCACTCACAAACAAAACGGCCCTGATTGTCGGAGCCAGCCGCGGAATCGGTCTTGCCATCGCGCGTGAAATCGCCAAGGCCGGCGCAAATACCATCCTTGCCTCTCGAAACGTAGACGCCTTGGAAGCCGAAGCAGCAGCCTTGGTCAAAGACGGCCATCAAGCCACCGCCCTGCAGCTGGACGTCAACCAAGCCCAAACTGTTTCGCAACTCCCCGATGTCGACATACTAGTGAACGTCACCGGCACAAACATCCGCAAGCCGTTCGAGCAATACACAAAAGAAGAAATCGACTATCTCCTCCAAACCAATCTAACCGGCCTCGCAATACTGACTCAAAAGGTCGGAAGCCGCATGAAAGAACGCGGCGCCGGCGGCAAGATTGTGTTCATTGGAAGCCTGATGTCCCTCCTCGGCTTGCCCTATCTGAGCGTCTATGCCATCACCAAGAGTGCACTCGCTGGACTCACGCGTGTCCTGGCCGCCGAGTGGGGACGGCACAACATTCAGGTCAACTGCATTGCGCCCGGCTTCATCCTCACAGATTTGAACCGCCAAATGTGGCAATCGCCTGAAATGAAGAATTGGCTCGCCGGCGCGCAGGCAAATCCTCGCATGGGCACGCCCGAAGATATCGCTCCCATGGCAGCGTTCCTGTGCGGCCCCGGCGCGGATTACATCACGGGTCAAGTCATTGCCATCGACGGCGGATATACCACAACGGCCGTGTGGCCCTTTCAAGGTTAGTAACTCGCCACTCGCGACGAATCTGAAACCCATCCAATATCGAAACCGAGCGGGAAGCGTCAGCGACCTAGGCTAGTTCGTCATGCTGACGTCCCTCCGCCTATGGTCGTTTCGCCGGAACTACCCGGAATCGCCGCCGCCCGTCTATTCGATAGGTATCAAAGTCCGCATGATCGACGGTGAATACCGTAGTAAGACCCTCACGTTTAGCGATGTGCACAAGCGTCGCATCCGCGAAATCCATCGGCCGGTCCGCGTAGCGTAACATCAGCGCTCTGATCTGACCTAGTTCCGAATCCTCGATCGTCGCGAGGACAACCGCCCCACAGCACACGAGCCGCCAGGCCGCATCCATCTCATGTCGACTGTCGCCAACCAAGTGAAACAGCTCCGCGAGAACTGCTTCGGAGGTCGCCAAAGGTAACCGGAGTTGCGCAAACGCATCCACACAAATCCGATGCCACCGATCCTTTCTGTCCAGTAGCGCCAAAATCGCGCCTGTATCGACCAGACCGTTAGCGGTCATATTTCTTTCGCAGTCTCTGCCGTAACTCTTGACCCACGTTCTCCGATCGGTGAGCATCACGGCCAGCAAACGCGCCAAAACACTGCGCTGCCGCCTTCTGCAGACGCAATTGCTCTTCATCGCCTTGTGTTTCCGCGTAACCTTTGCTGAGCCAGTCGCGCGCAGCAAGATCAAGAAGCGCAGACAACGACGCCTTTCGCCGTCGAGCTTCACGCTCCAAAGCACTCTTGAGATCGGCGGAAACGCGCCAGCTATACACCTCGGTCTTCATGCACTACATTGTAGTGCATTCTGGAGTTTCAACATTTCCTGACACACGACGAACTCCGAAACCGAGCGTACGCGACCTAATTCGGCACTGCCTTGCTAATACGTCTCGACCATCTCTTTTACCGCCCAACTTCTAGCCGAACCGCGACTGTAAAGGAGTCGGCAACGCCGCCCCGCTTTGGGGTACTGCATCACTTTCAGAGGATGCATGCGCATGCTGGCCGCGAGTCTCCCATCTGGGTGATTCTGCAAACTGCAACCGATGTGTCAGGTCGCACATGGAACCAATCGCGCGAGCGCTTGTGATGAGTGTGCCCTTCCGCCGTCAGGGCGATCCAGACGTTCACATCAGGAAGCGAAATGGTCGCCAAAGCGGAGCTCGTCTATATCGGAACCGTGGAAAGGCCCAATCGGGCCGGTTTCAGATGCGGCGATCGGCGGCAACGGAACGTCTTCGCCAAGCGGGGTTGCAGTGCCGTGACAGGCATTCACGTGAGCGTCGACAATCTGCCGAATCAACTCGTCCGAAGTCAGGTCCTGCTGCTTGGCCAAGCCCTCAACTTGTCGAGCACAGTTTCGGCAATTTCTAGTGTGATCGACATAACACCCATATCGTCCCGCATCACGTCGGCCCAATCTACGCCATGGATTGCCTTACCCACTCGAAGTAATCGGCCGGCTCGTAATCCAGAGCCGTGGTAGCGCCTTGTCCCTGCCTCTCAGCATAAAGCGTCAGCAATCCTTAACCAAGCGTCGCAATCGCCCTTTCACAAAAACAAACCAATCCAAGTTCGTTTCGTAATTTCGCCTACGCCAGCCCCTCAGCGTTGCCCATTACGTGGGTGACAAAGACCCAGAAAATTCTATCTCTCTTCCCCTCAATCACTTGCCGCCTTTTCGCCCATTGCCCCGCACACCCGCATTCCATCCTGAACCCAGAAAGCATTCTCCACCCGGTAAAAGCAAAAGGAAACTCAGCCATATGACCACAATCTTCACCCAAATCCCCGCGCCAAAAACGCCCTCTATTTCCTCAAAAACGAACCGGCAAAAATCACTCCGCCGCGCGGTAAAAAGTCCGGCTTTTTACCGCGCCTGTTTACATATATTAAGGGACGGTAAAAAGTCGCCCTTTTTACCCTTTTCCCAACCGGCAAAAATCGGAGATTCCGGCAGTCTAAAATTCGCCCACCGCCCACTCCCAGTACCCTCGTACTCAACCTCGCGCTTCAGTACTTCAAAATGGCGTAAGAAAGGCGAATACAACAACTTACAAGAAAAATCCTGTCAAATTTCCCTTGCAATCCCTGTCGACTACATGTGACCATCAGTTGTGGCCTAAATCGGCCCAAATTGGATTGTAGTGGAAGAAAACGGCCAAATCGTCTCTCCAGGCGCGCCTAATGGCGTCTTTGCCGTTACTGTTGACGACAAAGGTAGGCTTAAATTGCCCGCTTCCATGCTCACGTATTTGGAAAGTTTTAAAGAAGAAAGAAAAGTGTTCATCACAACGTTCGACGAATCCGAAGCTCGAATATATCCGATTTCGGTCTGGCGCGAAACAGCAAAGAAGCTGCAAGAGCCGGGCGATGATTTCGAAGCGCTCGATGCGTTAGCGCGGATCGCCGATCACTACGGGAAGGATGTCGATGTTGACGCGCAAGGGCGTCTGACCTTGCCCGACACGTTACGCAAGACATTGGGTCTGGAAAAAGACGAAGTGCGGATGCGCTGTTTTCAAAACCGCATCAATATTTTGGGAAGCGCGGAATACGAAAAGCGTTTCGCCGCCGCCAAGACCGGTTTGGCCGACAAGGTAAAAGTTTTGCAAAGGAAAGCTTTGTGAGAGCGCAAAGGGCGAGGATGCGAGCCGCTGGACAGACCAAGAACTCAGGCGTCCCTGAGGCGGCGTGCTTGACACCGAGCCCGTTTTGCGCGTCTTCTAAGATCGCGCAAATGTATGCAACAACCTGCGAACGACCGCGAGCCTTGGCACTACTCGGTTCTTCTCAACGAGTCGCTCGAGTATCTCGCGATTCGGCCGGAAGGGATCTATTCAGATGTGACGGCGGGACTCGGAGGTCATACGGGAGCTATCGCGCAGCAGCTCACAACGGGGCTGGTGATTGCCTGCGACCGCGATGCCGAGTCACTCGAGTTGGCGCGCCGCAACACGGTCGCCTGGGCGGAGCGCATCCGCTATTTTCACGGAGCTTTTTCGAAGTGGCCGCAAGCGCTCGAAAGCTTTGGAGTTTCGAAGGTGGATGGTGTGCTCGCTGACTTGGGAGTCAGTCGCTATCAGTTCAGTGAGGGAGAACGAGGATTTTCAATTATGGAAGACGGACCTTTAGACATGCGAATGGACCGCAGTCAGGGTGCGTCTGCCGCCGATTTTGTCAATCAACTGCCCGAGAAGGCACTCGCCGATCTTATCTATGAGTACGGCGAAGAAAGGAGGTCGCGAAGAATCTCCAGAGCAATCGTTCGTGCGCGGCCCATTCAAACCACTGGCCGTTTGGCTCAAGTGGTTGAGCAAGCCGCGCCACGAACGGGGAGAATCCACCCGGCGACCCAGACATTTATGGCGCTGCGGCTGAAGGTGAATGAAGAGTTTGAGGAGCTTGAGGCGTTGCTTCGCTCCGTGCCGGAACACCTTAACTCCGGCGGAAGGTTTGTGGTGCTCACCTTTATGTCGCTCGAAGATCGCATAGTGAAGCGGGCGTTTCAAGCGCTCGCCGCCGCTGGGCAGGCGAAGATCCTGACCAAACATGTGATCCGGCCCCGTGAGCAGGAAACCTCAGAGAATGCCGCGTCGCGCAGCGCTAAGCTGCGGGCGCTTCAGTGGTTGTAAGAAGGGACAAAATTGACATGTCTTCATTAGCTACATTTGTAAATCGCTTTGTGGGCGCCAAAGAACTGGCGGAGGCTCCCTCCGCGGTCTGGACTCGCACAGACGCTCCTCGCCTGCGTCCCCTCGCCAACGAAGATGTTTATCTTTTCGTTAAGCGCATTGATAATAGCCCCGTCATTCGCGCCAGCGACCCCGCCGCGCAGGCCGCGCGCAGCAAGAGCATGGCCACGGGCTTTGCCGCCGCGGTGCTCATCATCGCCGGCCTCATACCCACCGCCTATAACGTCACCGCTGGCTTTACGCTCCAGCAACTGCGC
This sequence comes from Bryobacterales bacterium, assembly GCA_003167495.1. Lineage (GTDB taxonomy): Bacteria > Acidobacteriota > Terriglobia > Bryobacterales > Bryobacteraceae > Bog-105. The sequence goes on along the minus strand of PMSX01000050.1, from coordinate 60,160 downwards.
CAGGAGCAGGTTGAACTCTCGCGCCAGCGCGCCATTCTCGAAACGCAGGAAGCGGTTCTGGTAAATCCAAACCGCCTGCGCCAGCTCGCCAAGACATTAAAGATGTCCGAACCCGAGCCCCAGCAAGTGCAAACCCTCAGCGGCATGTCGAAGACCGATTCTCCGGCCGAAGCGCGCATCAACCTGCCGTTTTCTTCGGCAGTCAACGTTCGCTAGAAAAAGGGGGGACACTCCGGACTCCCACAAACGCCTCCCCTTACGCCACTTGAGCAGGCGTGTCCCCTTTTCGCTCCCCCCAACCACGAATGAATCAATTATGGACTTACCACCGCTCTCCACTCTAAGCAAGACGCAAGAACGCGCGTTGCTCGCAGGGCTCATCCTTCTCGGGTGGGCCTTCGTTGTTCTTGCGCGCTTATTCACGCTGCAAGTGCTAGAGCATGATTCGCTCTCGAAAATGGCCCACCGCCAGCAGGAACATCTGGAAGTGATTGACGCACCGCGCGGCTCTATTTTTGATCGCAATGGCGCCATCCTCGCCATCAGCTCCAACTCTCACATCGCCGTAGTCAACCCCAAGCGCATTCCTAAAGAGAAAGAGGAACTGGCGGCCGCCATGCTCGCTGGCATTCTGCAACAGGATGCGACTCAGCTCCAAGCCAATTTCGAAAAGGCTGCGGGCTCCCGCACGCGCGGCGGCTATCTGGTTGTGAACGACCACCTCACAGACGAACAGGCCGCGAGCCTGGAAGGCATGCACCTCGATTGGCTCGAAATTCGTCAGTTGAGTGTCAGAACCTACCCCAACAACGATGTGGCTGCGCACGTCGTCGGCAATGTCGATTGGCAAGGCATCGGGGTTGCTGGCGTTGAGCGCAAGCTAGACAAAGATCTCGCCGGCACCGCCGGCCTGCGCCGCACCGAGCGTGACGGCAAGGAGGTCTCTTACGAAAGTGAGATCGTCAAGTCGCCGGTGATGGGCAAGAGCGTCGGGCTCACCATTGACCGCGAATTGCAATTCATCGCCAAAGAAGCGCTAAAGCAAGCGGTCAAAGAAAATGGCGCCGATCATGGCAGCGCCGTCGCCATGAACCCGCGCACCGGTGAAATTCTGGCGCTCGAAAACTATCCTACCTTCGATCCAAACGAGCGTCTGTTGGCGGGCGAAAAAGATCTCGGCCGTAAGAATCTGGCTGTTGGCACGCCGTATGAACCAGGTTCTGTATTCAAAGTGGTTACCTTGGCCGCCGCGCTTGAAACCACTCACCTGGGGCCTGATTCGCCCATCGATTGCGGCAACGGCGCGATGCACATGTACAACCGGGTCATTCACGACACGCATCCGCACGGCGTGCTCTCCTTGCAAGACGTGTTGGCGTTTTCCAGCAACATTGGCGCCATCAAAATCGGCATGGAGGTAGGAAACGAAAATCTCTATAGCTATATCCGGCGTTTTGGCTTTGGCCAACGCACTGGCATCGAACTGCCCGGCGAAGCGCCTGGCATTCTGCGGGCTTTGAAACACTGGCAGCCCACCAGCATCGGCTCCGTCCCCATGGGACACGAAATCGGCGTTACCACTCTGCAACTGGCGCAGATGGGCAGTGTCATTGCGAATGGAGGTTATCTGGTTTCGCCGCATCTGGTTGCCTGGGAACAAGAGCCCAATGGCCCGCGCGTAGCCCGGCAGCATGCGCAACCCGTGGCCGTTTTGCGGCCTGAAACTGTCATGAAGATGCGTATGATGATGCGCCGCGTCGTTACCGAACCGCACGGCACCGGCCACCGTCTGCACCTGATCGGTTACTCGCTCGCCGGCAAAACGGGTACCGCGCAGATCTACGATTACGATCACAAAGTCTATACCCACCGCTACAACGCGTCGTTCCTTGGCTTTGCTCCCGCCAATAATCCAGCCATCGTTATCGTCGTAACCGTGAGCGGCACTACCGGTGCGGCGGGTTTCGGCGGTACGGCGGCTGGTCCCGCGTTTGTGCGGCTCATGTCCTCCGCCTTGAACCGTCTTGGCATCGTGCGCGATGTGCCCGAAGAGATTGACGAGCTCATCGCCCACAAGGGTCTAAAGCCGAAGCCCGAAGGCCCAGATGAAGATTCCGATAGCGACACCGTTGCCGAATTAACCACTCCCCTCACCGCCGAAGAAATGAGTTCTGCTTCCGACACTGGCTCTCTGCAAGACGAAGTTGTCGCTGTCACCAATAGCTCCGCCCCAATGGCTCCGAACTTTGTCGGTAAAACAGTAAGAGATGTTATACAGGAAGCAACAGCTACTGGAATTGAGGTCGACATGTTAGGCGATGGTTTGGCGCGTGCACAGAATCCCCCGGCAGGCACACTCCTAAACCCGGGCGAGCACATCCGGGTGAGGTTTCAACGATGAACCTGTCTGAGGTTCTGGCGGGCGTTACGTTGCTACGTTCCACAGCTCCGTTGCCCGCTGCGGAAGTGCGCGGCATCGCGTATGACAGCCGCAAAGTGGAGGCCGGTTTCCTGTTCTTCGCCTTTTCCGGCGCCAAAACAGACGGTGCGCAATTCGCCGCGGTCGCTCTCCAAAAAGGCGCAATCGCCGTGGTCGGTGACCGTCCCGCTCCCGGCGGTTTTTCCGGACTTTGGCTGCAAGTCGCTCATGGGCGCGAAGCCTTGGCGCTTGCCGCCCGCAACTTCTTTAACAAGCCCGATGAACGCTTAGCGCTCACCGGAATCACTGGAACAAACGGCAAAACCACTACCACCACGCTGATTGACGCCATGCTCCGTGCCGCCGGTAAAACCACCGCGCTCATCGGCACTATCGAATATCACTTGGCGGGCCGCGTTTTGCCCGCCGTGAACACCACGCCCGAATCGCTCGATCTCTTCGCTATGTTCGCCGAACTCGAACGCCTCGGCGGAACGCACGTCACGTTCGAAGCATCTTCTCACGCGCTCGATCTCGGCCGCATCTACGCCATGAACGTACATACGGCGGGGTTCACCAATTTCACGCGCGACCATCTGGATTACCACCACACGATGGAAGCTTACTTTGCTGCTAAACAATTGTTGTTTAAACCGCGAAGCGGCCCTCCCCCCCGCTTCGCGGTGCTCAATGCCGATGACGAATGGGCGCGCAAAATCGAACTGGCCCCCGAGACGCACGTTTTTTGGTACGGCCTCAAACAGGAGCCGCCGACCACTGCCGGTTTAAAAGCCACCGGTTCAAAAACGACGTGGATCAAGCCCGCGAATCTGGAAATGTCTTTCAATGGTCTGCGCATGACCGTTGTCGCGGGTGACCGTAAGTTCCCCATCGAGTCTCAACTCGTCGGCCACATCAACGCCTACAATATTCTGCTCGCTTGCGGTTCAGCTATTTCACTCGGCCTCACCGACGCCCAAATTCAAAAAGGTCTGCGTGAAACCGCCCGAGTTCCTGGTCGCTTTGAACGCGTCGAAGAAGGGCAACCCTTCATGGTAGTTGTCGATTACGCTCACACTGACGACGCTCTGCGCAACGTGATTTCCGTGGCGCGTGCCATGAATCCCAAGCGCATCATCACTCTCTTTGGCTGCGGCGGCGATCGCGATCGTTCCAAGCGTCCGCTCATGGGTATGGCCGCTGCGGAGCTGAGCGATTATGTCGTGCTCACGTCCGACAATCCACGCAGCGAAGATCCGCTCGCCATCATGAACGATGCCAGTGTTGGTGTGGGCCGCTTCGATACGCCCAACATTGCCGATCCCGACCGCGAACGCGCTATTAAAAAAGCTATTGAAATGGCCGAACCCGGCGACGTTGTCATTCTCGCCGGTAAAGGCCACGAAACCTATCAGATTCTCAAGGACGGCCCCATTCCGTTCGACGACCGCGAAGTGGCGCGCCGCGTCTTGCGTGGCTTCGGCTACGGCCGCAAGAAGAACGGATCAGCCTGAGATGCAGCTCACACTCGCGCAGGTCCAGGCAGCGACCGGAGCGCAGTTCCTAGCAGGCGCCGCCGGCGAAACGAACATAACGGGTTGGTCCATCGATTCGCGCAGTGCTGCCCCAGGAGATCTCTTTTTCGCCATCAAGGGCGAACGCCTGGACGGGCACGCATTCGTAAATACGGTTCTAAGTCAAGGCGCAGCCGCCGCAGTTGTCAGTGAACCTGTACCCGGCGCCAAGGGCCCACTTCTCCTCGTCAAAGACACTCTCGAAGCCTTGCATTCTCTCGCTCACTGGGCGCGCCGCCGTTGGGCGAGACAGATCGTTGCCATCACTGGCAGTGCCGGTAAGACGAGCACGAAAGACATCATTGCGGCGCTGCTCGCCGTCCGTCATAGGGTTGGAAAAACCGTCGGCAATTTCAACAACCACATCGGTCTCCCACTCTCTATCCTCCGTTTACCGGCCGATTCGCAAGTGGCCGTGCTCGAAATGGGCATGAATCACGCTGGAGAAATTCGCCAGCTTGTCTCGATCGCCGAGCCTAACCACGGAGTTATCACGAATGTCGGCTACGCGCATATCGAAAACTTCTCTTCCATCGAAGGCGTCGCGGCCGCCAAGCGCGAGCTGATCGAAGGCATCCCAGGGGTCGCCATACTGAATGCCGACGATCCGCTTGTCGCCGCCTTCGCTCCGACCCACAAGGGCCGCACTTTGACCTACGGCTTCGCCGCAAGCTCTGAAATCCGCGCCGAAAACGCCGAAATCGCCGCCGACCACGCCACCTTCACCGTTCAAGGCGTCCGTTTCGAGACATCTCTCTCCGGCCGCCATAGTGTTTCGAACATCTTAGCTGGCATTGCCGTCGCCGGCATATTTGGTGTCCAGCCGTGCGAACTCGTTCAAGCCGTGGCAGCGCTCGCTCCCGGCAAAATGCGCGGTGAGAGAAAAGTCTGGCGCGGAGCCACTGTTCTGAATGACTCCTACAATTCCAATCCCGAAGCTGCTCGCAACATGCTCGATGTGCTGCGCACCGAGCCTGCCCAACGCCGCATTGCTGTGCTGGGTGAAATGCGCGAGTTAGGACAAATGTCGGAACAGTTACACAGCCAGTTAGGCGAATACGCCGTGCGAGCGGGAATTGACGTCGTCATCGGCATCCACGGCGCGGCCCATTTCCTGGTCGAAAGTGCCGTTAAAGCAGGGGCACCTTGCAGCGCCGCTTTCTTTTTTGACCAGCCCGAAGCCGCCGGCGATTTCCTCAAAGATTTTGTCAAATCGGGCGATGCCATCCTATTTAAGGGTTCGCGCGGCACTCAAGTAGAAACCGCGTTGGCCAGAATGGAGTCCTAATCGCAAATGCTCTACTGGCTTCTGTTTCAGGTTCTTCGCAAATATGTGCCGGTCTTCCGTATTTTCGGCTACATCACCGTCCGAACCGCCTTGGCTAGCCTGACAGCGCTCGCCATTGGCCTTCTATGCGGTCCTTGGGTTATCAACAGACTGCGCGAATTGAGTTTCGGCCAGTATATCCGCGACGACGGCCCGCAATCTCACCGCAAGAAAGCCGGCACACCCACCATGGGGGGCTTGCTCATTGTTGCGTCCATCGTCGTTCCCACTTTGCTTTGGTCCGATTTGCGGAATCCTTACAACTGGCTCGCCCTGTTGGGGCTGGTTGGGTTTGGCTTCATCGGTTTTTTTGATGATTACGCCAAAGTCACCAAAAAGCAGAACCTCGGCCTTACGACTTTGGAGAAATTCTGGGCGCAGGTTGTCGTTGCCATGCTCATCAGTTTCTGTCTTCTTGTACTCCACGCCCATCAGAATTATTCCACCGCGGTCAACGTGCCGTTTTTCAAACAGTTCAAGCCCGATCTGCTCATTGAATCGTGGACCAAAAACTTCTGGACTTATCCGCTGGCCTTCGTGCTCTTCTACGCCTTCATCGTCTTCGTCATGGTGGGCTCTTCCAACGCGGTTAACCTAACCGACGGTCTCGATGGTCTCGCTATCGGCTTGATGATCATTGCCTCCGGTGCCATGACTATCCTCACTTACGTTTCGAGCAATGCCGCGTTTTCGCAATACCTCGGATTGGCCCGCCTGCCCCGTTCTCAGGAACTTACTATTTTCTGCGCATCCATGATGGGAGCCAGTTTGGCGTTCCTCTGGTATAACAGTCACCCGGCCCAGGTGTTTATGGGCGATGTGGGTTCCTTAGCGCTCGGCGGCGGACTCGGTATCGTGGCCGTGCTCATCAAGCAGGAGGTGTTGCTCGTCTTTATCGGCGGGGTCTACGTTATTGAAGCGCTCTCGGTCATCCTGCAGGTTGGCAGCTACAAACTGCGCAATGGAAAACGCATTTTCAAGATGGCGCCCATTCACCACCATTTCGAAGCGCTCGGTTGGTCTGAATCGAAAGTCATCGTCCGTTTCTGGATTGTCGGCCTGGTGATGGCGCTTTTTGCGCTCACTACTTTGAAGTTGAGGTAAACGCACACGCCAACAAGATTCGCGGGTCAAGACATCCTCGTTATCGGAACCAAGCGCTCCGGTGTGGCGGCTATCGAACTGTTGCTCAAATACGGTGCGCGCGTCCGCGCTATGGATTCGTCGCCCCTTACCCCGGAGGAGCACGCACATTTTGCCAAGCTGGGCGTTCCGGTTCTATCGCAGGATGAATCGAATATTGGTGCGGCCACCATGGTCGTCCTTTCACCCGCCGTGCCCTATGACCTGCCCATGCTGATCGCAGCGCGCGAACGTGGCATTCCAACCACCGGCGAAGTCGAACTCGCCTCCTTCTTTCTGAAAGGCCCAGTGCTCGGCATTACCGGCTCTAACGGCAAAACCACTACCACCGCGCTGACCGAGCACCTTTTGCAACAAGCAGGTATTTCGTGCCAGGTGGGCGGCAACATCGGCACGGCAGTCACTACCTTGATTGATTCCTCCTCTGAGCAGCGCTGGAACGTCCTCGAACTATCCAGTTTTCAACTCGAATCCATCAGCCATTTCCGCGCGCAGATCGCCGCGTGCCTCAACGTCACACCCGACCATCTCGACCGCCATCACACCTTCGAAATATACGCCCACGCCAAAGCCCGCCTGTTCGAAACGCAGCAGGCCGGCGATGCGGCGGTTCTGAATTACGACGATGCCACCTGCCGCGGATTTGCCGCGCTCACAAAAGCCACAGTGACCTGGTTCAGCGCCACCCAACCTGTTCCCAACGGTGTTTGTCTAAACGGCGAACAACTTCTTTGGAACGACGCGCCATTTATGTACCGTTCGCAAATCAAATTGCGCGGCCTTCACAATGTTGAAAACGTAATGGCCGCGGCTGCTCTCGCTCATCTGGCGGGCGCGCCCCTCGTTTCCCTTGGTCCGGCCGTCGCCTCTTTCCCCGGCGTCGAGCATCGTATCGAATTCGTCCGTACTCTCGACGGCGTGGAATACTACAACGATTCCAAAGCCACCAACGTCGACGCTTCTCTCAAAGCAATCGACGCGTTTCCGTGCGGTCTCTGGGTTATCTTAGGTGGAAAAGACAAAGGCAGCGATTACACCCCGCTCCGCGCGCCCCTGCGCCAACGGGCCAAGGGTGTTCTTTTGATAGGCGCCGAACCGCCTTATGCTTATGCGGCCGCGCCCATTATTCACAAAGCACTGGACGGCTCCGTTGCCTTAACAGATTGCGGCACGCTCGAACGCGCCGTTGCCTATGCCCGCGCCCACGCGTCCTCCGGCGATACCGTGCTGCTGTCCCCTGCCTGCGCCAGTTACGATCAATTTCAGAACTATGAAGAACGCGGAAAACACTTTAAACATTTAGTGACACAATTGTTGTAAGCAAAAAATGGCCCAAAGACTCAAAACCGACTGGATTCTGTTTCTCGCTGTCCTCACCATGGTCTGCTTTGGCTTGGTGATGGTCTACAGTGCCTCTTCGAGTGTGGCTTTGTTGAAATACCACTGGCCCAGCACGCACTTCTTTGTGCGCCAGCTTGGCTGGGCCGTCTTCTCGTTTATTGTTCTGCTCTATTGCATGAAACGCGATTACCGGCGCTGGAACACACCTAAGTATGCGTTTACCGCCCTCGGCGTCGTTGTGCTTCTCTTGCTTGTCGTTTATGTCACCGATGGTGGCAGCCACCGCTGGTTGCGTGGCGGGCCGCTCTCCCTGCAGCCCTCAGAACTGGCTAAACCGGCCCTCGCGCTATTCCTCGCCTTCTTTCTCTGCCGCAGGCTGGGCGCTGTGAACGATCGCTCCACGCTCGCGCCCATCGCCATCTCTATTTCCGCCATGGCGCTCTTTGTCGCCGTCGCCGATCTTGGAACGGCTGTGGTTTTAGTCGTTACAACGTTTATCGTCATCTTCGTTGCCGGCGTCGATCTGCGCTATTTGGCCGTCTGTGCCGTGTTAGGTCTGCTTCTGGTCGTTGCCTTTGTCGCGATGAAGCCCTACCGGCTCTCTCGGGTCTTAGACTTCGTCGATAAAGATCACGCCATTCTCAGCAAAATCGATCCCGCTGGCCACGTGCTTGCTTATGCCCACAAAACCGCTTCCACCAGCGACCCCGGTTATCAGCAAATGCAGGCGCGTATCGCTCTCGGTTCCGGCGGCTTGTTAGGAGTTGGCCTGATGGAGAGCAAGCAGAAGATGCTGTACCTTCCAGAGGCGCATACCGATTTCATTTACGCCGTCGTGGGCGAAGAAACCGGGTTCCTTGGAGCCGCCGGGCTGGTTGCTGGTTTTGTCGTCATTTTATGGCGCGGTCTGAGCGTTTCGCTGCGCGCCAATGACAATTTTGGCCGCTACCTGGCACTGAGCGTTACTGTTTGCGTAGTAGCGCAGGCACTCATTAACATTAGCGTCGTGTTGGATTTGATCCCGAACAAAGGCATTCCGCTTCCGTTCATCAGTAACGGCGGAAGCTCTCTGTTGAGCACGTTATTGCTCATGGGAATGCTGCTGAGCGTAAGCGAGAATACACCCTGACCATGGCCTATTCGTTCGTTTTGACTGGTGGCGGTACGGGCGGGCATGTCTTTCCCGCTCTGGCTGTGGCGCGCGTTTTGCAAGCGCGCGGCCATCGGTTACTCTTCATCGGCACCCAAGAGGGCATGGAGGCGCGCCTTGTTCCAGAGTCTGGTTTTGATATTCAATTTGTACGCAGCAGCGGTTTAAATCGCGTGGGGCTAGCCAAGCAAATCCGCAGCGCGGCGCAGTTGCCGGGTGGCATTGCTGCAGCCTGGAGTCTGTTGCGCAAGTTCGGTGCGCAAGCCGTGTTCAGCATGGGTGGATATGTGGCTGGACCCGTGATGCTCGCCGCCGCGCTCGCTGGAATTCCGCTCGTTATTATGGAGCCCAATTCCGTTCCGGGCTTCGCCAATCGCAAAATGGCCAAGCGTGTTTATCGTGCTTTGCTCGGTTTCGAAGCCGCCCGTCGCTGGTTTCCCGCCGATCGAGCTGAAGTGACAGGTCTGCCCGTGAGGCCCGAGTTTTTCGCTCTCACTCACAAGCCGAGCCAGCAATTTACGGTTCTGATCACCGGCGGCAGCCGCGGGGCGCGCACGTTAAATCGGGCTTCCAAAGAAAGCTGGCCCTATTTCCGCGCAAGCCGGCTGCAGGTGCGCATTGTTCATCAGACGGGCGCCGCCGAGCATGAATCCCTGGCCCGCGAGTTCACCTTTGCCGGCGTTGCCGGCGAAGTTGTGCCCTTCATCAAAGACATGGCGGCTGCTTTCTCGGGCGCGGATATCGTGGTGGGCCGCGCCGGTGCGGGCGGCGTCAACGAAATTGCCGCCGCGGGCATGGCGTCCATCTTGGTGCCGCTGCCCTTCGCCGCCGACGACCATCAGAAAGAAAACGCGAAAACGCTGGTAAATGCCGCTGCGGCGCGCATGGTTCTGGATTCGGAAATGAGCGGCGAGCGCCTGTTTCGCGAAGTAGACGATCTGCGCGGCAAACCCGAAATGCTGGCCGCCATGCGCCAACAAGTACGACAGTTTGCCCATCCTGGCGCGGCCGACCGCGCCGCTATGGTACTGGAAGAAGCGGCCCAGAGTAAGCCCCGCTTATAAAAATATGGGTTTTTATTTGACACCAGACAATAAAGCCGAAACAATAGTGGCAAGAAATGTTTTTTAAGCCCCAGCACGTCCACTTCGTTGGCATCGGGGGCATTGGAATGAGTGCGATCGCTGAAGTTCTACTCACTCTCGGATACCAGGTTTCTGGATCGGACGCCAAATTGAGCCCGATAACGGAACGGCTCACCAAACTGGGCGCTACCGTCCAGGTGGGTCATCGCGCCGAAAATGTCGCCGGCGCCAAAGCGGTGGTCGTCACGTCCGCCCTTGATCCGGCCAATCCGGAGGTGGCAGAGGCGCGTCGTCTTCAAATTCCTGTTATTCCGCGCGGCGAACTTTTGGCGGAACTCATGCGCTTGAAGTTCGGTATCGCTATCGCGGGCAGCCACGGCAAGACTACCACCACGTCCATGGTGGCTTCGATTTTGAATACGGCCAACCTCGATCCCACAGTCGTCGTGGGCGGGCGCGTCGCCGCTATGCAGGGTTCGAATGCGCGAGTCGGTAAGAGCACCATCCTCGTCGTAGAATCCGACGAAAGCGATGGCTCATTCCTCAAACTCGCGCCCATTTTGGCGGTGGTGACGAATATCGACCGCGAACATCTGGATCACTACGCTTCGCTCGAAGAAATTCAAACCGCTTTTACTGAGTTCGTAAACAAGGTGCCCTTCTATGGAGCTGCGGTTCTGTGTATGGAAGACGAGAATATTCAAAAAATCTTCCCCAACATTCGGCGGCGCACTATTACTTATGGCCGTGCGGCGCAAGTGGATTTGGAGATTCTGAACGTCCGCCTCGGCCCCGCTGGCAGTGACTTTTCGTTGCGCAGGCATGGCACCGAGTTGGGAGATTTTCACCTGAACTCGCCCGGCCTTCACAACGTCTTGAATGCTACGGCCGCTGCTGGCATTGGTTTGGAAATGGACGCCTCCGTAGCACAGATTCGCGAAGGCCTGGCAGCCTTCAGTGGTGTGGACCGCCGTTTCTCCGTGCGCGGTGTCGAAAACGGCATTACCGTGTTGGACGATTACGGCCACCATCCCACCGAAGTGAAGGCTACGCTCGCGGCAGCTCGCTTGGGTCCCTACAAGAAGATCCACGTGCTGTTTCAGCCCCATCGCTTTTCGCGCACCAAGTTTTTGATGGACGATTTCGCCGGCGCTTTCAACCAGGCCGACAGCTTGTACCTTTTGGATATCTACGCCGCCTCTGAGCCGGCGATTGAAGGAGTCACCGCGCAAGCCCTGGTGGAGAAAATCCGTTCTTTCGGACACCGTTCAGCGAATTACGCGGCCACTATGGACGAAGGAGTGGCCGCCATTGCATCCGCTGCCGCTCCAGGAGATTTGATTGTGACGCTCGGCGCAGGCAGTGTTTCGCAGGCCGCCGAAAAGATTTTGGAAACACTGCGAGGTGGAGCATAATTGGCGCGCCGCAGATTACCTATCGACGATGCAAATGCGACTCCAAGCTTGTTCGCCGGCATGCATTGGGGCCGCTTGGCGTTTTGGCTGTTTACCGGCATCGTCCTCATGGTGGGTTCTTTGTTCGCATGGCATCTGGCAGAAGAATTTTTGATCAAAGACGACCGTTTCCGTGTGGCGGAAGCGGAAGAGTTGGCAGGGCAAAGTCCAAATCTGGTAGTGGAGGGAGTTCATTATGCGTCAGCTTCCCAAGTCCGTCACGTCTTCGCACAAGACTTCGGGCGGAGTCTTTATCTGGTTCCGCTACAAGCCCGGCGCGAGCAATTGCTTGCGATCGATTGGGTGCAGGATGCGGCTGTTTCGAAGGTATGGCCGGACACGCTGAAAGTGGCCATTCACGAGCGCGAACCCGTGGCCTTTGTCCGCCTGTCACAGGCTCACAACGTCGACGGTGTGGCCAGGCTGGCGTTGATCGATCGCTACGGGCATATTCTGCGTCCGCGCGTAGCCGCCAAGTTTACTCTCCCAGTCATCTCTGGCTTGCGCGAGAACGAATCTATCGAAGGCCGGCGCGCCCGCGTGATGCGAGCCACTGCCTTGCTGAGCGAGATCGGCCCATTGGGAGCACAAGTCTCGGAGGTCGACGCCTCCGACCCCAACAACCTTATAGTGGCCGAGCACGTGGGTAATCAAGTTGTGAATTTGATGCTGGGAGAAGAAAACTACGCCGAGAGGCTGCGCAATTTCTTGGCGAACTATAGCGAAATCAGAGAGAAGCGTCCAGACGCCACGACGCTTGATCTGCGGGTAGATGGCGTGATTACAGCAGTAGGGGATAAGAGATTTGAGCAGTAAAACCAAATTGGCCGTTGGTCTGGATCTGGGCAGCAGCAGCACGCGCGTTGTTATCTGCGCGTTGGAAGACTTCAGCACGCGCTTTTTGGGCTATGGCGAAGCTCCTGTCCAAGCCTGGACCAAAGCGCGCCTGGGAGACCAGGAAGCGCTGGCCGAGAGTATTCGTGTCGCTTTACACGAAGCGGAGAGAAAAGCGCAGGCCTCGCCTGACTCAGCGTTGATTGGCGTAGGTGGTTGCGTCGCCGGCGTCAATAGCCGCGGCATCTATGAGTTCGGCAGGCGGCGTGAGATCGAACCCGGAGATTTAAAGTACGCTGTGGAACTCGCCGCTCGCGTGCGCCTCGAAGAAGACCGTGAGATTCTGCAAATCTGCCCGCAGGACTTTACTCTCGACGGCCGCTCCGGTTATCGCAATCCTAAAGGAATCCTCGGCGCGCGCTTGGAAGCGAATATCCTGGTTGTCACCGTCTCGCTGCATGAGCATCAAGCCATTGTGTCGGCGGTTCACCGTTCCCATCTGGCTGTGGAAGAGTCTGTTTTCGAAGGCATTGCCGCCGCTTATGCTTCGGTCTTGCCGGAAGATCGCGCGCGGGGCGCTGTCATAGTCGATATCGGCGCACAGTCCACGGAAGTTGTGATCTACGATGGCGATTCTTTGCTGCTGGCCACGAGCCTGCCCATTGGCGCGGACCATTTCACTCGCGATGTGGCGCGTCTGTTCAAAGTGAACGTCGATTTCGCCGAAGGATTGAAGCGTGAATTCGGTTCGGCCATCGCCGATTCGGCGCCCGAAAATACACTGGTTGAGTTGCCTTCGGCCGATGGCCGCGGCATCCGCGAAGCCAGTTGCCGGCAGTTGAACGAAATTCTGGAAGCGCGCGCTGAGCAGATTTTCGAACGGGTTTATGAAGAGGTGCTGCGCTTGGGCATGGAGCAGAACCTGTTAGAAGGCGTCGTTGTAACGGGCGGCGGCGCCCTGTTGCCCGGCATGTGCGACGTGGCCGAGCGCATCATACACTGTCAGGCGCGTAAAGGTTTGGCCCTGGGCATTGAAGACTGGCCCGCTGAACTCGACAATCCCACGTGGACCACGGCTGGCGGATTGGCGATGTATTCCGGACGGTTGAAATTGAAACGAGATTGGAAGAGAACGTCGACCAGCGTATCTGGTTCCGCAGTCAAGTAAGCAGGAAGGGAGTGTAAACGATATGGCAGACGATCTGAAGTTCCTCATGGCCGAGGAAGTAAATCTAGGCACACGCATTAAGGTTGTAGGCGTGGGCGGCGGCGGGTCAAACGCGGTCGGCCGGATGTTGCAGGAAGGTCTGAGCGGCATTGAATTCTTCATTCTCAATACCGATAAGCAGGCCCTGGCAGCCTCGCCGGTGGCCAACAAACTCGCGGTTGGGAAAAAACTCACCAGCGGTTTGGGCGCGGGCGCCGACCCGGCCGTCGGGCGTCAAGCTGCTCTCGAAGACACGGAGCAGATCATCGAGATTCTCGAAGGCGCGGACATGGTCTTTGTCACGGCCGGACTCGGAGGTGGCACGGGCACTGGCGCTGCGCCTGTGGTGGCGTCTCTTGCCAAAGAGCTCAACGCCCTCACAGTCGCGGTTGTCACCAAGCCGTTCTCTTTTGAAGGGCCGCGCCGCATGCGCCAAGCTGAGCGAGGATTGGCCGAGCTGGCCGGCTGCTGCGATACCGTCATCAGCATCCCGAATGAAAAGCTGCTGGCCTTGGTGCCCAAAGGCGCTAAGTTCATGGACGCGTTCCGCATGGCCGACGATGTTCTCCGGCAAGCTGTGCAGGGCATTGCCGACATCATCACAACACCCGGCATCATCAACCGCGACTTTTCCGATATCCGCACCATCATGCTCGGCATGGGTTACGCCATGATGGGTACGGCCATCGCCTCTGGCGATAACGCCCCTGTCGAAGCGGCGCAGAAGGCTATTAATAGTCCGCTGATGGAAGAGGGCGGTGTGCTTGGTGCGCGCGGCGTTTTGATCAACATTACGGCGTCTAGCGAGCTTGGCATTCATGATGTGAATGAAGCATGCAACCTCATTCGCGCCGCTACAAAGAATGAGGATGTCCAAATCAACTTCGGCGTGGTGATGGATGAGCGCATGGGCAAGGATGTGAAGGTGACGGTCATCGCCACAGGCTTTCAGCGCGATTCGCTGCCGGAGATCGATCGCCGCGGTTCACACTTCCCCTTTAGTCCAACTATCGGCGCCGAAGTGTCCACAATGCCACCTCCGATGCCACAACAAGAGCCGGCATATGTGGCCGATCCAGAGCCTTTCGTCCCCGCTGCGGTCGAGCCTGAGCCTGAACCCGCGCTGGCGCAGCAAGATTTGCTCAGCGATGATGATTACGAAATGCCGGCCATTCTGCGCAAGCAGCGTCGCGCGGCGGGAGCCTGAACATGAAAACGTTTTGGGGTAGTGTTGCGGCGGCGGCTATTCTTTTGCTGGCGAGCGGCGGTGCGGCCACGCCCACGGGCCAAACCGGCGGCACTGTCCGTATCCCCCAGTTTGAGAACAGCGACGTCCGCGTCTGGAAAGCTACTGTCACGCCCAACGCGCCTCTTGCTATGCATCGCCACGAACACCCGCGCGTGATCATACCGCTTGTCGGCGGCGACATGAAAATTGTCCAACAAACCGGCGAAAGCGAAATGAACCATTGGGAGGTTGGCAAGGCCTACTGGCTGACGACGAGCAAGCCAGGCACCATGCACGCCGATGTCAATGTCGGGAAGGAGCCAATTGAAGTGATGGTTGTGGAATTGAAGAACGCCCAGTAGACTAGCAAAGGTGGTGCGCTGCCCACCGCCTGTTCAATCCGCTACAGATGGGAACAAAAAGTCTTTTTGCACTTTCGGGCAAGCTGGTTCGTCTTGAACCGTTGAACCACAGTTTCGCTAATGCTCTAGTAGCCGCCTCGGCAACCGACCCATCCCTTTATAAGTGGAGTCCCGTGCCACAGGGCAAGATCGCGGTAGACAGATATATCGAAACCGCTCTAGCTTGGCGAGACGCCGGAACTGCGTTCCCATTCGCAATTGTGCGTGTGAGTGACAGCGAGGTCGTCGGCTCCACTCGCTTCTGGAATTTAGAACAATGGGCTTGGCCCGAAGGCGCCGCGCGCCATGGCCGCCATTTCCCGGATGTGTGTGAGATCGGTCACACGTGGCTGACTCGTTCAGCAATCCGCACCGGGGCGAACACGGAGGCCAAACTCCTCATGTTGACCCATGCCTTTGAGTCTTGGGAGGTTCTTCGCGTCTGCTTTCACACAGACGCGCGCAACGCCCGTTCACGCGCAGCACTTGAACGGATAGGTGGGAGGTTTGAGGGAATACTCCGTGCACATAGAATGGCTACGGACTTTACCGCTCGCGATTCAGTGCGCTACTCAATCCTCGCCCAAGAATGGCCTGATGTGAAGAACCGTCTGAGTCAACTGGTAGCACAAACGCGACTTCTACCGTGAAGCGCGATTTAGAGGGGCCAAGAAATTTACTTCGAATCGATATAGTCGATCAAGGCCGTAATTTCGTCCGGCGTCAGGCGCTTGCCGAATGCAGGCATAATCGCGCCGCCAAATTTGATCCTCACTTCTACGTACTGCCGGGTCGGCTTGCCGTGGCTCAAGGGCAGCGTTTCATTCTTAAATAAGTGATTCAAGCTCGGGCCAAGCTTGTGCGAATGTGCTTTGTCCTTATCGATGTCATGACAAACCGAGCAGTTCTCGCGGTAAAGATCACGCCCCACCGCTAAGTGCGTCTTTTGGGCTTCCGAATCTGCTGCCTGGAGAAGAGTCACCATCGCAAGCACCGCAAGAAAATACTTCATGCAGCCTTCTCGAGCTTGGCCACATTCTTTGCGCCGGCGTTCTCTAAAACCGCGGCGACCGTCTCGAACTGTTCCGCCGCGCACCGCACCCGCAGGCAAATCGTTTCAGGCTCAATCGCGGGAACCGGAACGCTTTTGTCCCTCCGAAGTAATCCACTCTCCCAAATGAACCAGCCCAGCGTTGTCAGAATTGCCCCCAGCATTGTCATCTCATAGAAGATCACGCCCGTGGGCCAGAAAGAGAAAATCGGCATCCCTCCCGTGACCAGGGGATAGTTGTATTGCGTGAAATACACAAATGCTACCGCGAGCACAAAAAACGTCGCCGCGCCTGACACTGCCACCAACGACATATGGCTCTTGCGGTCCAGTACACCTTGCGGGAATTCGACGGGCTCATCCGAAAAAACGGTCAGATCATCCGGTCCATAACCGCTCGCCTTAAGCTGCTCGATCGCCCCAATCACTGCGTCTTTCTCCGCAAACCTCCCAGTCAGATAGAGAGTCACTCTTCCCCCTGTCCATGCGGTTCAAACTCCCACAAGGAGATGATTGGGAAGAGTTTAGAGAATGCCAGGTAGAGCGCAGCCATCGCGGCAAACGTAGCCACCGTAATTGAAATCTCCACCCAACTCGGCGAATACCGTCCCCACGCCGCCGATAAGCGCGGCATGCTCAGCGTCGGAACAATAATCAGGTAGCGCTCCAGCCACATGCCGATCAGCACTCCAATCGCAGCGATTGTGGCGGTCTTGATGGAGCGTAATCGCCGTATCCCCAGCAGTACAAATGGCACCACGAAGTTCACAAACACCATTACCCAGAACTCCGGCGAGAAGCGTCCCTGCAGGCGCGCACCAAACACATTCATTTCTTTGGGCTCGTTGCCGTACCAAATTGTGAGATGCTCCGAAAACGTGAAATACAACCAGAGTAAGCTCATCAACAGCAGCAGTTTCGCCAGATTGCCGAAATGGTGCGGCGTCAGATATTGCTCCAAATGCATGGTCCGGCGGATGATGTTCAGCGCCACGATCAGCCCTGCTAATCCGCTGAAAATCGCCCCCACTACAAAATACGGCGCGAAAATAGTGCTGTGCCACATGGGGGCAATGGCCATGGCAAAATCCCAAGCCACCACGCTATGAACTGACACGGCCACTGCTAGAATAATGCCCGCCATCAGTTTCATGGCTCGTTCAAGCGCATGCCACTCTCGATCGCTGCCGCTCCACCCGAGTGCCATTGCCCGATAGAGGCGGAGTCGCCAGCCCTTCGCGTTTTCCGCCAGTTGCGCCACATCGGGAATCAGCGGGAGGTAGAGAAAAATTACACTCCCAGTCAGATAGGTCGAAATCGCCATCACGTCCCACATCAGCGGCGACCGGAAATTCGGCCACAACAAACGGGAGTTCGGGTAGGGAAACAGCCAGTAAAAGACCCACACTCGACCTAAGTGGATTAGTGGAAACATCCCTCCAATCATCAGTGCGAAAACCGTAATCGCCTCCGCGGCCCTCGTTACCGGTTTGCGCCAATCGGCGTCAGTCAGTCGCAAAATCGCCGAGATCAGTGTGCCCGCATGGGAGATGCCGATCCAGAATACGAAATCGACCAGGTAGAAACCCCAAAACACTGGTCGGCGGATGCCAGCTACGCCAATGCCCTTGTGAATCTGATAACCCCACGCAATCAAACCCCACAATGCCACCGCGCTTAGCAGCGCCAGCGTCAGCGTATAGCGTTTGCTCGCGCCCGCTAAAGGACGCCACAAATCGTCCCGAACCTGCTGATACGGAACTGCGGCCGGCGCCAAACTACTTAGCCCTCTCCAGGTAAAACACCTTCGGCTTGGTCCCGAGTTCCCCCAGCAACTGCGTGGCACGGCCACTCTTGGCTAACTGGGAGACCCTGCTTTCTGGATCGTTCAAATCTCCAAATACCATTGCCTCCGCTGGGCAAGATTGCACACAGGCGGTCTGCACATCCCCATCTTTCACTGGTCGGCCTTCTGTGCGCGCATTGTCCTTCGCGCGGTTGATGCGCTGCACACAAAACGTACACTTCTCCATCACTCCGCCTTCACGGATGGAAACATCGGGATTGTGTTGCAGTTGCAGGGGCTCAGCCCACACCGGGTCGAACCAGTTAAAGAAACGCACCGAATACGGGCAATTATTGCCGCAATATCGTGTACCAACGCAGCGGTTGTACACCTGTATGTTTAAACCTTCATCGTTGTGATACGTAGCGTAAACCGGACACACCGGCTCGCATGGCGCCTCATCGCACTGCTGGCACAACACTGGCCGATACTTCACGCGCACATCCGGAAATTCGCCCTCATAGTAGCGATCCACGCGAATCCAATGCACTGTGCGCCCCTTAACTGCCGACGCCGCGTCTGAAACGGACAGATTGTTTTCCGCATGGCACGCCGCCACACACGCCTGACAACCGGTGCAGCGGTCTAGGTCGATGGCCATGCCCCAGCTGTGATGCGATTTGGGCGGTTGTTCACTCATGATCGCCCCCACGGTCCTTGTTCGCGGTCTAGCGGAGAGAATTGAATGAATTCACTCGTTCCTTCGCCGATGCGTTCCAGCCGCACCCGCGTTCCTCCTGTAACCGGAACTCCCGTCGCTTCCTCCCAAATGGGAGATAGAATCGCCAATGGATTCGAACCGCGGCCTGATGCGTATCTCCCATAATGAGTGTGTCCTTGGCCAATCGCCATACTAATCACGCCCGGCCGGGCAGCAGGGTGTACATATGCGAAAGCTTCAACTGAGCCTTTAAGGGAAGTGATACGCACCCGGTCGCCGTTCGCAATGTTAAACTTGGCGGCAGTCTTTGGATCAATCTCCGCCGGCAGATCCCACATCGCGCTCGATGCCGGATCGGGCAGTTCCTGCATCCACGGCAGATTCGCACCGCGCCCGTCATGATACTGCAGCGAAAGATAGGGCTGAAACTCAAACGGAAACTGTTCAGTGGTTCCGGCGGTTTGCGAAGGCCGTGCCTGTATGCGGAGATTGGCCACGCTTGTCCGAGGGACTGCGGGCGTCAACGCCGCGTGGGCCGCCGCGAAATCTTTAACATTTTGCCCAGTGAACGGCACGTTTAGCTTAACTGCAATATCTGCCAGTGTTTGCGCCAGCGCGCGTGTGTTGTAAAGCGGTTGCACAAATTGCTCGCCAGCGGCCACCGTCTGAGTCACCGGGGACATTACCGCGGCCTCCGCTTCCAATGCGTGATGATCCGGCAAGATCACATCCGCATAAGCTGCCGAGTCATCGATAAAACCGCTGAAGCTAACAATCAGATCTTTGTCTCCCAGAGACGCGCCCAAAGTGTAAACCGGGTTTTCGCCATCGAGCAGAAGTATACGCGCCTGCTGCAGGGCCTCCGATGTGCTGCCGTCCGCCAACGGAATCTCCGCGCCAGGCTTGGCCGAAACGCCCAGCATGAGATTCAGGTAGTGCGCAGCCACAAGCCCATCGAGCGAATTGCTATGAACGGTAGATGTGCCCGCCAAAACCAGTGGCCCTTCCGATTCGCCCAGTTCCTGCGCCACGCGCCGCAGCTTCCTCTCGTCAATACCGGTCGCACTGACTAAACCCGCTAAGTCCGCCGATTCAACTGACTCTCTGGTACCCGTAGGGAGCGCATCCGCATGCCGTGACAGCTTCCCATCCAACAAAAACCGCATCAGCGCCACAGCCAACTGCGGTTCCGCTCCCGGACGCACGGGCAGCCACTCATCCGCGCTCGCTGCCGTCAACGACATGCGCGATTCTGCTTGCACTAACCGCCCGCGAATATCGGAACGCCCCTGCCGCAGTTGTCCGAATTGCCGTGCATAATAAACCGGCGAAACCCAACCGCCCAAAAAGTCCGCGCCAATACTCAAAACGTAACGCGCCGAGGCTATGTCATAAACCGGCATCGCGCGCCAGCCCAAAACCATCTCTGCTGCTTTTTGTTCCAGCGCAAAACCATCGAATCCAGCGCTTCGTGTCGGTAGCGCGCCCAGCGCTCTCAGGAACGCCGCCATCGTCTCCGACCGCGCGCTTATTTCAGGCCTGCTCAAACACAGAATTTTGCCTTGTGCTTTGCCCAATTTCCCGGCAACCGCCGCAATCGCTTCATCCCACGAAACTGCTTTGAACTCACCCTTGCCCCGCTCACCCGTGCGCATCATTGGTCCGCGTAGCCGATCAGGGTTGTATATACCTTGCAGCGCGGCGTGTCCCCGCGCACACAGCCGCCCACCACTCACCGCATCATCGGGGTTGCCTTCAATCTTCTTCACACACGCAATGCGTTCGCGAAACTGCTTGCCTGCTTGTTCCACTATGCGCTCACCCGCCATTACGCGCGCCAACGTGCCGCACCCCGCGCCGCATTCCGTGCAAACCGCCGCATGCCACTGCTCGTCACCCGGCACAACCTCTTTATCGGACACTAGCAGCGGAATAAGCTGATTGGTCTTACTTCCGCACGCGCTTGTGGCTACGCCTGCTGAAACGGTGGAAACGATCTTGAAAAAATTGCGGCGATCCATTTAACCGCCGAAAGCCCCTAATAATGGCATGTGGCGCAATCCTCCGAAGCATTCTTTTGCCTGTGACAAGTCAGGCAACTTCCCATATTGTGGTTCACCAGTTTTACCGCCACTGTCGCTTGCGTCATGTCCCCATGGCATGTGGCGCACCCAACGCCCGCTTGATAGTGCTGCGCATGTTTAAACGTCACGTGGGCCGAAGGCGCAAACTCATACACCCGCTGCCACGGAATTTCAATCTTCTGATTGGCGTAGTCGATCACTTTTTTCACTTCCGCCTTATCGCGGCCCAGCTTCGCGTGGCACAACATGCATTTCGTCACTGAAGGAATCCCCGCTTCGGCCTTAGTATCGGCCCCGATGTGGCAATCGATGCAATCGAGACCCATCCTCATATGCGTGTTGTGTGGAAAAGCGACCGGCTGCTGTGCGCGCGCTGTCACCATCGCAGCCAGCAGAATGCCCAGCTTTACCCACCCCAATCCATGAGACTTCCCGTCAATCATCGGATTGGACTAACTTATCATGTGGCGTAGCTCACAATCACTTTTTCCGCCGACCTTGGCACCTCCGCAACCTTGTGGGAGGTGAACCCGGCGGCTGTGAGCATCCGAAAAAGTTCTGATTCCGTGTAAGCATCACCCGCACGCGTTTGCAGCAGCATGTTTAGGCTGAACGCTGCCGCCTGCGCAGGTGTGACACGGTCTTCATTTGGAATGAACTCGAGCGTCACTAACCGCCCGCCCCGCTCCATCGCCCTGTGCACTTTACCCAGAAAGGCGATGCATGTCTGCTCGTCGAAGTGATGCAAGAAATTTGTGACCAGCACAAGATCGAAACTCGTCCCAAAATCGACCTCAAACGCGCTGCCCGGCAATAGGTGATGGCGTTCCCCAACACTGGCTGCGCGTGCATTGCTTTCGGCCACCGCCAGCACTTTGGGCCAATCCTGCGCCACAATTACGGCGTTGGGTGCGCGCGAAGCAACCGCGATTCCATAGAATCCGTGCCCCGCGGCAATATCCAAAACCCGCGCCGGTTGCCGTTCCCCAACCAGCAGTTGCGCAATGAATTGCGAAGGGCCGGCCGCCATTGGCTGCATGTGCCGCGCAAACGCCACCCATTCTTCGGCCTCATCGCCCGCGATGCCATCGCCGGACAATGTAGTATGCCCCTGTCGCACTGTCTCTGTGAGGCCCATCGCCGCCTGCCAAAATCGCGGGGCATTGAGAAACTGCAACATCCCCCCCATATACTGCCCGGACTTTTCGTCCAACAACGCGGCGCTGTCCAACGTTAGCCGGTAATTGTTATTTTCCTTCTCGAGGAGCGCTTCAATCACCAGGTAATCGCAAAGAATCCGAATGCCCCTTTGCGATGCTTTGCACTCTCCGGCAATCGCCTCAACGATGGTCGCGCCTGCCCCAATTGCAGTGAACACACCTAGATCCACGGCCGCACGAAGCGCCGCTGTTTTCTGATAGCCTGTCATCAAGCTGCGGATTCGTTCAGGGTTCGGTTCAGCGGCCATTGCCGACTATCATACATAGGCGTCACGGTTTCCGGCCGGCCACTATCCATTCCACAGTCAGCACTCCGGTTCCCCCCCCGAGCCAAAGTTATCGCCGCAAACCCGCACGCATTGTCCACGATCGCCGTAATAATCCCCGCATGCACAAATTCGTTGTGCTGCGTAATCCGCTCGCTGAAAGGCAGCCGGATTGTCGTGCGTCCTGCTTCCACGCATTCCAAACTCGCGCCAATACTCTGCATCAGCCCTTGCTTCGCAAATGCCTGTCGGATGCCCGCCTCAAGGTTCGCATCAATCGCTTCTGCCATGACCCACATATTAGCCGTTCGTGATTCACTAGTAGCTGCAAGGTTTATATTGATGTCGTTCAAAAATTTAATCCTCGAATTTGAAGGCTCCACTGCCATCGCCATACTCCATCGGCCGAGCAAACGCAACGCTCTTTCTCTGGAACTCATGCAGGAACTCATCGGTCTGCTGGGATCGCTGGAGCAAGATCCCGAAGTGCGCTGCATCATTCTCGCCGCCTCGGGTAAAGCATTCTCCGCTGGACACGATCTCAGCGAAATGGTGGGCTGTTCCGTAGGCGAATACCGGCAACTTTTCGATAGCTGTACGGAATTAATGGAGAAGCTGCAATCCATACCACAGCCTGTCATTGCCGAAGTGCAAGGCATCGCCACTGCCGCTGGTTGCCAGCTTGCGGCCACCTGCGATCTCGTCGTCGCCGCCGATGAGGCCACTTTCGCCACGCCCGGCGTACGGATCGGCTTGTTCTGTTCCACTCCCATGGTTGCGCTCAGCCGCGCCATTGGCCGCAAGCGTGCCATGCAAATGCTGCTCACCGGCGAGCCGATTGATGCGCAAACTGCCGCCGAGTGGGGTCTTGTCAACTTTACCGTTGCCGCCGACGAACTGCGCGAAGCTACCTTGACGCTTGCCAAACGCATTACGGAGGCCAGTCCCTATACGCTCGGCATCGGCAAGCGCGCGTTCTACTCACAAATCGATCTCGATCAGCAGCGCGCTTACGCTCTCACCAAAGAAGTCATGACCAACAACGCCATGGCAACAGACGCACAAGAAGGCATCTCCGCTTTTCTCGGAAAACGCGCCGCGACTTGGTTCGGCAAGTAGATCTCAATCACGCTGTTTCCACACTCGCCGCGCGCTCCAACCCGCGTGCCTGAATCTCATTCTCGCGAATTCTGTACTTCTGAATCTTGCCGCTTAGCGTAGTGGGAAACGCCTCCACGAAACGAATGTGTTCGGGAATCTTGAAGTGCGCAATTCGCCCGCGGCAAAACGCCTTGATCTCCTCAGCCGTCGCCGTTTCGCCCGCCTTTAGCTTGATCCATGCCAGAACCGCTTCGCCCAGCCTCTCATCCGGCAAACCAGTGATATGCACTTCCGCCACTTTTGGATTCGTATACAGAAACTCTTCAACTTCGCGCGGATAAATGTTTTCGCCACCGCGAATAATCATGTCCTTCGCCCGGCCCGTCACTTTGAAGTAGCCGTCTTCCCGCATCACTCCCAAATCGCCGGTGCGAAACCAACCGTCGCGATCAACCACGCGCGCCGTCGCTTCCGGGTCGGCGTCATAGCCCTTCATCAGCATGTAACCGCGGGCGCAGATCTCGCCTTGCATACCGGCTTCCACCACTTCTCCGGTAGCCATCGAAACAATCTTCAATTCGGTGCACGGCATCGCCTTGCCCACCGTATGCACCCGCCGCTCTAGGTCATCATCAATTTCGGACATCGTCACCACCGGCGACGTCTCAGTCAGCCCGTACCCAATCGACATCTGCCCGCAGTGCATGTCGCCAATCACGCGCTTCATCACTTCGACGGGGCAGGGAGCTCCAGCCATCATCCCCGTCCGGAGGGTCTGCAAACTGAATCGGGCAAAATCAGGATGCTGCAACTCGGCAATAAACATTGTTGGCACGCCATAAATAGCAGTCGCGCATTCTTCGTCGATCGACGCCAGCGTAGCACCCGCATCGAAAAACGCACTCGGCAAAATCAAAGCCGCGCCACTTGCCAACGCCGCCATCGTGCCAATCACACAGCCGAAACAGTGAGCCATCGGCACCGGGACACAGATGCGGTCACGCTCAGTGTAACGTAATGCCCTTGCAATGAGCAACCCGTTGTTCAACAAATTCCGATGGGTTAACAAAACACCTTTTGGCGAACCTGTTGTGCCCGACGTGTATTGAATATTGCAAACATCGTTTTGTGCGATAGCGGTTGAAACGCAGGCGGGCGCCTGGCGGAGCCGCCGCCATTCGAGACTTCCGAAACAGATTGCGTGTTCGAGCGCCGTCCCCTTGCGCGCTTCGTCCAAAATCTCCAGGTAGTTCGCCCGGTTGTCGCGCTCATTGAGAAACAGCGCTTTCAATCCCGATTTGTGCAGAATGAACTCGAGCTCATGCGTCCGGCTCGAAGTATTAACGTTCACCAGTACCAAGCCCGCCCGCGCGCATGCAAAATGGACAATGACCCACTCAACACAATTCGCCGCCCACAAACCGACCCGATCGTTTTCGCGCAAACCTATGTCGCGCAGTCCTCGGCCCACGCTGTCCGCGGCCCGCAACAACTGACTCCAGGTCAGCCGCTGCTGCTGGTGCGGCGCGACCACTGCGTCCTGGTCTGGCCACCGCCTCGCTGTTTCCGCCAGTTGTTCGCCGATCGTCGAATCCAACAACGGAAGGTCGGGGCCCTTTGAATAGCTCAGCATTCGCGTCCTCTAGCGCTTTCCCCGCGATTCTATCCCAATCCTCTACGACGATTCGTCATACTGTTAGTGAAACGTAATGAAGATCATTGTTTCTGTTAAGCAAGTGCCCGCTCGCGATTCCGTGCTCAAAGTGAACGCTAGCGGGAAATGGCTCGAGGAATCGGACCTCAGCTTCGAAATGAACGAGCCCGATGCCTACGCGCTCGAAGAAGCGTTGCAGCTCAAAGAAAAGCTCGGCGGCGAAGTGGTGGTGCTGAGCGCCGGCGGCGAACGCGTCGCCCAAACGATCCGCGAAGCCTTGGCGAAAGGCGCCGATCGGGCTATCCATGTTGCAGTGGATGATGCAGGCGCACTCGATGCCTTGGCCACCGCGCACATTCTCGCCAAAGCACTCGAAGGCGAATCGCCCGATTTGATTCTCACCGGTCTCCAGTCCGATGATTTAGGTTACGGTCAAACTGGCGTCGTGCTTGCCGAGTTGCTCGGCTTTGCGCATGCCACGATCGTGATGGAAGTGGAGCCTCTTGGCACAACGGTGCGCGTCAAGAGGGAACTTGAAGACGGCTGGTTTCAAAACGTCGTTCTGCCACTGCCCGCCGTTCTCACCATTCAATCGGGCATCAAAAAGCTCCGCTATGCCACGCTCATGGGCATCAAGAAAGCTAAAACCAAAGAAGTCAAAACCATTGCGGCCGCCCCTGAAAAATCGAGCGCGCACATCGATAAGGTCTATCTGCCGCAGCGCAGCAAGCAATCGCAGATACTCAAGGGAGATCCTAAGGACGTCGCTAAACAGTTAGTTGAAAAGCTCAAATTCGAGGCGCGCGTCATATGAGTGTTCTCGTTGTCTTAGAACAAAACGCGGGTAAGTGGAACCGCATGTCGTTTGAAGCGCTGGCCGCAGCCAAAACGATGGCCGAAGCGCTGGGCGTACCGCTCAATGCCGCGGTCATTGGTTTATCTGCCGACTCACTAGCCAAAGAAGCCGGCGCATATCCCGTCGCCAAAGTTTTCACGTTGCAACACGATCTGCTTGCGAGCTACACGGCCGATGGCTACACCTCCGCCCTCGAACAACTCATCAAGGCGTCCAAGACGGAAGCGGTCGTTTTTCCTCACACATACCAGGTGCGCGATTACGCCCCGAAACTGGCCACCCGCTTTGGCCAAGCCTTCGTGAGCGACGTGGTTGACGTTAAGCTCGACTCCGGCAAAGTCACCTTCGTTCGACAACTGTTCCAAGGCAAACTCAACGCTGCCGTAGAAGCCACGGGCGAACCGCAATTCGTCTCGGTGCAAGCCGGTGCCTTCCGAGCTGCCGAACCGTCACAAACGTCGGGTGCGAGCATCGAAGCCTTCGCCCCGCAGCTAGACGCCGCCAAGATTCGGAGCAAGCCTGAAGATCCTTTCCGCGAGGCCCAGCGCTCCGTCGATTTAAGCGCCGCCGAACTTATCGTTTCGGTAGGCCGCGGCATCAAGGAAAAAGACAATCTCCATGTAGTAGAAGAACTGGCTCAAGCTCTGGGCGCCGAACTCGCCGCTTCGCGCCCTATCTGCGATAACGGCTGGCTTCCGATGGAACGCCAAGTCGGCAGCTCGGGACAGACTGTCTCGCCGAAAGTATACTTCGCCATAGGTATCTCCGGCGCGATCCAGCACCTGGTCGGTATGAAAGGATCGAAAATGGTGGTAGCCATCAACAAAGATGAGAACGCCCCCATTTTTGAAACCGCCGACTATGGCATTGTGGGCGACTTATTTGAAGTAGTCCCGGCGTTGGTTGAGGCGATCAAAAAGGCAAAAGCATAATACCTCCGATGAAGACTTTCACATTCCGCGCGCTGCTCAGTGCTGCCGCTCTCATCGTCCTCGCCAGTTGTGAAAAGCCTGTTTCCAGGGACGTCGCCGCCACAGTGAACGGCCGTGCCATCTCCTACACGTCGCTCGATCGCGCCATTGCCATCCAGTTCCCGGCATCGAACCAGAAAGTCACTGCCGATCAGAGAGTGCAATTGCGGCTCGAGGTTCTGCGCGCTCTCATCGATCAGGAGATTATGATGCAGCGCGCCGAAAAAGAGGGCCTGCTTGCGTCGGACTCAGACGTTGAAGCGAAGTTCAATGAATACAAAGCGCCATATACCAAGGAAGAACTTGAAAAGGAGTTCGAGAAACGCAAGATGAGCGAGACCGATTTCAAAGCTGAACTCCGGCGTCAATTGAGTGTGGAAAAACTGTTCGCCAAGGAGATCGGTTCACGCATTTCCATCTCCGACAACGATGTCGCGGGTTTCTATCGCGCCAACAAAGCCAACTACAATCTGCCCGAAAACACGGTTCACCTGGCGGAGATTCTGGTCACCGCAACGCCCGATCCCAACGTTATAAATTTGAAGAACAGCAAGGCCCAGAATGATCAGCAAGCGCGTGAAAAAATCGACATGATTGCGGCGAAATTGCGCCAGGGCGAAGACTTCGCCACGCTGGCGTCTAACTATTCGGAAGACGATGTCACGGCCGCAAACGGCGGCGATGCGGGCTTCATTCTGGAATCGACCCTTGAAAAAGGGGCCAATCCGGAACTGCGCCGGCAAATTTTCGGCATGACCCCGGGCCAAATTTCCCAAGTGATTCACACGCCCGACGGCTATCGCATTATCAAGCTGATTGCCCGCGAAATGGCCGGCCAGCGTGCCTTCAACGATCCGCGCGTTCAGGAACAAATCCGCGGCGAACTGTTTCAAGGCAAACAACAGATGCTGCGCGCCGCCTTTTATGAAGTAGCCCGAAGCGAAGCTAAGATTACGAACTACTACGCCAAATCTGTCCTCGATAACCGCGACAAAAAGTAGAGCTAAGGTTCCTCAGGGCTTGCGGGTGACGGCTTCCGCCGCTTCGCTTGCTGCCTCACCTGACTCATGTACTCCCGAATGTATTGCTGATACATGAGCGGAATCTCATCGCGATTGATCTCGCCTCCCAAATCGGCATGATGTCCCACACGTTGGGAGTAATCCGTTTGCAACCGCTGCTTGCCCGACGGGTTTTCCACCATCACATCTCCCGTGGCGCTGGCCGATCGCTTTCCAATAATCTCCGCGAGCTTTCCCATCGCTTTCAACTGCTCGGCGTCTTTCGTCGCTTTGTCGCCGTCCTGGCTGCCGATGCCGGAGTGTGAGTCGGATTTGCTCTTGTCGGCGGACTGATCCGCCGACCTCCCTTGACCCGACCGGCTCTTTTCCTGCGTTTGTCCTTGCGCCTGACCCTCGGAGGCTTGCTGCTGTTCGCTGGCCTCGCGGTTAGCAGCGGCCTGCTGCGACGCATTGTTCTGTTCTTTCGATGCGCTTTGCTGATCTCCCGACTTCTCTTCGCCCGACTTTTGCTCGTTGGGTTGTTGCTTGCCTTGGCTGTTGGGCCGCATCTTCGCCGCCAGACTCGAAAGCGCGTCCTTCATTCGGTCAATCAAACCATTCGAACTCTTTGGGCTGTTCGCCGCATCGTCGCTCGATGGCTTTTGGGAACCCGGCGTCTTCTCGCCATCATCACCTTGCTTGTCGCCCGCCTTCGGTTGCGCGCTGCCTGCGGCTCCGTCGGCGCTCTGCTTGTTCTGACTGTCTTGTCCCTCTTTTGCTTCGCGCATTTCCGCGGGGTCATTGGGATTCTGTCCAGCACCCGGCGCGTTCCCCTGCGCAGCGGGAGGCGGATTGGCGCGCTGGTCTTTCGCATCTTTCTGGCCGTCTGCTTTCTGCGTGCTCTTCTGGCTTTGCGATGCATCCGTTCCATCCTCGCGCTGCCGTTTTGTTTCTTCCGAATCTTTATCGCGGCGTTCAAACACATCGCTCAGTTGGAAGGGAATCAAAGAATGCCGCAGACTCAAACTGTTCGTGACAAAGTACCGCACGCCGAAGAGGCTTGCCGCCACCAGCGCCAGTCCTCCCGCAATCGACCACAAGCGACGCCCGGTAAACGGAAACGCCGCCGCCACATTCACGCTCCGCGCCGCTCGGTCCGCGCCTCTGAGCTGGTATTCGGTAATCGGATCAGGCGTGTGTCCCGGACACGTCAGCAGATACCACCCCGTCGAGAGCGAATCCGCCAGT
This sequence comes from Bryobacterales bacterium, assembly GCA_003167495.1. Classification (GTDB taxonomy): domain Bacteria; phylum Acidobacteriota; class Terriglobia; order Bryobacterales; family Bryobacteraceae; genus Bog-105. The sequence goes on along the minus strand of PMSX01000050.1, from coordinate 31,038 downwards.
TGGAGCCGCCTGTCGAGTATTTGCGCGACCCGGTAATGGCCGAGCAATTGCTGCCGGACCTGATAGCCCGCAATGCCGAGGCCGACAGCGGCGAGGATCAACATCCAGCGCCAGTCTAAGACTTGGGTGCCCACCAGCAGCATCAGCACGAGCGTTGCCAGTACGACAGCGACGGCAATGGCCGTGCGCTCCACCGCTACTACTAACAGCCGCCGTTCCCAAGCGGACCGCACAACCTGCTCCACCCGGCTCGTGTCTGACATGCCCAAATTATCCCACGCGAAAAACTGCCCTCGCGACTTAGGAGGCGAAGAGAAGGCGTTTTTTACGAAACGGAATTTGTAAAGGAGGCGTTTTGCGCAACGAACCCAACACGTTGATGGATGCTGAAGGACTTGCAAAAACGAAGCCACCTGGCGAAGCGATGTTCCGGGCTTTCACTCGTTGTGCGGATTTTGCGCTACGAACCCAATTGGGATGGGGATCGCCCGGTTTTGAAAAAACGAACCCAAACCGGCTCAGGTTGATTCCCACCTGGCTCGGGAAGTGAACGTGAAATATTCGATTTGCAAAGATCTGAGCCGGGTTGCCCCGGTTGGGCGGAAGGGGCGCGATCCGTGGTAAACGAAAGACGCCGACAGACACGACCGCCGTGAAGCTGGTTTGAAAGTAGCGCGCGGCCCGGTTGGGCGGGATGGAGAATTTAGCGGGCGAAATGGGTAGAGGCTTAGTTTTCAGATGGGTGAAGCGAGAAAATATTTTTTGAGTTCTGTGAACGACTTGCAGAACTTTCCTCCGAAAATGGTGTTTGAGTGTGGCTTAAGCTTAGAAAGGAGACTCATCGAAATGTTGGATTGGAAACAAGTTCTAACCTACGCCAAAGACGGTACCCCGGCGCCAGATCGCAAGGTGGTCAAGACGGAGGCCGAATGGCGAAAACAACTAACTCCCGAGCAATATATGGTGACTCGCCAGGCAGGCACCGAACGCGCCTTCAGTTCAGAGATGTGCAATCTCTTTGAACCCGGCATTTACTCTTGCCTCTGCTGCGATACCGTGCTCTTCGACGCCTCTGAAAAATTCGATTCCGGCACCGGCTGGCCCTCCTTCACTCAGCCTGTGAAACCCAACGCCATTGCGTATCACCGCGACGACACCTATGGCATGACGCGCGTTGAAACCGTCTGCAACACCTGCGGCGCCCACCTTGGCCACGTCTTCCCGGATGGCCCCAAGCCTAGCGGTCTCCGGTACTGCATGAATGCCGTCGCCCTTCAGAAGGTTGCCAAGGTTCACTGAGGCCTGGGTGTGCGACACGAGACTTAGCGCCGATTGCCAATCGGCGCGCAGGATGCCATCCTGCCCTACAGGCGGGTGAGCGCATTGGTCACGGCTCAGCTCTGCGCCATTTGATTTAATGGGCAGGATCTCTTATGAAACCCCTGCTCCTCTGCTGTCTGTTCGCAACCGCCCTCAACGCCCAGACCTATCAGCCCGCCTGGGACTCGCTCGACCAGCGCGCTACTCCCGCCTGGTTCACCGACGCCAAATTCGGGATCTTCATTCACTGGGGCGTTTATTCAGTGCCTTCTTATGCTCCCGTCATCCCCGGCAAGCTTGCCTACGCCGAATGGTATTGGAACGCTCTTACCGAGGGCAAAAACGATCCGAAAGCGAGCGCGATCCAAACCGGCACTTGGGCTTACCATCAGAAACAATACGGCGCCGACTTTCCGTATCAGGACTTCGCGCCGCAATTCCGCGCGGAGCTATTTGACCCCGATCACTGGGCCGATGTCTTCGCGCGCTCGGGCGCTAAATACGTCGCCCTTACTTCCAAGCATCACGAAGGCTTTGCTCTTTGGCCCAGCAAAGAAGCCTCCGCCACTTGGGGACGGCCCTGGAACGCCGTCGAGACGGGGCCGAAACGCGATCTATTAGGCGATCTCTCCGATGCCGTCCGGCGCAAAGGCTTGCGCATGGGAGTTTACTATTCGCTGTATGAGTGGTACAACCCACTCTGGCTCTCGGACAAGCCGCGCTACGTCAAGGAGCACATGATTCCGCAGTTTAAAGACCTTGTGACTCACTACAAGCCAGCTATCATTTTCAGCGACGGTGAATGGGAGATGTCTTCCGCCGAATGGCACAGTCCTGAAATGCTGGCCTGGCTTTTCAATGAGTCGCCCGTAAAGGATGAAGTCGTGGTCAATGACCGCTGGGGCAAAGAGACGCGGCACAAACATGGCGGCTATTGGACTACTGAATATACACCCGGCATGAGCGGCATGGATCACCCATGGGAGGAAAGCCGCGGCATGGGCTTCAGCTACGGCTACAACCGCGCCGAAAGACTCGAGCACTATCACACGGGGCACGAACTGGTCGTCATGCTCTCGGATCTTGTCAGTCGCGGCGGCAATCTCCTGCTGGATATCGGACCCGCTGCCGACGGCACCATCCCCGTCATCATGGAGGAGCGTCTCATTCAAATGGGAGATTGGCTCAAAATCAACGGCGAAGCCATCTACGGTACGAAACCCTGGAAAGCCACTCGCCAGTGGAGCTCCGGCGAAGTTCCCAAAATCGACTACAACGCTGAATACGCCACCGCATACGACGTCAATTCCCTGGTAGCCGATCCGGCCCCCGGCAAAGCGCGCATCGAAGCTTTTTTCACCACCAAAGGGAGCGATCTCTACGCTATTCTGCCGCGCTGGCCCGGCCGCCACTTTACGCTGAAGGACGTCGGAGGCGTCAAAGCCGTAGCACTGCTCGGGGATGCGACTCCTCTCAAGTTCAAGGCCTCGAACGGCAGTGTCTCGATAGAGCTCCCCGATCTCCCAGAAGTGTTGCTTTCGCAACCGTCGTGGGTGTTGAAAGTGAGCCGGTGAGCGGAGAGTAGAACGTGGCTTTCGCTGCCCCGGATTGCCGCGATTTTTGCCGGTTGCGAAAGTGGTGATTTTGGGGGAATTTTTGCGCTCTATAAAAATAATAGGCAGCTGAAGAAAAAAAGACCCATTTTCAGCGCGCCCGCGAGTTGGATTTTGCCGGTTGTTTTGCCGGATGTTTGAGGCCCGTATTTGGTTCTTCCGAGTAGGTGTACGTGACGAGATTTTTTGGAGCACCGCCAGGGAGTTTGCAGCGGGTGCGTGCCGGTTGGTTTCTTCGATGATTTCGCGCATGGTTGAGAGCCCTTCTGTGCAGAACGCCTTTTCGTTTTCAGGTTAGGTGAATGGCCGAACCGACATGGAGAAGAAAACGAGGTAAGGGGTTGAAAAGAAGGGGGAAAGATTATTTTCGTTTTTTGTCACTGAAAAGAAGCACAGGCAAGACAAAAAATGATTAGCCGCAGATAAGGGCTGATGAAACGCAGATAAGCGAGGGCAGCGTTCGGGAGCTGCGACGCCTTCTTAGGCTGCGGAGAGCGCACTGATCGTAACGTAATATCCGTCCAGATCTCGTAGCGAGAACTCCTTGGTTTGAGTGTTCGCATTCACGTGGGGCTCCTCTTCGAGTCGAGTGACGAGAGAGCGCGCCCTTTGAAGCGCCAGGTCGAAATCATCGACCCGGAAGAACAACAGGAGGCCGTTGCCGCGTGTCCCGTGATTGGGGCTGATCAAGGAGGGATGCCCGTGGGCGCCCCACTCGTGGAGGCAGAGCAAGACGGTTCCGTCTGAATCGAGAATTTGCCCGAAGTCGTGATGGGCGGGAAGGCTGGCGGGCTGACCGAACAGCGCTTGATACCATTTGAAGCTGCCGGGGACGTCGGCTACCCCGATGATCGTCCATGTTCGCTTCATCGCGTCCCCCCTCTGGCCTAAACCCAGTTTAGACCGGCCTTGATACGACCAATCACGGATTTCTTCCAGCATTCCCCCAAACCTGCCTTCAGGGTTTATGATGCTCAGCTGTTTGCCGAGCCGGTGGCCGCACCAACCAATAGAAGGCGACGACGTGCGTGATCATCAGCAAAGGCACGTAGATGACCGGGATGGCGTATGTGGCGGCCAAATGGCCGGCTATCGCAGGAAGGCCGGTTTGGACGGCGTGGTAATAGTCGAGGATTATGTCGGCCACGCCTACGAAATTGAAGGCAACGACGCACGGCCAGAAAAGCGTACGTACCCGTACTGTGAGAAGCGCCAACATGGCGAGCAACCCGGTTGCAAAATCGCCGTAGGCCGCGAAAGTGGCGAAGCCAGGCGGCAGATTGGGGCCGACGACGCCAGGAAGAATAAAGACGAGCCCGAAGAAGCGAAAGCTGTGCAGAGTCGCGATGGCGCGGTGCGCTTCGACCCGGCCCATCGACCTTAACCTTGGCAGGATGTATGCCCCAAAACAGAGCAGCCAGGCAACATAGCCTAAAACGAGATGGATTTGGAAGAGAGTTTCTTGAGACATGCGACCTCTTTTGCGATTGGAGGATCAAGAATCGGGTGAGACACTTGGAATTCTCCTTTCGTGTATAGGATGACAAAGATCATCCTATGGTTTCGATTTTTTCAGGCGCTGCCGCGCTGCACCGTGGGATGATTTCGAACATCCTATAATGAGCCATGCGTTACCGAGCCGAACACAAGGCCGAAGTCCATCAGAAGATTGTGAAAGACGCCTCGCGACGGGTACGCACCGAAGGTCTGAACGGCGCAGCGGTTGCAGCGGTTATGCGTGACACTGGTTTGACGCACGGAGGCTTTTACAAACACTTCAAGAACAAGGATGAGCTGCTCCTGGAGTCACTCCGCGAGGCTTTCCGAGAGATCGCCGACAACCTGGTTCACGCGGCCGAACAGTCGCCTCCTGAGACAGCTTGGAAGGCGATTGTAAAGGTCTATCTAAGCTTGGAATACTGCGATCACGCTGAGCACGGCTGCCCGCTGGCGGCACTTGCGCCCGAACTGGCGCGAGTCGGCAAGAGGATGCGGGGCCAGATCTTCGCCGAGCTTGTGAACTACAAAGATCGAATGCTTCCCTTTATGCCCGGCCGACGAGCCGCAGACAGAGAGCGCGCCTTCTTTTCGATCTTTTCAACGATGATCGGGGTAATTGAAATTGCTCGCATGCTGCCAGAAGCCGCGATGCGAGAGAAAGTGCTAGCGAGTGCAAGAGATTTTCTCTTGGGCAGCTTTTGACTTTTGGCGCTCATTGAGATCGGATTAGGCCTCTGGTAAGGATTAGTTCTCACAAAGGCCACGGCGTGTGGAATCCAGTTTGATTGTTGAGGTTGGCCGGAAACGGCGTTGCGTGACATGAGGCGCCCGTCGGATACCATGATCTCCCAAACGAGGACGTGCGGCCAGCGTCGAGATTTAAATTGGCAGGTTGCGCGTTACCCGGACAAGTAGATTTCTAAACACATTGTGACTACAGCGGGGCGATGTTTTCGTAATGCCGTATTCGGGGACCGTTGGGCTGTTTTCTGGTCGTCCGGCGCCTTTGTCCGAGTGGCGGACGATCCACTCAACGGTCAGGCAAACGCTGAGCCGGCAGGATCTATCGATGCGGGATGGCGCAAACTGGGAATGTGGCCGCGACCGACTCAATGGTCTTTAGGGGCGATGTATGTTCAGTACCGCTCTGCAATGATCAATCAACGCCAGCAAGGCCACATTGACGGCCGTCAATCTGCGCCATCGTTTCTGATTCGGAGCCAGGCGATCGATCAGACCAAAGACCGGCCCGAAGAGGCTCTCATACCTAGCGTCGTTGAATTTCGAGTCGGTTAACTTAGAGCAGAAATGAGCATAACTTTGGCACGCTCTGCCATTCTTACAACGCACCGCTAGTAGCTCGCCGATCCCTTGCTGTTGCAGGCGAAAAACCTGCGTGTCGTTGCCATCGCCTTTGTAGTACTGGGGATTTCCGTCGTCATCATGAAGGGGCGGATAGTCCCCCAGGGCCTTCGCCACAGCATCGATTCGCAAGAAGAACTCCTCCATCTCCTTTAGCGACTTGAAAAGCTCGAAATTTAACTCCAGCCGAAGGAGTTGGATCCAGCAGAAGTAACGCCCGAAGAGATACAACGTACTCGGCACAAAGTAGGTGCTCGCAATTGACCAGTCAGTCTGCACAAAGGACGGGTCGAGTGCCGGGTGCGCTCCGTCTCTAAGAATATTCTCCAATCTTTTTTGGAGGCTTATTGCGGCATCGAGAATTGGATTAGCCCACAAGAGGATCTCGCTCCGTATCCTCTCGTCGGATTTGGCATCCGTCTCGAGTTTCTGTTTGTAGGCGGCCAAGCTTTCGTCGTGCGAATGCTTGAGTCCCATTCGAAATCGACTGAGATCCGCTTCGAGTTGCTGTTGGTACGCGGCGAGGCTTTCCTCATGGGAATGTTTGAGGTCCAGTTCAAAGCGCTTAAGATCCGCTTTCGAGTTCGTTTCGAGAATATGCTTCAGCAGCCAGCCAAGCACAGCGGCTAAAACACTCGTCCCGGTAGCATACTTCAGTAAATCGGGAAGCCAATCAGTCGCAATCTGCATGGTGAAGGAAATCCGATACAGCATTTAGCATAGCGCAACACACTCAACGAGTTTGTGATAGGTTGGGAACCTTTCCGAGATGAGCAAGCCCTTGTTTGACACCGACTATTTCTCCGATGACAGCTGGGAACGGCGCGTTCAGAGTTGGCTCGACCACAACGGCAGCAACCCCTTTCTTGAAGGGAACAGCCGCATCGTTCGGCAGATCATGAGCCACGCGGAATCCGGCTTACGCATGGTGATAAATATCAGCGCAGAGGCGCTTCTTAGTTTCCTAGCGCAGAGGCACTACTTTAATCTGTACGAAGAGCCCGTCATCGGGGGCAAGCGGCGAACACCATCGCAAGAGCGGATCAAAGTTGATCGACTCTTAGGAATCGGAAGCCAAGCGAGCGACTTCTACTTCGGTGCTGTCGCGCTGGGTGGCACCGGCGTCCGTTTTTACGGCGAATACTGTATGGCGCTTAAACCCTCAGAGATTCCTGGTAACACTAAGATCTTCGATCGCGATTCATATGATCTGCTGCTGCCCCCTCTCTCGGAGGTTTCGAATGTGGGCGCCTTAGCCAATCAGCTCCGCGGGTCGTGGAAAGCGGACGTGATCGACATGCTGGTCCGCAAGGTCTTGCCGGAATTACAAGAATCGAAGCAACTGATCACTACCGGAACAGTGTCGGAAATGATTCTCCGTGATCAGGAGTTTGTCGAAGTCCAGAAGTTAGGTCCCATTAGGCCGGAGTCGATTGCGGAGGTCAGGCAGTCGCCCGATGAAATAGCGATTGAGGCCCGCATCCAGGCTAGGAGCAACGCGGGATTCGCACCTACTGCGGTCGAGTTGCGGTGGCTCCAACAACGGCGCAACGTCGTTGAAGCATTGGAGCGCGAGAGGATTCTGTGTCGCGTGGTGACCCTTCACGGCCGCGGCTATCAGTGGAGATAACGCATGTGGTTCTTCGATTCATGGTCCGTTCTGGATGGTCTGGCCTTCGCCTCTCTGCGGGAGCCGGACTCAATTAAAGCAGACGATACAGTGTTTCTGAGTGTTCCCGACCTTGAGCCCGTACCCGTTGGCCGAATCTCGACGGCGCTTCGTGCACAGAGGTCCGGCTTTCAGGACGGCTTCCGCAACCGAGAGGGAGACGAATTCGAATTTGACAACCTGGACCAGATTTGCGAGGTGATTCGTAGAGGTTACCTCGCAGGCGGCTTGGGCCCGGTTCCCGCTCCGCTTGAAGGTCCTCCGCCGAGCCCGTTCCGGGGCGAACCCGAAGTTCCGGAACCGCCGCCCGTGCACCGCGACGGAGGCGAGCACTACGATCAGGAGGTCGAGCGTCTGTCTCCCGAGGCCCCTCCATACGATTTGAGCAAACTAAGCGAGAAGAGGCATCGTGAAAAGCTGTTGCTGCAGGACGTTTTTGGGAAATCCAACTTGCTGCAGCGATACTTGCGAGCGTTCGCCGAGGCGACGGTATTTGAATATATCCAGGCTCGACGAAGAGATCTGCATCAGCCGTATGCGCGCGGCACTTTTCTCAAGTGGCTACGAATCCTGCATGCTCTGGATCTGTGGAGCTTCGAGACAGCAGACCACTTTGAACTTCGCTGGATCTACGACCACTTCTTTCAAATCTATGGGCCTTGGAATTCGACACATTGGGAGAAAGAAATCCTCTTTCAGATCCCTTGCCCTCTTCGTAACACATGGGATCATCACATTGGTTCGCTGGGGCAAAAGCTTTTATTGCCGCTGGTCGATCAGAGCTACTATACCGACAACAAAACAATTCCCGAGTTTATTCCAGCACTTTTTTGTGCGATGATTGCGGTGCTGACACCGGATCTGGCCGTCTCGCGAAACTTTTCAGAAATAGACCAACGTAGGCTGATCGGCCGAGCTTGCGAATGGCTCAACGCCCAATTACCTCAAATACCGCTTCCCTCGGCCGTGGAGGAAGCACTCTCCGAATTGGCCTGGAATCGGATCAGCTTGAATCCGGAGCGGCCACGAAGAACAGGACGTGGACGGGCCCTAGCTAGGTAATGGTGCCTTCGCAGCGATAGAGGATCTTTGGCAATTCGATCGATTCATCTTCCGCAAACGTAATGTCGGTCGCCACGGAAATGCACAACAATGTTCTTGTGGATGCGCAAGTCGTGAGCGTCCTTTGTCATCCGCCAGTTTGCGTATCTCGGCGAACCGGAGACGAAGTTGCCCAGCCGATCAGTCGACTGTACTCGCCCGGGACGAGTCGTGCCACTCGGACGAAGTTCTGTCCAGTGGTGCGGGAGGGAAGCCCCATTCTGGGGGATTACTCGCGCCTAACGGCGCAGGCTTTAGTAATCCATCTTGACGTGTTGTCGGCTACGGTGACATCTGCCATTCTAATCTGAAGCTTCTCAAATAAGGCGTTGGTTGAAGTTGCGGCCAAACGGGCCACGACTGGCTCACACAGCTGGGTCATTTTGGCCCCGAGCGTTATTTTAACGCCAATGCAAGACTCGACCGGGCGCCTAATACGGTGTCAGCATAGAAGTGATGATAACGGCGTGACGAGGATTGAGCGCCGTTCGAGAAGCCTTGGCGCATGAATTCGGCGCGGCGCGGAACGGAGGTGAGAGTGTTACCTATTTCTCTGCTAAGGCAAACGCAAAGAGGGCCGCACCTGCGGGGATTACAACGTATTGGCGGCCAGCCACTGAATAGGTCATGGGAGACGAATAAATCGCCGCGCCAAGTTGGATGTGCCAAAGGTCGATGCCTGTGCGCGCATCGAAGACGATGAAATTTCCTTCAGAGTCACCGCCGAAAACGACGCCTCCTGCCGTTGAGAGCGCGCCGCCCCAAGGAGGCGATGTATATGGGAACTCCCACTTCTTTTCCCCCGTAAACGGGTCGAGCGCGCGCATTGCGCCGGAAGTCTTCTCACCTTTGGCCGGCACGTAGATGCTGCCGAGAAAATCGTGCCCTTCATGATACTTCTGAGGGGCGCCGGTGAATGTGTCGCATTCCACGGATGATGAGACATAGAGGAGCTTTGTCTGTGGGTCGTACGAAGGTGAAAACCAGTTGGTCGCACCAAGCGCGCCCGGGCACGTACGAGTCCCGGTCACAGTGGGCTCACTGCCAGCGGCTACGACGGGCCGGCCGTTTGGCGCAATCTCCTTCGCCCATGTGACTTGTGAAAAAGGCTTGGCCGAGAGAAACTGACCGTTCGTCCGGTCAAGCACGTAGAGGAACCCGTTGCGGTTTGCCTGAATCAGTAATTTCCGTTGGTGACCTTGCCAATCGGCATCCAGTAGCACAGGGGTTTGGGTGGCATCGTAATCGTGCAAGTCGTGCGGGGTGAATTGGAAATACCATTTCAGTGTGCCGGTATCGGCATCCAACGCCAGCATCGAATTGCTGTAGAGATTATCGCCGGCGCGCTCAGTTCCATAGTCGCTTGGCGAAGGATTGCCGGTCGGCCAATAGATGAGATTCAGGTCCGGGTCATAAGAACCGGTTACCCAGGCCGGAGCGCCGCCGGTTTTCCACGAATCGCCGCTCCAAGTTTCGAAGCCGGGTTCGCCGGGAGCGGGAACCGTATTAAATCGCCAGAGACGTTTGCCGGTTTCGGCGGAATAGGCATCGACAAATCCGCGCACGCCGTATTCACCGCCCGATATGCCGACAATAATCTTATCCTTCACCACCAGCGGAGCCATTGTGAAGACGTATCCGGCGCGGTAATCCGCCGCCACCGTGTCCCACACAACGTTGCCGGTCTTGCTGTCCAAGGCGATGACATGTGCGTCCAGGGTGGCCATGAACAAACGGTCTCCGAGAGCGGCGAACCCGCGGTTCACCATGCCGCAGCAAGCCTGAATCTTGTCAGGCAGACTTCGTTGATAGCGCCAAATGGCGCGGCCGGTTCGCGCGTCGAGTGCAAAGGCCCGGTTGTCTTGACCCGTGCCGTAAAGAACGCCGTCAATCACCAAGGGCGTTGTTTCAAATTGCCCCAGCGACCCGCTTTGAAATACCCATTGCACGGCAAGGCTCTGCGCGTTGGTTCGATTGATCTGATCGAGCGTGCTGTACCGCCAACTCTGGTAGCTGCCGGAATAGGTGAGCCAATTTTGCGGCTCGCGCGAGGAATTGAGGATTCTGTCATTCGTCACCTGCGCCAAGAGTGACGCCACACATGCCAGGAATGCGCCCACTGTCTTTGCGAGTGTCAAGTCATTCTCCCCGTAAGCTAGATAGATAAGCTAACAAGTCCTGCAATTCGCTGCTGCTGAGCATCTCGGCCGTATACACAGGCATCAGCGAGCGTCGCTCGTGTCGGACTTCGGCCAAATCCCTCTTTGAGAGAAGGTGGAGTTCGTCATCTTCGCCGAGAAGCTGAATGGTAAAAGCGTCTTCGTTCTTGGCAATACCCGTGATGCGTTGGCCATCGCGTGTGACGACAATCACAGTGTCATATTCAAGTGGAATGCCGTAGTGATTGTTTGGATCGAGATAGCCGAGACTCAGTTCCTTGCTTGGCTCACGGATCGACTCGATGAGATAGCTTATGGAACGCGCGGCGCCCACCCGGCTCAAATCCGGACCCAAGTGGCCGCCACGGCCTTTAACCATGTGGCAGCCAGCGCATTTTTGCTTGCCGAAGAACAAACGTTCGCCTGCTCCGGGATCACCAGTCACTGGAGAGTGCACTGGGGCGTTCAGCGATCGAATGTACGCGATGAGTGCCCAAACTTCACTCTCTTCGAAAGGGTTCGCGGGCATCTCCGTGCCTGGCACGCCTTGGCTAATTGTGCGAAAGATAGCGTCGTTGCTGCTTCCGTGAATCCAGCGGCCCTGGGTGAGGTCTGGTCCGCGTCCGCCACCGCGCGCATTGAGTCCGTGGAAATACGTTGCGCTCGCTGGCGGTCGCGGCTCAGATGGCATGCAGAATTCAGTCATTCTCCGCCTGTGTGTTTCCGCGCCGCAAAGTCCACCAAAGCACGCCGGCTGCGAGTGCAACTCCCATGACGAACATCGGTGCCTGAAACAGACTCGGCTGCAGAATGCGTGCCGGCTGTGACCATACCCACACAACCCAAAAATTGAAAAGCTGCCAGGCAAACAGCAAGAGGTAGAAAATCCGCGGCAGCGTTAGAACAAAACTCAGTAACCCGATACTGAGCAGCAAAATGTCTGAATAGGAGGAGTGGGCCGTCTGTGTCTCGTCCGGCCCGAACGTAATCAACGACCAGAAAATCAGATTCACCATTGCTGCCGCCATCAGCCACCCCGAAAACGGAATCGCCAGTTGGGTTCGTGGCCGTTTCATCAATAGAAACAAGCCCGCCAACCAGCCAAAGTTCGCCAGCCCCACTGCGTTCCACATGAAATGCCTCTGGGCGATCCGCGATTCCTCAGTCGCAGAGTGATCTATCTGACCTCCCTTAAAATCCGTCAGTCCATAGGAGTCGAAGAATTTGTGCCCAGCCAGCATTGTGAGATTCGACCATTTGTACCTGGCAAGCTCACTCCAAGTGTGTGAGTGGTAGGAGTCTCGGATGCCCTCCCACGCCGTGCGCGAATCAAGCGGAACTATGCCGCCAAAATGCATCTTTAGCAACCGGTCGCCCGGAGGGTCAACGAACTTTTGATAGGCGAACCACGGCGCGTAGAAGCCAACAACTATCAGCAAAGCCACGGCAACCTGGCGCAAGGTAAACAACCGCCGGAAGCGCAGAAAAAGAATGCCAAACGTCGGCAGGCTGAAGGTTGAACCCGGATGAGCCATCAGCGAAAGTCCCAAACAAACAGCGGCCAGCAGTGTCTCGAAATCGGTCAAAGGGCGGTTTGCGCGCACGAGTTCAAACAGAATACTTAGCAAAAACAAAATGCAAGCCGCCGCGAGCAGCTTGGGCCATGTGTAGAGACTGTTGTAAAACAGAAAACCGGAAAAGATGAGAAATCCAATCACCTGGCGAATTCGCAGGCTGGGCGTGCCGAGTGATTTCAGCAAACACCAGACCCCGCAAATCCACAAGCACTGTAACGCCGAACTGAGCAGTTGATAGTTGAGCTCAGTGTTGAGAAGTATGGGAAGCGGACGCTCCAGAAGAACGATGCCTGTTTGCAGCGGTGGCCGGTCGCTGCTCAACCAGTCTCCACAACAGAAGGGGCGAACTGGCTCCCGCCGGTAAATCCTGTCGGCGAAGATGAGCGGAATCACGTTGTCCCCAGGCAGCATCTCAAGGAAGAATCTGTCACTGGCGTAGCCGATGCCCGGCGTAAAGGGGTCCGTAAAAAGGAAATAGAAGCTGATGTAGCAGAGGCCGGCAACGGTCGCGTAACAGACCGGCTCAGCAATCAGTTTGGCGGTTGCCTTTATCGCTGCCCGCAGACTCACGGAGGGGAGAACGATCACACCCACGGAGACAGCGTACACGGCGAAGGTCAGGAACTTGCCGAGACCCTTGGAGAAAAAGAACGCCCAGAACGAAAGATAGCCGAAGGTCGCGCCTATGATGACTACTATGATCACAAGGTAGATAGGTGCTATGGGAGGTCGGCGCTTGGCAGTCAGTAGACTGGCTGCGGCAAATCCAGGCAGGAGAAAGAGCGCCCATTGCGCTAGATAGACGGCCACTGTGCGCGACGCTGACTTGAGTTGTTGCCTGCACAGATTAAGCAGCGATAAGCTCCGTGGATTACTGACTCCCAACCAACCACCCCAACCGATGGCTCGATCAATCGCCACCAATCGCACCTGTTGGCCCCGTGTATTCGCATCCAGCGACCAGCGAAGCTTGAGCCATATCTCACCAGGTTCTTGCCGCAACGGCAACGCTACTCGTACGTGATTGTCTTCTCTTTCAAGAAACAGCTTCAGATCGGGCTGGCCGACATAATCGGCGACGAACAGTTCGAGCACGGCGGGCGCTTTGAAAACCGGAGACCGCAATTCTCCCATGCTGGCGTCGTTCCCACAATAGGAGCCCCAAAGCGTTACGCCCTCGCGCTCATGTCCGGAAATTTGCTTGTCGAAGGAGGTGGATGGATGGACGCTGCCTTGTGCGAAACACCCCGTGGAGGTCCACCCAGCGTCGCCCGTGGTCAAATTTACCGCGCGAATCGGCAAGAATAAAAAGAGTGCCGCGGCCATTGCGGCGACGAGCGTTAACAGGAGTAAGCAAAGCGTTTTTTTGTTACCCCGAGCGAGGCCCATGGCGCGTAAACCTCTCGATGCTAGCACATAGAAAGACGCCGCTCATCCCATCGCGTGATAGCGTACTCTTAAGAACAAAATCTTATCTCCAGCCCTGAGGTCCATCGCAACTATGAACACACTTCAACTGGAACAAACCGAAAATCTTTCGGGCCCCGAGTGTGTCCTACCGGAGCTTAACACCTACTACAATGCCGAGCCCCCGAGCTACCGGAGTTTCCTAGCAGCTCGAAAAGACCACTTTGGGACCCGCCGTCCCGGTATCCTGCGTGGATTCCTCTCCGTGAACGCCTTCGGCGCACACTTGAACGGCAAACGAACCACCCCAACTCCAAACACGGACGCGGTTCGCGACGCCTGGTTTGTGGTTGGCAGAGCCCTATATGCGGCGATTTTAGAGTATAGGTCGTCCAAACAACTTAGTGCCAGACCCTCCGAAAACGACCCCGAATCCACAAGATAAAGGGGTTGCCATTACCCGCATGGAGGCCGGTTTCATCGGCCCTCTTCCTCCTCCCGACCTGCTAAGAGGCTACGAAGAGGCCTGTCCTGGCGCGGCTGACCGAATCATTGCAATGGCGGAGCGGCAGCTCGCCCACAGTCAGACATTGGAGACTCGAATGCTTGAGGCAGCAAATGCGGATAGCAAAAACGATTTCGCCGAAGGCCGCCTCGGACAAGTCTGCGGTCTGATCGTTGCCCTTTCATTTATCGCGGCAGGTACATACGTGGCGTCTACCGCCACCCCTGGCCTGGTGCGGTCATCGGCGGAGGCGGCGTGGGCTTGCAGGCGCTCGTTGCCCTCTTTATCCGCGGCCGTGCGAAGTCGGAGTGATTTAGTGAGCGTCACGAAGCTAGCAAGTCCGCAAATTCGAACCTAACCTCGACCCTGCCCTACCTACCGTCGGGATTACCGTCCGCTCACCCCGTCCAGTTTGTTCTTGATCGGCATCAACGCCCGCAGCGCCACCAAGTTCAGAATCGTCAAACTCACTGCAATCCCAAACCGGTTCATCGATACCGCTGCGCCCAGTGCGGCCGCGCTCAGTACGCTGGCGGCCGTGGCCGTGCCTTTAATCGTCAAGCCGTCTTTCATAATTGCCCCGCCGCCCACAAACCCGATGCCGGCCACCAGTCCCTGCAAAACTCTCGATTGCGCGTCTACGCTACCCCCATAGGTCGCAATCATCACGAACGTGCAACTTGACATGGCCACTATCGGAAAAGCGCGAATCCCCGTATTGTGTTCTTCGGCTTCGCGATTCCAGCCAATGGTGCCCGCCAGCGCGAAAGCTACGCAAAGGTGCCAAAAATCCCTGAAAATCCCATTCCAATCCGGCATGTTGCAATGTTACTCGATTGCCGTGATAAAAAGACCGAAGGGCGCGTCATGTCACCATAGAATTTAGGAATTCCGCGTCCGGGTTCCGTGGAAAATCACTGAATGCTTCGTTTTGAAACCGCTGGAGAATCACATGGCGAGTGCCTTGTAGCCACACTCATAGGCCTACCTGCCGGCGTCCCGGTGTCTGTCGACTATGTCGATCGTCAGTTGTGGCGGCGACAGCAAGGCTTTGGCCGGGGCGGCCGCATGAAGATTGAAACAGACCGGGCGCGCATCATATCGGGCGTCCGTCACTCGCAGACCATTGGCTCGCCGATCGCGGTGCTCATCGAAAACAAAGACTGGAAAAACTGGCAAAACATTTTGCCGGTCGAATCCAAGGACGCCGACCGTGGCGAGCACAAGCCTGTTGTTCGTCCGCGTCCTGGCCACGCCGATCTGCCCGGCGCGATCAAGTATAACTATGCCGATGCGCGTTACATTCTAGAACGCGCCAGCGCACGTGAAACAACGGCGCGGGTGGCGATCGGCGCGCTCGCCAAAACATTTTTGAGCCAATTTGGCATTGAGGTCTTGAGCCATGTCATTGGCGTTGGCCCTGTGCATCTGCAGCGCCCCGCGCGGTGGGAGGAAATCGTGGCACTCAGTCAGCGCGACGACGTTCTGCTCGGCTGCGTCGATGCTGAAACTGAAAACCGCATGAAAGGAGCAGTCGATCATGCTTACCGCACTGGCGACACCGTCGGGGGAGTTTTCGAAGTGGTGGCGCACGGTCTGCCGGCGGGCATCGGTTCGCACATTACCTGGGACACGCGGCTTGATGGCCGCCTCGCGCAAGCCATCGTTTCGATCCAGGCCGTCAAGGGCGTCGAAATCGGCGAGGCGGAGCACGGTGCGCAATCCTATGGATCGGACGTTCAAGATACGATACATTACGACAAGGAAGCCCATGCCTTTCATCGTGGCTCCAATCGCGCGGGTGGACTCGAAGGCGGCATCACCAACGGCGAAGATCTAATCGTCCGCGGCTTTTTGAAGCCGATATCGACTTTGCGGCGTCCGTTGGAATCGGTGGATTTGCCGACCCGTGAACCGGCCCTGGCGGCCTATGAGCGCAGTGATGTGGCGGTTGTTCCGGCTGCCGGCGTGATCGGCGAGGCGATGGTGGCACTGGTGCTGGCGCAGGCTTTTCTTGAGAAATTTGGCGGCGATTCGCTACTGGAAACAAAGCGTAACTTTGACGGTTATGCCGCGCAGGTAAGGAGCTTCTAATCCGCTTTCGGAGCCATGAAACGCAGAAATGGCTATCCCGCGCGGGATGGTTGCCGGAGACAGAAACTCGCGGGACTCCGAAAATACGTTGCCGCTCCTTCGCAGTCGCGGCTCGGCTAGCGGTTTTCGTATGAATAGAGGGCGAGTTACTGGAGAGTGGTTGGTTAGAAATAGATGGTGTTAAAAATTCTAAAATACGGCGAGCCGGTGCTGGAGCAAGCGGCGGATCAGGTTGTCGATTTCGGCACTCCCGATCTCAATGAGCTGATCGAAAACATGTTTGAAACGATGTACGCGGCCAAAGGAGTTGGCCTGGCTGCGCCGCAAGTGGGCATCAGCAAACGCCTCACAGTCATTGATATTAGCGTCGGCGAAGACGAAACGAAAAAACTGGTGCTCATCAATCCCGAAATTGTTGCGCGCGAAGGCTCGCAGGTGGGTGAAGAGGGCTGCTTAAGTATCCCCGGATTTCGCGAACCGGTCATGCGTGCCAACAAAGTAACGGTGAAAGCTCACAATGAGAAGGGCGAAACGATTGAATTGTCGGGCGAAGAGTTGCTGGCGCGCGCCTTTCAACACGAAATCGATCATCTGAACGGCAAGCTGTTCATTAATCATTTGAGCGCGCTCAAGCGCGATATCATCCGCCGCAAGATCAAGAAAATGCAAAAAGCGGGCGAGTGGGATTAAGCAGCCGCCATGCGAGTCGTCTTTCTCGGCACGCCCGAGTTCGCCGTCCCATCGCTCGAAGCTTTGGCGGCGCATCATCAGGTCGCGGCGGTATATACGCAGCCCGATCGGCCCAAAGGCCGCGGCAATCAAGTGGCTGAATCAGCGGTGAAAATCGCCGCCCGGCGTCTGGGCATTGAGGTCTGTCAGCCGGAGCGCATCCGCCGCGCGGAAAATCTGGAGCCGCTCAAAGCGTGGGCTGCTGAAATTATGGTGGTGGTTGGCTACGGCCAGATCATTCCGCAAAACATTATTGATATGCCTCGTCAAGGCATCTTAAATGTGCATGCGTCGCTGCTGCCTAAATATCGGGGAGCAGCGCCCATTCAATGGGCAATCGCGAACGGCGAAACCGAAACCGGAGTGACTATCATGCAGATTGATGCCGGTCTCGATACGGGCGATATGCTGCTGAAGGAAACTCTGCCCATCGGTCGATCGGAGACGGCGCCGGAGTTGAGTGTGCGGCTTGCGCTGATGGGTGCGGAGCTTCTGCTGGAAGCTATCCGGCGGCTCGAAGCGGGTACCGCGCAGCGCGAAAACCAGCGCGACGAAGATGCCACGCTCGCGCCCATTCTCAAGAAGGAAGATGGGCTTGTGAATTGGCATCGCAGCGCCGCCGAAGTGTACAATCGCTGGCGTGGGTTCAATCCTTGGCCGGGCGCTTACACTACCTTTCGTGGTCAACAGCTATCCATCACCAGCGTCCGCTTGGGGCAACGGGAATTAGATGCGCCAGGCCGCCTTTACTCCGAAAAGCACCATTTGTTTGTGGGCTGCGGCGCTGGGACCACGCTTGAGCTAATGGAAATTCAACTTTCCGGCAAGAAGCGCATGAACGCGGAAGCGTTTCTCAACGGTTATCGGTTAGTAGAAAACGAAATGTTGGGAGAAAAGCCTTGAAGCTTCCTTTGGGATACCGATACGCGGCCACCTACGCCGGCATTCGCAAAGTCGAAAAAGACGATGTCGCCTTAATCGTGCCGGACCAACCAGCGCGCGCGGCCGCGGTGTTCACGCGCAACGTGGTGCAAGCCGCGCCGGTGAAACTCGCTAAACAAAACCTGAAAATTTCCAAAGGCAAAGTTAGCGGCGTTCTCATCAACGCCGGCAATGCCAATTGCGCTACACGCACCGGCGAACGCGTCGCGCTTGCGTCCTGCAGGGCCTTGGCAAAAGCGCTTAAAACGCGCCCGGAATACATTTTCCCCGCTTCCACCGGGGTCATTGGCGTGGAACTCGATGTCAAATTGCTCACCGCTCCTTTTCCGGAACTAGTGGAACAGTTGGACGCCGGCAACTTTCAATCTGTGGCGGAAGCGATGATGACCACTGACACCCGCCCTAAAATCGCCTCCGAAGAAGTACAGTTTGCCGACGGAACCGTGCGCGTGGCCGGCATGACGAAAGGCGCGGGCATGATTCATCCCAACATGGCCACCACCCTCGGCTTTGTGATGACCGATGCCGTCGCCGATGCCGAAGACCTTGAAGAAATACTCAGACCTGCCATTGAGCGTTCCTTCAATTCGCTCACCATTGACGGGGACACGTCCACCAACGATACTGTTCTGTTACTGGCGAGTGGCGCATCCAAAGTAAAGCCCTCCGACAAAGAGCGAAAAGTGCTTCAGGAAGTAGTGACATGGGTTATGGAGAGTCTGGCCGAGCAAATTGCCGCCGATGGCGAAGGTGCCCGTAAGTTGATAGTCGTGCGCGCCCTTGGTTTCAAGACGCGGGAGGATGCCCGCAAGATCGCGCGCGCCATCGCCAATTCGCCGCTCGTCAAAACCGCCATCGCCGGCAGTGATCCCAATTGGGGCCGCATCCTGGTAGCTGCGGGCTATGCCGGCGTCGACTTTGACCCTAATTCCATCGATATCGAAATGCAACGCGTGCTCGTCTGCCGTGGCGGCCTCGCCGCGAACTACGACGAAAATGAGCTGAAGCAGAAACTGGACGAATCGGAAGTGCGCATTCGCATCGTCAACAAAAAAGGAGGCAAAGGCGATGCGCGATTCTTCACCTGCGATCTCACGGAAGGTTACATACAAATCAATGGCAGCTATCGCACGTAGCCGGATTGTCCTCCTGTTACTTCTGGCGGGAAACCTTTCGGCGCAGCAAAGCAAAGCCATCCGCGAGCAGGTGGCTCGGGTAGCCACAGCGCTTACTGCAGGCAACCCAGAGGAGGCCATGACGCCTTTCGACAAGTCTTTCGACGGCTATTCCCGGCTCCGCGACTATTTCAGCGCGCTCACCAACGCTTACGACGTGACGAATGAAATGGATGTCATCGATGAACAAATAACCAGTCACGAAGCGACGCTGACAGTTCACTGGACATTGACGCTAAGCGAAAAAGGAAGTGGTCTGAGTGAGAGCCGCGAGGAAGACTTGACGGTGAAGCTAAGCATGAAGAAGTATGACTGGCGCATTGTCGATGTCTCGCCGCTGGAGTTTTTCAACCCCGAACTGCGCAAGTCAAAGTAACTCTTGGAGCTCGGCGAAGTTTTGTTGCGTGATCAGGTGGAAATCGACGGGCAGCGAAATGAATTTGCCGATCGTTGCCAGTTGTTCGGGCGATAGAACTTGTCTGCCCGCCACGATGAGCCGTCCGGCGCGCAGGTCCACCGGCACAATTTCGAGCCGCCGGGCAAGGTGCGCCGGAAGACTCCGGCGGACGCCTTTCTTGATGCTTTGAGGGTCGAAGCGGCCCATAGGTGCGCCGGTGAAGAGGCTGAGGGCGCGGCAAAGATCTTCGTCGGAGATCAAGCCCCGTTCGAACAGATATTGGCCTAGGTTCGCGTTGGCGGGCATCTGGTGCTTGGCAAGGGTCAGGTGTTCCTGGGAGATGAAACTTTGGTCGACCAGGATCTCGTCAAAGTCGCGGCCATGCTCGACCAGTGTCGAATGGGCTGGATAAGCGTGCTCTGTTTTTTGCCAGACGAGCTTTTGTTTATCTCGTTTCGCTAGGAAGAATCGCCAGGTCGCGCGCAGCGAAGCGAAGCAGTTGATGAGATTTGCGAGAAACGATCGCAGCGGCACGCCGAGGGCGAAGGCGGGTCCGAAAATGCGGCCCACACAGAGCATACGCAAACCCAGGCGCAGGCATTGCAGGGCCAGCGTGAATCCGCAGAGAACGGTCAGGCGGGGATTATCGACGGCGAACGCCCAAGGCCGGTGTTGTACAGTGCTCGAGGCAAAGTCGATCAGGCCGGCGAGGAACAGCACGTTGGTCAGTAGGCTGAGCGGACTCGTCACCAGGCCTTTGCGGTCGCGCCAGAACCAGTAGCGTGTGCGCAGCGAGCCGGCCCAACCGCGCCGTTCCCAGCATTGCAGCGCGATACCAGTTACCCAGCGTGTGCGCTGGCGGATGGCCGTATTGGCGGTGCGTGGAAAGTATTCGCGCGTGGCGACAAAACCGCTTTCGCCGCGCGTGATGGGCGCGAATAGCTGGCGGTAGCCTTTGTCGTGAATATAGACGCCGATTTCGTAGTCTTCCGTCAGGCTTTCGGCGTCGAATACGTGGCCGCGCTCGTTTGCCAGCCGGTCGAGAATCTCTCTCGCAAAACCGGTGCCCACGCCGTTAGATGGCACGAACGATCCGCTGAACTGACGCGCGTGCATGTCGATGTTCTGAAATTCGGCAAACTCGTCGCAGTAAACGCCATGGGTCAATTCAAAGAAAGGCGTAGGCAAAGGAAGGACGGGCACTTGCACCATGTCGTATGACGCGCGTTTGCAGTTGATCAGCGAAAGCGCCTCCGCGTGGATCAAGTCTTCGGCATCATGCAGCACGACGGTGCTGAACTGCACACCCTGTTGTTGTTCGAAACGCTGCATCGCGCGGTAAATCGAATTGAGGCAATCGGCTTTTGAGGTCGGACCCGGATTCGGGCATACCGCGACGTGTACGTTGGCAAATGTTTCCGACAATTGTTCAGCCACGGCCACTGTTGGCTCGTCGTTGGGGTACGCGCCCAGGAAGATATCGAAGTTCCGGTAGCGGATGGCTGTCAGGTTATGCCGTACCATGTTGCCGATCACGCCCGATTCTCTCCAGCAAGGCACGAAGATGGCAATCTTGCTTTCGGGCGGGTTCAGTGTTTCTGGTGAGACTGGCTTAGTTCGCAGCCAACAGCGCAGGCGATGCCGCAGCAGGATCGTAAGCGGGATCAGGTCATCGAGTCCTCCGATCAGCAGAGCGACGGCAAGCGCGCTGAAACCACAGATCCAGAGTGTATGCACAGTAAGCCCACAGATCAAGTGGGGCGCCGGTTCACATCTTTTCGCAGAATCTTCAAGATTTTTAGCGCGATGCGTCCACTTCCCAGATTGAGCGCTACCCCTTCAGAGTGGACGTCCCTTACGCAGTTGATTCAGGAACTGGTAGGCGGGATTGTGCGCCGCAACCGCTTTACGCAATGGGAGCTCGATCTGCTGCTGGATTTGGAGCTGTCCCGGTTGCGGAAATCCTCGCGCGGCGATGCACTGCGCCGGTATTTACGGACAGTACAGGCATCGCAGGCGCAAGGTGTCGACGAGCCACCCAGATTTTCGACGTTCCTGCAGGAGATTGCGCCGCGGAAGGCTGCCGCCAGCGGAGGCGCATCCAAGTAAGCCAGTGGGCTATCCTCAGAGTTAACGATAACAAGGAGATTAGCCGATGGGTAGTACTACCGGGCCAGCGTCGCAGACTGAGCGAATTGTCCACTGTGTCAAATTGAAACAGGATTTGCCAGGTTTAAACGAGGTACCGTTTGACGGCCACCCGCTGGGACAACGCATTTACGACAACGTTTCCAAGCAGGCTTGGGGCATGTGGGTGGAACAAATGAAGATGATCATGAATGAATACCGTCTGAATCTAGGCACAGCCGAAGCGCAAGAATTTCTGCTGAAACAGATGGAAGAATACTTCTTTGGGGAAGGCGCGGCGCATCCCCCCGGGTACGTTGCTCCTGGCCACTAAGCCTTCAAATATGCGGCTGCCATTTCAACAGAGCGGCGCGAACCTGCGTCTAAACAATATGGCGCTGCGTCTTTTGGTGCTTTTCTGTGTTGCGTTTCTGGCTTGGGCCGCTCCTAATGATCATGGTCCGGCCATCGCCAAACGCCTGGCGGAGCGCGCAAGATCGGCCCGCGACGCCGGTGAAGTGGTGCGCGCCTATATGCTTTACAACGAGGCGGCAAGGCGTGATCCGTCCAATCCGTCGTATGCGGCGAGCCGTGATGGCCTTGCGCCGGCTGTCAATCTTCTGATGAAGACGCAATTGGAAGACCCCGTGGTGGCGGCCGATATTGCCAGGGTTGAGAAGGAAGAAACGGACGCGGAAGCCATCGCGAACCCTCCTGCTCCAGGAACGGAGGAATTGCAGCGCAGTTTGGCGTCGTATCCACACGTTCAGCCAAAAGATCTCGTCCGCGATTTTGATATTCACGGCGATGAAACTTCGCTGATTCAACAAGTAGTGTCGGCTTATGGAGTGCGTGCCGCCTGGGATCCGCAACTTGACCCGAAGGGCAATCTCCGAATGCAGATCACGCAGGTGGATTTCCGCACTGCCTTAGAAGCTTTGACGTCAGTCACCAATACCTTCGTTTTTCCGATCTCGGCCAATACACTTTACTTTGCCCGTGATTCCCCAGCCAAACGCGATGAGCTTGAGCCAATGATTTTGTTGACCATTCCACTGCCGGAGTCGCTCACTGAGAAGGATTTGGTGGAAGTAGCGAACGCGGTGCGCGGCTTGTTGAGTCTCAAGCAGTTTGGCTGGGATTCGGTGAGCCGCACGGTGTTCATTCGCGACCGTGTTTCGCGGGCGCTGGCGGCACGTTCGCTGTTGCAGGCTCTGCTTCTGCCGAAAGCGCAAGTTGAGTTGGAAGTGGAGGTGGTAACCATCGACGCCGACACAAACTATAACTACGGTCTTTCTCCACCCACCAGCGCGTCTCTTTTTTCGCTGGCCTATTTCAACCTGGCCAACGTACTGACCACCGCTGCATCATTCACAAAGCTATTTGGGTTTGGCAACGGCCTCACCTTAGTGGGCGTAGGCGTGGGGCAAGCGAATGTGTTTGCCTTGTACTCTAAATCGATCACCAAAACCCTTTATGACGCGGTGCTGATAACTTCGGACGGACAGGCGGCGACTGCGCATTACGGCGAAAAATATCCGATTGCGACAACTCTCTACACTGGTGCCACACAAGGGCCTGCCAGCATATATAATCCTGCGCCGCAGGTTCAGGAGGTCGATCTTGGACTGGCGCTGAAAATGACGCCGCACGTGAATGGCGAAGGAGACGTTGCCATTGACGTGGACGCGGAGTACAATTCGCTGGGCACCTTCACACTGAATACAGTTCCTTCCATTGCGCAACGGAAATTCACCGGCAATGTGGTTTTGCGGCAAGGCGAATGGGCGATCCTGGCAGGGTTGGACCAGCATTCGATCAGCAGGAGCCGGTCGGGGCTGGCAGGGTTGACCGAAATTCCAGGATTAAGTGAAGTGCTCAGCGAGACCACGCGCGACAACGCCACTAGCCAGACGTTGATTTTGATCAAACCGCACGTGACTCGCTTACCCATGTCGGCGACAGTAAGCCCTCAGTATCTAGTTGGTCCGGTGAGCGGATTTAAAGTGCTTCTCTAGCGCCCGGCGAGGGAACTGATATCTTCGACAACATGTCTACTATGGCGGCAGAAATTCGCCAACAGCCCGGGGTAATTGAAAAAACGCTCAAGGCTGAATGGCGAAATGCGGTGAAGTTGCGCGAGCATTTCACCCATCATCCCGTTCGATTGATTGTACTGGCGGCGCGAGGCACATCAGATAACGCCGCCCAATTCGGACGGTATCTTTTGGAGATTTCGACCGGCATACCCGTATCGCTCGCGGCGCCTTCGGTGTCCACGTTGTACGGCGCCAAGTTGAATCTGCGGGAGGCCGCAGTGGTTGCCATCTCGCAGTCGGGTGAATCTACCGATACGAATATCGTTCTGGAGAGAGCGAAAGCCAGTGGAGCATTCACGGCGGGCATTACGAATGAGGCGGAGAGCACGCTGGCGAAGCTGGCTCAGCATACGTTCCTGGTGAGGGCGGGGAAGGAGCGGAGCGTGGCTGCGACCAAGACTTATACGGGCCAATTGCTGTGCTTCTATTTGCTCGCCTACGCGCTGGGCGCACCGCTCGAACTGGCCGACCTGCAGCGCATAGCCGGTTGGACGGAGGCGGCGCTAAAGCTTGAAAAAGAAATCGGCGAACGCGCGCAGCGCTATTGCTTAATGAGACACGCCGTCTGTGTAGGACGGGGTTTGAATTACGCCAACGCTTTTGAGTTTGCCTTGAAGCTGATGGAGACTTGCTATGTGGTGGCGGAGCGTTTCTCATCGGCCGACTTGTTGCATGGTCCGATTGCGATGCTTGAATCGACGTTTCCCGCTTTTGTTTTCTGTCCGCCGGGCGTTACCTGGAAGGCCACTAAGGAACTTTTGGGGAGACTGCATTCCATTCAGGCGGAAACTTTGGCAATTACAGACCGCAGCAACAAAGCTGCCGGCGCGAAGGGCACAGCCAAAGTAACGCTGACGATTCCGGCCGAACTGGCGACGGAATCAAAGCTGCCTGAGGAGGTATTCACACCGATTCCATATATCATTCCGGCGCAATTGTTCGCAGCCAGCTTGGCGGCGGCCAGAGGCTTAGATCCGGACCGGCCAAGAACTCTCAGTAAAGTGACACGGACGATTTAGAGACCGCTACTTGCGAGCTCCGCGAGTGGTTCCTTTTAGCGCGGATTGACGCCGCTTGCCGTCTTTGCGCTTTGGCTTAACAATATGAAAGGTTCCGCTGCCAAAGTATTCGGCTTGGTAGATCCCTTCTTTTTGCTTAAGGTTAGGCGAGCTGGCATGTGCCGGCTTGCTGTTGGTCGTTTGCTTCTGTTCAGCCATGAAACTCCTTGAAATTCGTGAACCTTCAGTTTAGCGAACGGCGAAGTCAGGTTTGGTTGGTTGAGCCCGGAGCGACCACGGCTATAATCGGCGCAGGGGGACAATTGGCCACAATTAGCCGCCGAATCTGCCTCCTCTCCCTTGTGGGAAGCGTAGCGCTGCCGGCGCAGCAAAAGACCGACGCCGGCGACGGAACCGGCAATAAGGACTGGGTCTGTCCGATGGATCCGGATGTTCGCTCCGACAAGCCCGGGGTTTGCCCGCGCTGCGGAATGAAGCTAGTGCTCAAGATTCCGGAACGCATTGAATATCCGCTTGAGGTTGCGTGCGCACCCGAACCGGCACAGCCGGAAGAAACGCTTCAACTAACGTTTCGTGTGCTGGATCCCGACACGGGAAAAACCGTCGGCAATTTCGAAATTGTTCATGAAAAGCTGATGCATTTGTTTGTCGTTAGCGAAAACCTGGAATATTTCGCGCACGTGCACCCCGTCTTGCAAAGCGACGGCCGCTTTACGTTGCCGTTGAAGTTACCTTACGGCGGAATGTATCGATTGCTGGCCGACTACTATCCAGCGGGCGCAGTGCCGCAGCTGGCGGTGAACACACTGTTTGTGTCCGGCCGCGCTCCGGAGGCGAAGCTTGCGCCGTCGCTCGCACCATTCAAGTCCACGAACTTGACAGCGACTTTGCGAACCGATCCCGAGGAACTGCTGGCCGGCCTTGAGAGCAGGCTTACGTTTTCGCTCAGCCCGAGCGACAATTTGGAAACTTATTTGGGCGCTTGGGGTCACATGCTGGCGGCGAGCAGCGATTTGGTCGACCTCCTGCACATACATCCGTTTCTGGTGAGAGGCGGCGACATTCAATTCAACATCATCTTTCCGCGCCCCGGTCTCTACCGTATTTGGACTCAGTTTCAGCGCAGCGGCGAGGTGAATACGACGGTGTTCACGGTGGCGGTAAAAGCGTTGTAGCACGCTACCATAAAAACCAGGATGAGTTCGGATAGATTTCTTGCGGCGGCGATCGAAGAAGCGCGCCTTGGTTTAGAGGAGGGCGGTATTCCCATCGGATCGGTGCTGGTTTGCGATGGCTCGATTATTGGGCGCGGGCATAACCGCCGCGTACAGAACGGCAGCGCGATTCTGCACGGAGAGATGGACTGTCTCGAAAACGCCGGGCGTTTACCCGCCAACGTGTATCAGCGATGCACGATTTATACGACTCTCTCGCCGTGCCCGATGTGCAGCGGGGCGATATTGCTCTACAAGATTCCGCAGGTGATTGCGGGTGAGAACCAAACGTTCCTAGGAGCGGAAGATTACTTGCGGGTGAACGGCATCAAAGTAGAGGTGTTGCAAGATGCGGAGTGTATTGAGTTGATGCGGCAGTTCATTGCGGATAAGCCGAATTTGTGGAATGAAGATATCGGGGTTTAGGCGCTTGCGATAACGCACGCGAAGGTACGTCCCACAGGGCATTTCGGGATAGTACACACACGCAAACACAATTTCTCGAGAATAGCTGCTCGTGAAATTTCACGAAACCCCAAACTCCGTTATAATATTTTGGCTCCCGGTTTGTTTTCAATGTCTGCGAAATTCTGTTGCATTTCGGAAAGGATAACGAATGACTCTTCGCTGCAACCTTACCCTCATGTTTCTTACTCTGCTCCCCGGATTGGCAGGGCCGTCAGTGTATGCACAAGGGAACGTTCCCGAAATTGATGACTCATATCATTTCAAATACTGGCAGCCGTCGCCGTACAACATCGCTTACAACGAATGGTGGTACTTCAACCTCTACGACGAGAAAAACAACATCCAAGCGATCTTCACCTACCAGGTCGCCGATCCTG
Organism: Bryobacterales bacterium; assembly: GCA_003167495.1. Lineage (GTDB taxonomy): Bacteria > Acidobacteriota > Terriglobia > Bryobacterales > Bryobacteraceae > Bog-105. Next base: position 4,184 of record PMSX01000050.1, on the reverse strand, counting down.
CCGATCTATCCGGACAAGGTGGTGGTGACCTCACTGCTGTCGTCTACCAACCCAACCAAACGGTTACGGAAAGCGATCTTTATCCACTGTCCTCGTTTACCGCTTCCTACTCATCCGCGAACGTGACGCTGGGACCGAATAAAATTTCCGTAAAGGGCGCAAACCTCTATCTTTTGACGGGCGCCACGATGGACGGGCGTCTCAGTTGGGAGTTGTCTTATGAACGGCAAGCTCCTTCATGGTTCGCTGGTGACCATATTGATGTCGGCCCGCCGTCATGGGAGCAAATGAGCTGGCTGTTGTACATGCCTCGTGCCAAAGTGTCCGGAACGCTCACCGTTGATGGCCATGCCTATAAAGTGGAGTGCTCCGGCTATCACGATCACAATTGGGGCCAGTGGAATTTTGCAAGTGTTGTATGGAATTGGGCCCAATATTCCCAACCCGGCTTGACTTTCGACCTCGGCGATTTCACCGGAAACCCCAACGGCCGCGCCAGCCTCGACGTTTTGGGAAAGCGCGTCGTATTTTCTGCCAGCCAATACAAATTGGTTCACACCAAATGGGCCTTTGATTCGATCGACAATTTGTCATATCCGATCCAATCCGTCTTCACCGCCGAGAACGATGATGTAACGGTACGTATCGTCATGAATGCGCAGAGTACCGATCCACTCGCCACCGGCCCTCCGCCCAGCCTCGTGATCTATGAGCAAACCTGTCATTTCAAAGGAACGGTCACAGTTCAATCCAAATGGTTCCCGATAGAGACCTCTTTTGAAGGCGACGGTTTTAAGGAGTACACGGCCACCTCCGCTCCTTAATAGAAAGCACCGAAGGCTTGAGTGGCACGAAGTCCGGGATGTCCTTCTTTACTGTTTCGTCACCGGCGCTGGTTTGATCGGCGGCGGCAGTGGCGCGGCGTTCAGATAGCCTCGCGTGCCGTCGGGAAGAATGGCGCCGGGTCCAAATCCCAGATGCGTCAGATCCACATTATTCTCGCTGGACGCGTACTCCCCCGGTACCCAAATCGGGATCATTTGAAAATCGGCCGTCATAGCTTCGGATTCTTGAAGTCAATCCCTGCTAGCAATATAATTCAGAAGGGCAGGCCGCGACCAATTTGAGACGTCGGGCCGCAGATGAACTGGTGAGTCACTGATATGGAACCCACGCGAAGACCGCGGCGTTCGCCCTGATGGAGCACACGGAGTACGCGAACATGAAGCCAAAGAACACGATCTGCCTCTGGTTCGACAAGGACGCGCATGAGGCGGCGCGCTTCTACGCCGCCACCTTTCCAGATAGTACGGTAACCGCGGTTCATGAGGCTCCCGGTGACTATCCGGGTGGCAAGAAGGGCGATGTGCTGACGGTGGAGTTCACGGTTCTGGGTATTCCCTGTCTCGGTCTCAACGGCGGCCCGGTGTTCAGTCACACCGAGGCCTTTTCCTTCCAGATCGCCACAGAGGATCAGGAAGAGACGGACCGTTACTGGAACGCAATCGTCGGCAATGGCGGCGCGGAAAGCCAGTGCGGCTGGTGCAAAGACCGCTGGGGCCTCTCCTGGCNNGATGATGACGATGAAGAAGATCGACATCGCCGCCGTCGAGGCAGCGCGGCGAGGCTGACGTAAATACGCCGAGAGGTCCTGGGTCACGGGACTCCGGACACTACTTCTTCTAAATTCGCGGTTTGGGCGATTAGTTCCGGTTTTCGACCAGCGGCAGCTGTCCGTCTCTGTAAGGATTCATCAACTAGAAGAATCGAAAAACAATGCTCTAGGCGTGGAGGCCTGGACGTATACTCAAGGACGACCACATGGCCGAACGGCTCAAATCGTGGTCGAGGAGAATACCCATGCAAGCACGCCAAGCGGACCCGCGACTGGGAGTCTGGAAGTTAAATCTGGAGAAATCCAAGTATGGTTCGCGCCCTCAGCCCAAGAGTGTTACCGTCACCTGGGCTGCTCAAGAGGACGACATGATCAAATATACCGCCAAGGGTATAGATCCCATGGGCCAACCCACGCAAGTCGAATTTTCAGCCAAATTCGACGGCACCGACTACGCGGTTACCGGGAGCCCTCTATTGGACACCGTGGCTGTTAGGAGAATCGATGCGCTAACGCACGAAGCGACCGGGAAGAAGGAAGGCAAGGTGATCCTAACCACAAAAGGCCTTATCTCCGATGATGGCAAGACGGACACGACTGTCTGGACGGGCACTGACGAAAAAGGTCAGCCCCAAAGTTGGACGACCGTCATGGATAAGCAGTGAAGTGCGATAGGCGGGATGTGTGCTCAAACCGGCCTATCTCCAATTGAAGAGGGTTAGCTCCTGATTGACCTCCGAGCCTGAAGGTCTGGCACTTCGGTGTGTAGCCGGCGTTAAGTCCAAGCGGATTTCGACCCTGCGGCGGGGCCGAATTCTGAGACGTTTCTCAAACGCGCGCTGCACACCGGAGGGCCGATTCGCGCGGATCGCGGTACAGGATCGAGGCCGTGCCAAGAAGCTACGATTCGGAGTAGGATAAACGGATGATGAGGCTCAGGTTGATTTTCGTTTTCGCTGCGGCCGTTGGGGCCGTCCGCGCTGCCGACATCGCGCCCGCGGAGTTCAAAGCGCAGATCGCGCCGAGCCAAAAGGAAAGACGCCATACTCTGGCTCAGTCCTTTGTTTAGGAGATCGCACATGAAAAGACTAACGCTATGGATGATCGCTCTTGTAGCGTTGCTGGCCGGCACACTTTTCGCAAGATATAACGGGAACCTGGCAAGGCTCGCTGCAAGACCTCCGGGTAGTAATCAAGATCTCGCAAGCGGACAACCAGAGCCTCACGGCCCTCATATACTTCATCGACCACCAGGGCGAACAGCCCGACACCGCCAGCGCGATCACTCAGCAGGGCGCCAACATAAAAATGACGGTCGCGACTGAGGGCTATGAATTCAAACTGAGTACGGACGGAAATTCCCTCGCGGGAACCTGGACCCGCGGTGCGGAGTCCTTACCCTTGAACCTGGCGCGCGCCACCCCCGCGACAGCTTGGCCGATTCCGCATCGAGTCGAGGCCCCGCCTTCAGAATTTAAGGCCAGACGCGCCGAACTCACGAAGCGCTTTCCCGACGGCATTGTGCTCCTACACGCGCGAGCCGAGTTGTTTCGCTGGGATTCCTGGGTCTTTCGCGAAGACGCTCCTTTTACTATTTCTTCGGTGGCGGAGATTATATTAACTCGATCTTGGCTCTAGACGGAACATCTCGAGAGACTTGGCTGTTCGTCCCCACGAAGCTTTCGGGGCTCGCTGGCGGGACTGAACTTCCCACTCCGGGAGCTGACTCGGCAGCGAGTCTCGGCATTGAGCATGTCAGCCCGTGGGAAGAGTTCGTGCCGTGGATCGAGAGACGGCTTGCCTCCAATCCAGTTCCCGTCCTTTACGTCGACGATACCAATGATTGGTGGGGCAAGCGGAAGTATGGTCGAGATATTCCCGAGAGCAACCCACCCGGGCTTGATCCGATTGTTGACGCCCAACTGCTGTGGCGACTCGCGCTCGAACGGCGTTGGCCCAAGGCGAAGCTGAAATCCGCCTCCAATGCCATCGAAGAAATGCGGTCGGTAAAAAGTCCGGCGGAAATCGAACGAATGCGCGCCGCCGGCAAAGCCACAGTGGGCGCTTGGTTGCGCGGCTCCATCGCGGTCGGTAACAGAGATAATCCGAGTCAGGTAAAGACAGAGTTGGTCCGCGGCTGTATCGACAACGGCGCTCAGAGCCCGTCGTTTTGGCCAGAGGTAGGATATTCGCTGGGCGGAAAGCTGGTTGCTCTGGATATGGGCTGCGATCTGGACCACTACCAGACGGATACCTGCCGCATGGTGCCAGCCTCAGGGCATTTCTCTCCCGAGGAAAAAGAAGCCTGGGAATTTTATGTTGGGGCCTATCGGGCAGGGCTCGCCGCCATTCACGACGGCGTCCGCCGAACTGAGGTCTTCGAGGCGATGAAACGCGAGGCGGATCGCCGCAAAGGCCAACTGCAGAGTGAGCTGGCTCGTAAATTGGCGGCCGCCATATTGGACCCGAAGTCCGTCCACGGAGGCTGGCTCGTGCATTCCCAGGGACTGTTGGATGCCGAGGCTGAGCCTGAGATCCTTCGCGCGGGCATGATCGTCGCCTTCGAGCC
>PMSX01000012.1 GCA_003167495.1 Bryobacterales bacterium | reverse complement strand
TTAGTCATGACCAAGCACTCCCAGTGTTTCGCGAATCACATGATAAGTGGAGGCTTGAACCTCCTGGATACGCGGGATGTAATCAGATCGGACCACCAGCGGAAAATCGGCTAGCCCGCGTCGCAGGATCTCTCCGCCGTCGTATCCCAGCAGCGCCACAGTGAGCAACCCGCGTTTGCGCGCCTCTTCGAGCGCCACTATGATATTGAGAGAGCCCCCACTAGTGGAGATTCCAATGGCGACATCCTCCTTGCGAGCGTGTGCGACCATTTGACGGAGAAAAATCAGCTCGTTTCCGACATCGTTCGCAACGGCCGTCAAGATAGCGGGCTCCATGGACAAAGAGATGGCAGGAAGCGAGCGATACTCCGCTGGCGGGCAAACACAATCGATCGCCCAGTCATTGGCATCGGTGGCCGACCCTCCATTGCCAAAGATGATCAGCTTGCCGCCTTGGCTTAAACGCTTGTCGATGGCCAGTGCCGCGTTGAAGATCTGTTCGGCCTCCTCTTGCGCCACACGCGCGCGCAATTTCGCGTCCTCGCCCGCCTTTGCCCGGATAGAGGAGGCCACTTCGTCGATGATATCGGCGGTTTGCTGAGTCTCTTCACCTAGGAACGGATAGAGGAATCCGGATTCGCCGACGTCGTAACCCAGTTCCCGATGCTCGAAGAAGACGTGGACTGTCTCCCATAGGGTGTGATAGAGAATCTCCATCAACTCCTGATGGACGAACGCATTCTGGGAGGGAGGTTTAAACGAATAGGAACCATGGCCCGGCAAGCCGAAAGTCATGCACCCTCGCTTGTGAGCCGCGGCGAGTGAGTCGGCGACTTCCGGATCGCCTTCGGGAGGTCCGAATCCCATGACAATGTCTTCAGGCTGAACCAGCGCGCTGAGCCATGGACGGAAGAGGAGTGAGAGATCCAAGGCCGCCAACGCTCGTTTGCCAACGATAATTGGATGGACAAACTCGACAGAGACGTGCTGCGCGTCAGTGGCGTAGGGCCCTCGTCCAAAGGCAAGCAACCGGCCCCCTCTGAGAAAACGGTCGGACATCTCCTGGCACGCGATGGCGAGAGGACGCGCCTGTTCCTCGAAGAAGTCTTCAAAAATCCGGTTTCGTTCAAGTAGCCGGTCTCGGACGTCACTCACTAGATCGCATGCGTTTAGCATTTCGGTTCCTAGCAGATTCTCGGCAGAGGATCTCCCACCAGCATGTCCACAATGCGGCTTCCTCCGTACTGAGTCGTTACCAGGACCGCGCCCGCCGGTTGTTCACCGATTTCGCCGATCAGTGATGCCTCCCGACCGCCCGGCATCAAGCGCAAAGCACGGAGGGCGGAAGCAGCCTGGTCAGCGGCAACCACCGCGAGAAATTGCCCTTCATTCGCGATGTGAAGCGGATCCAGTCCCAACAACTCACAGGCGCCCCGTACTTCGTTTCGAACGGGAATGGCGTCTTCCGACAGCAATATCGCAAGTCCACAGTCTTGCGCGAGCTCGTTTAACGATGTCGCAACCCCTCCGCGAGTCGGATCGCGCATCCAATGAACGCCCTGACCTACCGTGTCCGCCAAAGCCTCCACGAGCGGCAGCACGGACCGGGTGTCGGAGCGAAGTTCCGCATCCAGATCAAGTTCACCACGCGCTAGCAAAATAGTGATGCCATGGTCGCCGATGGGGCCCGAAAGCAGGATCTTATCGCCGCACCTCACTGCAGCTGGCGAGATGTTCATGCCGGGAATCAAGTGACCGATGCCGGTGGTGGTGATATACATTTGATCGGCCTTGCCATGCTCGACAACTTTAGTATCTCCACCTGCAATGACCACACCCGCGGCGCTTGCCGCGGCCGCCATGGCCCATACTTCCGCCTCCAATATTTCGGTACGAAGCCCCGCTTCCAGAACGTAACTCACTACCAGCGCCTGGGCTCTTGCCCCTGACACTGCCAGGTCGTTCACTGTTCCATTTACAGCTAGGTCGCCGATTGAGCCACCTGGAAAGCGCAGTGGCGTGACTACAAAACTGTCGGTAGTGATAGCAACGTAAGTACCATTTACGTTGACGTAACCAGCGTCGCCAAGGGGAACTGGAGCGGATCCGAATAGGATGGGGGCGAACAATCCGTCGATAAGCCGGCGGCTCGCCTTACCGCCGGCTCCATGAGCCATCTCAACTTGCCGATCCTTAAAACGGACTTTAGAAACAGCGCTTGTCATGGTTACTCGGCCTTCCACCGGGTCATTAAGAAGTCGACATGGCGGCCAGCCGTGTCAACTGAGAAGTTTTGCGGTGCTCGTAATTGTAAAAGGCAGCGCAAGAGCCTTCGGATGATACCATAAGCGCGCCAATCGGATGCTCGGGAGTGCATTCCTTGCCGAAGAGCTTGCACTGCGCCGGCTTCAACACACCTTTCAAAACCTCCCCGCACTGAGCCGCCTTTGGATCAGTGACTCGGACGCCGGGAACGGAGAATCTACGTTCAGCATCCCACTCAGCGTACGACTCGCGAATACGCAGAGCGGACTGTGAGATAAAGCCCAACCCGCGCCACTCAAAATAGGGGCGTAATTCAAACACCTCAGCCATGGCTTTGAGAGCTGCGCGGTTTCCCTCCCAAGGAACGGCGCGTTTGTACTGGTTCTCCACCGTGCTTTGTTTTTGGTTCAGCTGACGCAGCAGCATCACAATGGACTGGAGAATATCGAGAGGCTCAAACCCAGCCACGACGATCGGCTTACCTTCACTGCCGGCAATCCACGAATAGGGCCGGCAGCCAATGACCGTAGAAACGTGGCCCGGGCCGACAAACGCATCAATGCGCATATCGGGAGAATCGAGAATGGCCCGAATGGCCGGAATGATCGTCACATGGTTACAGAAGACTGAGAAGTTGCCGATCCCTTGCGCTTTGGCTCGCATCAGAGTGAGCGCTGTCGAAGGCGCGGTCGTCTCAAAGCCTATTGCGAAGAACATGACGTGCTTGTCGGGGTTGTTGCGCGCCAGTTTGAGCGCATCCGAAGGCGAATAAATAATCCGGACATCCATTCCACGCGCCTTGTGTTCTAGAGGACTGCCACTGGTGCCAGGAACGCGCATCATGTCGCCGAAAGCCGCAAAGATAACGTTGGGCTGTTCCGCCATGGACAGCCCGTCATCAATTCTTCCCATAGGAAGCACGCAGACCGGACAACCCGGTCCGTGAACCAGCTCGATGTTAGCGGGCAGAAGGTCCTTCAACCCAAACCGGTAGATCGAGTGAGTATGTCCGCCGCAGACTTCCATGAACCGGTAGCGGCGGTTAGGGTCAGCTAGCCGGCGGATCTCGTCGGCGGTCTTAGTAATCAGCTCT
>PMSX01000394.1 GCA_003167495.1 Bryobacterales bacterium | reverse complement strand
TTTGTTGAAACGATATACTAGAGCCCAAAGCGATCATCAGCTAATCCGAGAAATGTCCCGAAATGCGAAGGCCGCGTCGAGGAGAAACTGAGCAGTGAGAGAAAGATGACCGTAAAAGCACCAGACCGTTTCAAAGCCGCAAACGCCTTTTGGATAGGGCTCTTTAAGATCGGACTCACGCCAGCAGCAGTGCTGAGCCAGGCGCGGGTGCCAGTGACGGCCTACGACGGCAAGAAGAACCTTGTGACTACAGCGCAATTCTTCGCGCTTTGGCGTGCCGTAGGCGAGCTTTCTTCCGATGCCGCCGCAGGTCTGAAAATTGCGACCCAGATCGATGTTGGAAATCGGCCACCGTCAACAATGGCGGCCTACTACGCCCGCGACTACCGCGATGCCCTCGCGCGCCTTGCTCGCTTCAAGCAACTGTGTACGCCCGAGGAACTGCAAATCAAAGTCAGCAAGGACGAATGCTTAATAGAGCCCGTGTGGCAACACGCGCAGGAGGAAACGCCGCCTCTCTTGACGACGCCGCCTTTGCGTCATTGGTTGAACTCGGTCGCCATGGTACGGGGCATCCAGTGAATCCGAAAAGGGTGGAGCTCAAGCGCAAAGCAGAAGCGACCAGGATTCACGAAGCTTATTTCAAATGCCCGGTCAAATTCGGAGCGCGCCGGAATGTCCTCGTCCTCCACACGGCCGATCTCGACCGGCCGTTCCTCACCCACAATGCCGAGTTGCTCGAAATGTTGGACCCACAACTCGACAAAGCTTTGAAAGAGCAACACGCGCAGCATTCGATCAGCGAGCAGGTGAAATGGATTCTTTAAACGCCTGCTGGCCGGAGCCCGCCCCGACGTCTCGGCCGTGGCGCGTGAGCTTGGGCTAAGCGATCGGACCCTGCAGAGGCGGATCGACGACGACGGGACGACTTTTCGTAAGTTGCTTCTGGAGGCACGCCAGGAACTGGCGCGCGAGTATCTCAACCGGCTGGATATCGATGTCGCAGAGGTGGCATACCTGCTCGGCTACGAGGATTCGAATTCCTTTTATCGAGCTTTCCGAACGTGGGAAGGGACGACACCCTCCCAGTTGAGGGCAGAGCTCAAACGACCTGTTAACTAGGCAACAAAGGGGTATTTATGGACAAAGTATGGTTGTGACCGGCAGCGCCAGTGGTTTGGGCCGGAACATTGCGGAGGCTGTGCTCGAATCGGGCGGTCGACAAGTCGCCACAGCGCGCGACCCAAGACGACTGGATGACTTGGTAAATAAATTCGGTGAGCGCGTCTGCGCGGTTTCTCTTGACGTGGAGGATGAAAGCGCGGCTCAGGCCGCCCTGCAGGTAGCGCTTGATGCGTTTGGGCGTCTCGACGTCGTCGTTAACACGCCGGGTTCGGCGATATCGCGCCGTTCGAGCAGTTGAGTGCGGAGCGGTTCAAGGTAGTGATTGACACCAATTTCTATGGAGTCGTTAATGTCAGGTGATTGGCCACGTCACGCTGGCCGATGAAGAGGATAGGGGCACGCTATCGCGGCCGCCAAGACCGCATTCACCACCTTTCGGTCAGTCGACCAAGGAAGAGCGCACCCAGATTCTGCGCCGGCTGCACGAGGCCGCTTTGGCGCGCGTTGACGATCTAACGGCGGCAATGGTTGAGGAATATGGAGGCGTCGTTCGATTCGCTGGCCTCATCGTACAGTCCGGGGTCAACGCATTTCTGGCCGCCGAGAAGGCACTCCAGGAGTTGCCTTTGACTCGCAGGCGGGCCACACGATGGTCGCCTTGGAACCAGTCAGTGTGGCTGGACTGATTACCGCCTGGAACGCCAACGCGCTGTTCATTTGCTTAAAGCTTGCCTCGGCTGTTGCCGGCGGTTGTACGGTCGTGATTAAGCCGAGCGAGATGAGCTCGATTCAAACTCAGGCGTTGATCGAAGCGCTGCACGAAGCCAATCTCCCCAAGGATCTGCTAAACGTGGTCACGGCGCGGCAATGTCGTCGGTGCCGAACTGGTGCGTAATCCCGATGTCGCCAAGATTTCGTTCACAGGTTCGGTTGGCGAGGGCGCGGAGTGCTCATTGGCGGCGAGGGTCATCCGCCAGGGTTCGAAGCGGGATACTTCGTGAAGCCCACGGTGTTTGTCAATGTGAAGAAGGACATGACAATCGCCCAGGAGGAAATTTTCGGTCCCGTGCTCCCTGTCATCTCCTATGACAGCGAAAATGAAGCGATCCGGATAGCCAACGACTCTAAGTATGGTCTCCATGCGTCCGTCTGGGGACTGACCAACGCGCACGTCGCGTCGCATCGCAGATTCGGGCTGGACGCATAGTGATCAACAATATGACCGATGATTCGCAGGCGCCCTGGAGCGGATTCAAATACTCGGGGGTCAGCCGTGAATATGGCCAATACGGAATCGAAGCGTTTCTCGGACCTCGGGCTATCCTCGCATGATCGTTCTCTTAGCCAACATACCCGATTAAAAGAACCGCCGCCAAGGCGATTTTATTCCCGTTCCCTTACTTTTTGTTTTACGGAATTGAAACAAAGGCTAATCGGCGATCGTTCGGGAATAAAAATGGAGGGTTTGCAGTTTACGAAGGTGGAAGGTGTTTACAAGCGGCGTGAGCGCTTTTCAAGCTTCTGTATTCAGCACGTCGTTCGTTCCAAAGAAACACACCCGGGCGAAAGCAGGGATCAGTGAGAAAGAAAGGTCGAGGAGAAATTATGGCTGGGAAGACAAAAGATGAGATTCTTTATGATCACAACAATGATGGAGTAGACCGGCGGGGCTTCTTGAAGTGCATGTCATGGGCCGGAACCGGCGCTCTCTGCGTCATGCAAGGTGGCGTACTGAAGTCGTACGGTCTGAATGACGTGGCGCAAGGCGATGCGGCGGCAGTGGGCGAGCTGCGATTTGTGCAGATCAGCGACAGCCACATGGGATTCAACAAACCTGCCAATCCGGATGTCACGGGAACATTGAAGATAGCCGTGGAAAAAATCAACGGTTTGGCGGCTACACCCGAGTTCATTCTGCATACGGGCGACATCAGCCATCTTTCGAAACCCGAAGAGTTTGATACGGTCGAGCAGGTTCTGAAGGGCGCCACACCCAAGGATGTGTTCTATGTGCCGGGCGAGCACGACGTTTTGAATGACGACGGGAAGCAGTTCCTAGAGCGCTACGGAAAAGGCACCAAGGGGGCGGGATGGTACAGCTTCGACAAAAAGGGTGTGCATTTTATCGGGCTCGTGAACGTGCTGAATTTGAAGGCTGGGGGACTAGGCACGTTGGGCCGCGAGCAACTCGAATGGATGGAGGACGACGTTAAGCATTTGAAACACAGTACGCCGATCGTCGTGTTCGCGCACATTCCTCTGTGGACGGTGTATCCGGAATGGGGCTGGGGCACGGAAGATAGCGCGCAGGCCCTGGCGTACTTGAAGAAGTTCGGGTCAGTCACCGTACTGAACGGTCACATTCACCAAACAATGCAAAAAGTCGAAGGAAACGTGACATTTCATACTGCGGCGTCGACAGCATTTCCACAACCGCAGCCAGGCCAGGCCGCTTCACCGGGGCCGTTGAAAGTGCCTGCGGAAAAGTTGAGGAGCCTGCTCGGAATTACAAATGTGAATGTCGTGAAGGGTCAACATTCTTTGGCGGTAATTGACTCGGAGCTTGCTTAGATCAGCGGGCGAAGGAGAATCGATTGCGACGAAAATACAGGAAGGACAAATCATGAGGAGACGTTTGTGCACAACTGGTTTCGCGGTGGCGGTGATCGCCGCGCTGCTCCTGGTAGCAGGATTGCCGGCGGCCATGGCGAATAGTCAGCGGACGACGGCGGCAACCACGGAAGTGAAGATCGATAATTTCAGTTTTGGGCCGGAGGCGCTGACAGTGGCTGTGGGCACAACGGTAACCTGGACCAACCGCGACGACATTCCGCATACGGTGGTTAGCACCGACGGTGTGTTCAAGTCCAAGGTGCTGGACACCGACGAAAAGTTCTCATACACATTTGTCAAGGCGGGAACGTTTCCGTACTTCTGCTCGATTCACCCGAAAATGACCGGCAAAGTTGTGGTGCAGTGAGCGGCCAAATGAGCGCAAACCCTTTCGACTTCAAAACTGTACTCTTGGCCAAGCATGCGCAGCATGTGGTGCTGATCCATTTCCCAATAGCTTTGTTCACGGTTGGCGCCGCCTTTGATTTTCTTGCGCAGCGAACCAAGCGGCCGGTTCTTGCGGCATGCGCTTACTACAACCTCACAGGGGCGGCAATTACTGCCCTCCCGGCCTTGATAACCGGAATCGTTGCCTGGCAATGGGCACTCGAAGGACAGCGGCTGAAGGGCATTCTCCTCATGCACATGGTGCTGGGATGCGTATCGAGCGCAATGATCTGGGTGGCGTGGTTCATCCATATGAGAACACAGCGGAAGCCAGGCTGGCTCTTGCCAGGCTACCGGCTGACGATCGAAGCCGCGGCAGTGAGCATCGTCGCACTAACGGGACACCTGGGAGGTTTCCTGAGCGGTGTAAACGCGCCGAGCTAGACTAGGCGTTAAGGCCGACGAGAACAGCATCGCATGTCAGGATCGCCTTTTGAAGTGAAGTGACATGTCCCTGTCCTCTGAAACGGAAACCTGAATCGAGGATTTGCCTTTGGGACCGGTCACATCTCCTAATCTTCCTTTTGGTTTCCGCCTTCACATATCTGGTGATCCTGTTCTGTTCGCTTTAACAGGGCCTTCTCAATTGTTTATCTGAGCCAGTCGAACCGAATGCAAAAGTGCTGAACAGTGACTGCATATCTTGACGATAAGGCGACGACTAAAGCAGCGCATGTGTTCAAAGAAACCTAAGTAAATTGTGAACCGATCTAGCCGGACTCGCACTCTCTAAGTTTCTGAATGGGCGTTCCACATCCATAGTGCGTTTCACATCGGAGAATGTACAAATTGTTTACATCGCGCAGACGATTTACCGGGCCAAATGTCGCAAAGTGGAGCAGAGCGCACTGAAGCGCTTGAGTTAGTTTTTACAAGGAGATAAATGAAACGAAACAGTAACATAGCTCAGGTGAACAATCGCAGATCGTTTCTGCGTCGAAGCCTAACAACCGGAGCCGCAGTGATGGGAGGTACCGCTCTTGCTGGGAACAAGGCGTTCGCACAAAACTCGGAAAGCGGATCTTCACTCGGCCTTACACTGGGAGACATTGCAATTCTCAGGTTTCTAGCAGCGGCTGAGCTGATTGAGTCCGATCTCTGGCAGCAGTACGCGGAGCTGGGGGGCCTCACCTCTGGCCAACCGATAGAGGTGGACATGAACCAACAGTTGAACAGTTATCAGGCTGCTCTCTCGAATCTCGATTCCGACGGCCCGCAATACATAACCAGCAACACAGTGGATGAGATAAGCCACGCCACTTTCTTGAACGGTTACCTGGAATCCAAGGGCGTAGATCCGGTGGATTTCAGCGAATTTCAAACGTTACAAGGGAGCACAGCTGCGGGCGCACTAAACATCGGGCGCCTCACGAACCTCATGCATCTTAATGTCGACACTAGTTGGTTCATTCGCTACCGAAGTGCAACCAATCCGGATTTCGGCGCCACTTTCCCTCAAGCGCTAACTATTACTAACCGTACGGCGATTCCTAGAACGGATGCTGATTTCAACGGCACCGACCATATTCAGGTGATCGCCAACACGGCAGCGTTTCACTTCGGCTACATCGAACAAGGTGGATCGAGCCTGTACCAGGCGCTCAGTCAGAAAGTGAGCAGCCTGGAGGTTTTGAAAATCACACTTGGCATTGGCGGAGACGAGATCGCGCATTTCCTGGAATGGGTTGATTTTGCTGGCAATGGAGTACAAGCCCCCGTTGCACCAGTAACGGATCAAGGCTTGACATTCCCCAATTTTTTCAGCCCACTGAATCCGCTGACCCAGCCCAGCTTGATCTTCCCCGTTCCTTGCGAATTTATTAATCCGCAGCTGCCTCACTGCTCGGTAATTCGGCCCTCCAGCGACAAATTTGGAGGCGCGGTCGCGACCATCGCATCTTTTACTCAGGATGGTCTCTTCTTCGGTCAACAAAAGCAGTTTCTACAATTGCTCCAACGGATGGCAGAGGAGGCGGACGCTGCTGTCCGCCAGTGTTAGAGGGTCAGTCGCGTAAGCGGGTCCGCCTTTGGCGAATACGGGTGCGCACAGGGGTAACCCTGTCCACCCGGTATTGATTCAAGCTCCAACGGCTCGGCCGCGTTGATCGGCCGAAGCGGTCCGCACAGGCAGTGACGCTTTCACAACATCATCTATATGGCAATGGCTATTGAACCGCTCGCAAATGTCCCGTTATCGCCGCCCGCACCGGAAGACCTTTACTTCAGTGAGAGCCAGAACGCCTGGATTCTAAGCCGCCATCGAGACGTGTTGGCCGCACTTCGGTCGGCCGATCTCTCGCAGGCCAGGCCACCAAAGACTGCCACTGACACGAACGCAAAGCCAGCCGGCGAGAAGGTACATTCTGAAATTCACATTCCGCTTCTGAGCTCTCACACTTCCAAGTGGCAAACGGAAATAAACTGGTTGGCATCGGCTTTACTGCAACCTTTATTCGCGAACCGCCCGGTCGATCTCGTCGCGGAGTTCATTAGGCCCTGGTGCCTGGATTCGGCTATCGCGCTAACGGGCATTAATCCAATTCATAGCGCACGTCTCGCTCGTTTGGTGAGCCATCTTTCGGAAAGCGATGCAGCGCCTCACGACGCTGCTGCGAAATCTCGAGCGACGGAAGCAAACCAGAAGCTAGATCAATTCTTCTTGTGGTCGAGTGCTTCGTACGAAAAATCGCTGTTCCTCGGAATTGCGCAAACAGTACCGGCCTTTCTCGCAAGCGCATGGGCGGCATTGTTGCAACATCCCGCCGAATGGAAGATTTTGCAAACACATCCCGACTGGATACCGAAGGCCACAGAGGAATTATTACGCTACGCGGGGCCTGTTCATAGCCTTTTCCGGCAGGCTGATAGAGAGACCAGCATCTGCGGTACGAGGATTGCAGCCGGCGACCGGCTGATCTTGAGATTGGCTTCCGCTAACCGGGATGCTCAGCAGTTTGCCGAGCCTGATCGCCTAGACATTAGACGTGGCGCTACGGGACATCTTGCGCTTTCGTCTGGGTTTCACTACTGCAGCGGCGCATCACTCGTCAGAATGATGACAGCAACTGCGACCGAGTCGATCCTTGCCCGATATTCGGAGTCTAAATTGAGCAACTCTTTCGAGTGGTCCTGCGGAACCATGTTGATTTGGCCTTCCTCTCTACCAGTCCTGCCTGGTCGCGTTGTCTGATGCCTTTCATTCTGTTTCGCGGAAGGGGCTGAGAGCTGTACGGGTATAACAATGACGATCCCAAAAACAATTTCGCCCCAGCTCCCAACCGTCAATCGGCATACGCACATTGGATCGTTGGACGGAGTGCGCGGCATCGCCGTCATTCTTGTCCTTGCCGTTCACTTTCAAAATATGGGTGTGCTGCCTCTGAACTGGGCCATGGCCCGTTTGGCGGCGACTGCGATGTCGTGGGGTTGGAGTGGCGTAGACCTTTTCTTCGTCTTATCAGGGTTTCTTATAACAGGGATATTGTTCGATAAAAAGACCGCTAAAGAGCCACTCCAATCATTTTACGTTCGCCGAAGTTCCAGAATCTTTCCTTTATATTACGCTGTTTTACTCCTGTGCGGGGCTGCCTCTATTCTTCTGCGGCACTCACCTTCCGGCCAGAGATTATGGCCTAGCCCTATCGGGTGGCTGTTCTACCTGTTCTACCTTCAGAATTGGTGGATGCCACTCGCAGAGCTTCATCACATGGCATTCCTGGGGCCTTTCTGGAGTTTAGCGATCGAAGAGCAGTTCTATTTAATTTGGCCAGCCTTTGTCTGGCACCTACCGAAGACAAAAGTGGCCATCAGCTGCTGGATTGGCATTGTTGTGGCGGTCCTGCTGCGATGGTGGTTGATGGAGCATGCCTCAACTGCTTTTTCTTATGTGGTCTATATGAACACCTTCACGAGAATGGATGGCCTCCTCATTGGATCCTTTTGCGCAATTGTGGTGAGGGATGCCATCCTGCTTCGACGAGTTCGTAAGATCATCCCGTTTGCTGCTATTGCAGCCGTGATGGGACTGGCCCGTATTTGTTCCAACCCTCACCAGATCTGGAATGATCACGACACCATGGTTTATGGTCACCTATTACTGGAGATCGGTTTTGGATGCTTAATCCTGTCGGCTTATCTGTCGAATTACAGCGGCAGTCTGTTCGACCGGTGCATGAGGTCAAGCGGCCTCGTCAGTTTCGGGAAGTACAGCTACGGAATCTACGTTTACCAAGGGTTTATTCTAGAAGTTATCCTCCATCTTTTTAGTCGTCGGCCGTGGTGGGGCCACTCCCTTCTTTGCGCGTTCGTTGTTGGGCTGGGGTGGATAGGTCTGCCATTTCTAATAGCGTTCCTGAGCTACCACTTATTTGAGAAGAAGTTTCTACGATCTACATTAAGTTACATTCTTAAGCTTGAGTCGGCCGTTGACAATCATCGAGATCGTTTGCCGATAGACCTCAACGTGGTTAGCAGGATCGTGGCTGTCGAGGGTCAAGAGGCTAATTCGCGAATCCACCCATGAAAGCTAAATACGAAAAATCTTCGCGCAATCGGGAATATTTCTCCCAATCGCCAAGTTAAACAGAGTAGAGACGGAGCTTAGTCGAGAAGGAGGTTTCGTCCCCAGTCGACAGATGAGCACAAGTACGGCATCGACGCAGCGAATTTCGTTTAGACCAGCCTCTTTGACATCGGGCGATGATAACACTCCACTATATTTCAGCACTGCTCTTTAAGGAGAAAGATTCATGAGACATCTCTTAGCAAAGATCGGACCGTGTCTGTTTTTGGCTCTGGTTGTTTCGCCAGCCCTGGCCGACGTGATTGACTTCCAAGCTCAGACTGTAGCAAGCGGCGGTAACATTACGGGCATTCCGGATTCGCCGCTCACCATCGGTATCGCCACGTTTATTGGAGGCGAATTGCTCAATGGAGAGGTTGGACTCAATGCGGATCAAACTGGCGTATACGCTACCGAGGGACTGTTCGGCTCTGGCGAAACAAATCCGCTTGTGATTAATTTCGCCTCCCCTGTCAGCAATTTCAGTATCTACGTTGCCAACGCAGACTCTGTCGAAAGCTACACCGTGTCAGACAACCTAGGCGACTCGGCCACGATGTCGTTGGCCTCGGCCAGCGCTTCGGGCGCCGCCACTTTTTCTCTGCCGGGAGATGGCCTAACAATCGTTTACATCACCTCGACCGACACAAACGCCTGGGACTTCGCGATTGACAATGTGACTTTTACCGAGGCCACTTCTGCGCAGGAGCCGGCAGCGCCTTTACTTTTTGGTGCTGGCTTCATCGCGATGTTTTCCCTCCGCCGCAAGCAGCTTATCGCCTGGCTCGCCGTTAACGACTAACAGTTTACAGACCTCTAGAAAGAAAACCAGTACGTCTCAAAGGAGATTAAACACATGACACACAAAAAGATCGCTTTCTTATCTGTTATAGGAACCGCAATTCTCCTTGTCGCGCAGCAATCTGTGACTGAGGCGCCAGCCGGATTTACAACTCCCACAATCGGACAGACGATCAGCCCTACGGGGGAACTAACAGTGAATCCCGGTTCGCAGAGTGTGAGCAATGGGATTGCAGAGCCGCCCGGCGATACCTACGCCCTCGACCAGGCACAGTTTGAACGGAGACATGATCCAAGCACCGGATTGGGTCCAGTTTTCAACGCGACGGCGTGTGTCGAATGTCATAACAACGGCGTGGCTGGCGCGGCCAGCCAATTTACCGAAATGCGAGTCGGTCACAACGACGCAGACGGCAACTTTGTAAACCCCACTATCACGATCAACGGCGGAGCGAATACTATTACAGGCCGTTCAATTGTCAACGACCGTTCCATATGTCCGCAGGCCCAGGAGCATGTGCCAGACGCAGAAAATATTCGGACCCTGCGCGCAGTGCTCAACATGCTGGGAGATGGATTTGTGGAAGCCGTCGACGACAGAACATTCCTTGCGATTGCCGCCAATCAGCCTGCTGAAAGCAACGGAATGATTCACGGCGAAGCGATTCAAGTCCCGATTTTTGAGGCGCCCGGACAGACAGGAGTAGGCAAGTTTGGGTGGAAGACCCAGGACGCGACCATCCTCTCGTTTTCAGGTGACGCGTACCTGAATGAGATGGGTGTTACAAATCGATTAAAGCCGAAAGATGTCACCTCCGTTTGCAGGGTGACCACCGACCCTGAAGATAAGCCGGATGCCCTGGGTTTAGCGGATATCGACCATTTTGCTCAATTCATCCGCGGAACCCAGGTCCCACCGCGCAACTTGGCGTTAGCGGCAACCTCGGATGCCATTGCCGGACAGAACCTGTTCAAGTCGATCGGCTGCGCTACCTGTCATGTTGAAACTCTTACCACCGATCGCGCGGGAACCGTGATAAACGGCGGCACGTACACTGTTCCCGAAGCGTTGGGAAGCAAGATTATTCACCCTTACGGCGATTTCCTGCTACACGATGTAGGCACCGGCGACGGCATCGTGCAGGTCGGCCCGCAAGATACGGCGAACAAGCTGCGAACAGTTCCGCTTTGGGGTCTGGGAATAAAGGCTCGGTTCATGCACGACAATGCCTCGGTAACTTTAGGCGATGCCATACAACGCCACAAAGGAGAGGCAGAAAGTGTCATCGCACGCTTCAACGCTTTGATAACTGCCAAACAACAGCAGTTGATTACCTTTCTTAAATCGCTATAAAGACGCGATCATTGGAGAAGGGCGACCTTCTGAGAGGCTACCCTTACCAACAGCGTTCCTTGCTTTAATAACAACGACCCCTTTCCGCTCCAGTTTGCGAGGCATACGGGGTTGCACTTGTGATTTGTAAAAGCGCGACCGAAAGCGTGAAGGACGCTCTTGAAGGCCCGATTCCTCCGGCGGGCGTTGAGAACAGTGTTGATCAGCGAACCTTCTAGCGCAACGAAGAAGACATCAATGTTGTGGTTCGGCGCTCAGTGACTATAGGATAAGGGTCGTCGACTCATCTGGCGAAGATTCAATCGTGCTGTGCTCAGCGTCAAGAGGGCTGTTTCGAATTCTGGATGAACCGGTCGCAGGGCGCTGGCAGTGGCATTTAGCCGGAGCGGCGAAACCAGAAGCTGCGACACAGTGCGGCACTTTTAATTTACGAAGCTTTTACATATCTTGCAAGAGTTCGACTACCGCGGAACCTTGTTGTAGGTGACACTACTATTCGTGGTGTTTTCAATCGTTTTTCCACTAAGCGAAGCTATTCTGACTCTCGCCAATTGGCTCTTCCAAAGTCATCGGCGCTTCCCGCTGACCTGTTTGCTGATAAGCATGTTCGCGCTTGTGGTTGCTACCCCAGTGGCGTCGGCAAGCGAAGAGAATCAGGCAGCCGCTGGGCCAATATATGTACCGCTCGATAGCTGGGTCTACCCCGCGCTGAGGCGGCTTGCCGCACTCGGCTATGTGCCGGACGAAGAAAACCTGGCCGCGCCATGGACTCGCAGGCATTGCGCGGAACTGGTCAGCGAGGCGCAAGACATAGCATCGCGATACAGTACAAAGGTCTCTACCGGAGCACTTAATGGCGAAGCTTTGAAGCTGATTGCGGATTTGAGTAAAGAGTTTAGCCGTGATCACGGAACTGCTACTGAGGCTCGAGTCGAATCCGTTTATTCGCAATTACTGCAGATTTCGGGAACTCCATTGCGGGATAGTTACCATTTTGGACAGACACTTGTGAATGACTATGGGCGTCCCTTCGAGCAGGGAACGAACACAGTGGACGGCTTTTCGGCGTTTGCAACGGCAGGACGGTTTTCGGCTTACTTTCGAGGGGAGTATCAAGAGGCTGGAGGTCGAGGCCCCGTCGATCAAGGCGTCAGCGAACTATTAGGTGCACTTGATGGTGTCCCTGCCCAACAGGCGACGAGTACCCGCTCAACCAGCACGTTCGATCCGCTTGAGATCTATGTGGGGGCGAGCGTTGGGCCCTTCGATGTTACTCTTGGAAAGCAGAGCCTGTCTTGGGGACCGGGAGAGGCAAGCCAGTTCAGCTTCAGCGACAACGCCGAGCCGTTCTATTCATTGCGCTTCTCTCAACAGACACCAATCGTTTTGCCGGGTCCGTTTCGGCTATTGGGCCGAATTAGGACGCAGATGATTGTCGGAAAACTCTCGGGACACCTTTATCCTCCTCGCCCGTTGATTAATGCGCAGAAGATAACGTTCCAGTTGAGTGAGAATTTGGAGATTGGGTTTACCAGGAGTGCGATTTTTGGCGGGGTGGGACACTCGTTAACCGCTAAGAGCATATATGAAAGCTTCTTCAGCACCTCAAGTACCGGCGGCACGGCTTACGGTTCAGCGAACGACCCCGGCGACCGTAGGAGCGGCTTTGACTTTGAGTGGCATCTGCCCGGGCTCCGGCGCGCGGTCACGATCTATTCTGACTCGCTGGCGGACGATGAACCGAATCCTCTGGACAGCCCGCGGCGCTCAGCCTGGGGTCCGGGTATATATTTCCCCAAGTTGCCAATGCTGAACAAGCTGGATCTCCGATTAGAAACGTATTCTACGTGGCTATATCGAGGTGACGAAGGAGGCATGTTCTTCTATTGGAATAATCAGTATAAAGACGCTTACACCAACGACCAATATTTGCTCGGCAGCTGGGTGGGTCGAGATGCCAGGGCATATATCGCGACCTCCACTTACTGGTGGTCCGCAAAAGAAAACCTAACTGGAAGCTACAGGCAAACCAAAACGGGCAGTAACTTTCTTCCCGGCGGCGGAACTCAAACCGATGCGAGCATCAAAGGTCAATGGCAACTGAAGCCCGACCTCCTGGCCAGTGCGTTCTTTCAGTATGAACGATACTTCATTCCGGTGCTGGGAGGGGCAAAGAGAGATGTTTCCATTGGACTGCAATTCGTGTTTTACCCGACCAAATGGACTGTCAGTCAATAGTCGATGGGACGCCGCATCGCGCATCGAATGGCGGGTTGCCGTAACTGGCTCACTTCGAGACGGCAACCTCCAATCTGGTTTTAGGTGAGGGCCAAATTGTGCGAGGATTGTAAAATCTCCGTAAAAAGGCATGGCGGGGTTGCGCAACTGAAGACTGGGAATCCCAAAGCGGCTAAAATGTCAGGTGAGATGCAAAGAATCCTTGTAATCGACGACGATGAGAGCTTGCGCGACACGATCGGCGCGATGCTTGAGCAAGCGATCTTTCTCCCAATCTTCGCAGAGGACGGCAAGAGCGGTTTTGAGAAAGCACTGACACTGAAGCCCGACCTTCTGCTCCTCGATTTGAACCTCCCCGGCATGAACGGAGCGGAGGTTTGCAAACAGCTTCGCGTTCAGAAAGTCCAGACTCCGATTATAGTTTTAAGCGCCGCTGGGGAAGAGATCGACAAAGTGGTCCTCCTCGAGATAGGAGCAGATGATTACCTCGTGAAGCCTTTCGGGATGCGGGAACTGGTGGCGCGAATCAGGGCACTCCTGCGTCGAACCGTTGCTGCTACCAGGGTCCTACATTTCGGCGACGTCGCGATGGACCTTGATCGCAGGAATATAACCCGTAATGGCCACGAGGTAAAGCTCAAGCCGACGGAGTACAAGCTATTGGTTCATTTCTTGCAAAATCCGGACCGCGCCCTGACGCGGGAAGCCCTTCTCGACTTGGTGTGGGGCTACGAGTCGTATCCGAATAGCAGAACAGTCGACGCTCACATCGCACGACTCCGTCAGAAGCTGGAGCCAGACCCGCACATACCTCGGCACTTCGTGACTGTGCACGGTATTGGTTATCGATTTCTGCCGCAAGGCTCTTAGGTGACGACCGGAAACAGTGAGGCAGTATTATTGCCATCGCGAGTCTGCCGGCCGATCCTGGGCGATCTGCAATTGATCGTCCGTAGTCACGAGCGCGATTGCTTTAACATAAGGGCTGCCACGGATAGAGCTTCGGCAAGCTTGAATGTAATGTCATCGTAAGAACAATGTGTCAGCGCTGCATAGCGCAGGCCGCGAGTGAATCGAAAGTCACTGCACGACCGCGACCACCCCTCTGCTGGCAAGAAAATTGTGAAATTGCAACCAGAATGTAAACTTCGGAGTTTCCCTTCCTGCTGGCGCAACCTTCGCTAAAATCCTGCATCTGCCGTACTAGGTGTAAGTAACTCCTCTCGATCGGCGGATAGCACTCAACGGTCGAGCAAATGATAATCGACCATTTAACGCGCAGTGACGAACGCACTGTGATGAAAGGGACAAGAAACGTGAACACGATTGATGACGGCAATTTCCTAGCACTATTGAAGGCAAAGCAGAAAGAGCTTCTTTCGACGATTTCCAATAGAGACGAAATTCTTATCGAAGCCACAGCGGACGAAATCGACAGCCTGCAGCAACAGCTTAGTAGAGACATCGCAGTTCGGAACCTCGACCGCACATCCCGACTGCTCAGGGACATCCAGAAAGCTCTGATTCGCATCGATGCCAAGACTTACGGGGCCTGCTTAACTTGTGAGGAACCGATTCCGGTAAGACGACTCATGGTTCTGCCGTGGGCTTCGTGTTGTGTCAGTTGCCAAGAGGCCATTGACTCCCAACAGGCAAAATCTGACCACTCCAGCTTCACAATGGACTTGTGCGCGTAACCTTAGAAGCTCATGAACGTACTACCAACGAATGATCGGATCACTCGTAGCGTCATCGTCTATGGCTCACTCTAAAGAGCTTCTTCTCATCCGACACGGAGCTACTGATATGTCTGGAACATTGTGTGGGCACATTGATCCGCCGCTTAACGCTGTTGGTTGGCGCCAATCGAGCAACCTCGCCTGCCTTCTCCGCCACCATGACATTCGTATGCTCTATGCGAGCGACTTGCTTCGGGCAGTGCAAACCGCAGCGGTTTTGAAAGAAGCTCTGGGGGTAGGTGTTGTTGTGCGCCCCGATCTGCGCGAGATCTCCTTTGGCGCGTGGGAAGGCCGAAGTTGGTCGGAACTAAGGACAAATGGTCTATGTTCGGGTATTCAGGGATTTGAATCGTCGCCCGACATCTGTGCGCCAGGTGGTGAAAGTTTTGTTCACTTTCGAGAAAGAGCGCTCCGTGCACTAAAGCACATCGCAAGCGGCACTGAGAAGCATCCAATAGGGATAGTCACTCACATAGGCGTCATCCGGGTGGCTTTGCGATACCTTGGGGGGGCTGGCTACCCGAACCGACAACAGCCAATTCACCCTTGCAGTGTCTACCGGTTCGCGGTGATCGATGAGGCCTTTACTTACGCCGGGCGGCTCACAACGCCCTAGAATCCATCGCTTCATAATCTACGTGACATCGCTAACCGGAGGCCATCACATATGGTCGGCATCAAGGTAAAAAGATGCCGGATGAATCGAGAACCGACGAAGCGGAGGCGTCGAACTACGAAAGTAAATGATTTCCGACCGCTCACGCGATCCCCAGTCGGGGGTAGCGAAAGAGGGAAGAGACGCCGAAGTAAGACCTTCGCCTGATCCTTGCGATGCCTTATCAACGCGAGATGAAGCCATACCTCACGCTTGTTCGGTCTCCATTCACGGATGAGCGGGGACAGGGAAAACGCGCCCAGCCAGAACCTCAGCTTTTCGGGTAGGTCGAAGACGTCAAAGCGCAGGCGCAGCGGCCATCGACATCCAAACCATCGACTGACCAGATAGTACATTGGAATCTCGAGTTGCCGGAGTTCCAAATCGTGTATCGTGCGCCATCTCTCCCAGAAGGGGTCGTTCTCAGCGTGAGTATCGAGGAAGCGCGCAATCTCCCACGCACGTTGCAAAGGCAGATCGCCATGTAGCAAATGTAACAACAAGTGGAGAGCCGCGAAGCCAAGCATATCTTCATCACAGAGGACATGGATTTTATGGCCGTCAAAGTCTCGCGCTGTTCGTCTGGCCCAGAACTCCTCAATTTGAGGGACTTTCACAAACTCAGCCCTTTCACTCCATAGCTCATAGTGTAGTTCTATAGAAATAGGCATGTCGGGATCGAATAAATCTCCTCGCCATTGCCAACTACTGGGGCGGGCCATCGGCCCCAGATGCCTCGAGTTTGAGCCGGCCACCGAAGTATAGCCAAGGGCTTTTAGAATCTCCCGAGCCTTGAAGATCGACTCACCAGGAAGCCACAAATCGATGTCGCCCTGAGCGCGCAGCACTGCATCGGGTGTCATGGCAGGGGCGTGACTGAGTCCCTTTAAGAGCACGAAATCTAAGTTCACCGAATCGAAGGCGTCGGCAATCTCGAACAAACTTCGCTTTAGTCGCTCAAACCGAATTGAATATCGCGCGGTCTTCTTTAGGATGTTTATCTTAACGTGCGGTGGCAGAGACGGTCCACAAGTGGCTGGCAACAGCAGTGTCAGCTGACGATTGTCGCACCACCAGAGGAGTTGTTGCCATTCGTTCGCGGTCATCCGACCCAGACGCTGGGTAGACGGAGTGCCAAATTGCAGTGATTCCAGAACGGCAACGATGTGCAGGGGTGCTTTTGCGGCCACCAGTGCCTTTACGATATCGCTTCGTTCAGAAAGGGCTTTCTGACAAGGAATCACTCACCTCATCCCTTCTTCAACGAAGTGTTGTAATAGATCAATTGCGGGATCGAGCTTTGAGTATCGAAGCTCATAGCATGGAAGATGCAACAGACATTCGAGGGCGGCGAGGCGCTGCTCAAATGCAGGTGTTTGGACCGCCCAAACCGAGTGGCTGAGCCTTCTCCACGCCTCTTCCGCTGGTACCGGAATCAGAGCGGGCGTGCCGTCGAAAGCGGGCCGATTTAGGAAAACGATGGCGCTGATGGCGCTTTCCTCGGCGACTTGAATCTTCGCGAGGGTGTCCGTTCGTACTTCGATCGTCGGCTTGCCGTATGCTCGAAGAGTGCTCTTCAAATCAAGAAACTCTGGAAAGAGTTGGCCGACAGGCTCACGAAACCTAAACTTCTGTGGGTGTCCAATAATGATGGGCTGAGGAGAATCTCGACGAAAGGCGCTCGCGTCGTCCGACACGAAGGTCCATCCACGGCGAGCGCATGCGTAAGACAACGAGGATTTTCCCGCGCCAGAGCTACCTGCGAGCAGGATGCCCTTCCCTCGATGTTGAACGCACGCCGCGTGGAGAGTGATTAGGTGGCGGATTTCAAGCAATGGGTAGATCATCACATCCAACAGGCACTGCCGGAAATACTCCTGACTGAGCGCCGTCGCCTCGCTCGCCCATCCGAAGGCTAAACCCGCCTCCAGATCCAAACAAGCAAAATTCTCGCGGTCCACAACAATGCTCAGGAGGTGGCCTTGTGATCGAAATGTGGGTTCCTGTGTGCAGGCCGGGCTGGCGCTCTCGGACAATAAAAGCCGGATATCCAGAGCTGAATGATTGTAGCGCTGCCGGTAGGTGCTCCAGCTTCTGTTTGCAGCGTCGATCGTGATGCGAGAATTTGAACGGAGTTTTACTGGAAAGCCATACGGAAAGAAGGTTGCCTCGTAATCGAGAGGCACTCTTGTCAGCAGTGGGTCGTTCATAACTGGCTCGCGACAAATTGATTCTGGCATAGATCGTGATAGAGATCACTTTTAGAATGCCGTGCGATTCAACGGAATTTATTAACGTTTTGTAAAGCTTCTGTGAAATGGTGGCTGCGGCATCTTCAGAAGCTTGGGTTTACAAGACATTCACATCCTGCGAACATCTATTCCGGCAATCTAGCTTACGTTTAGTGTATGCAGTCGTCAGTAACCCAATCCGCAAGAATCCAAAGCCATTTGGCTAATTCAAACGAAGACCTGTGGAAATTGATGTTGCTCGCCGAGAGATTGGCTGCTGGAGTTGCATTAGTCCTCAGCTTGCCCGTTCTATTGTTCGCCGGAAGTGTGATTTCGATTCTATCCAAACAGTCACCCTTGATCGCCCACAAACGCGTTGGTTTTGGTGGTCGGTCGATTTGGATCCTAAAGCTCCGGACCATGTGGGATCAAAAGAGAAGTGATCGGTGCCGGCTGGTAGAGCGCCTGGAACCGTCAAAAACCGCATACATGGGTTCAAAGCCAATACGCGATCCACGCGTAAAGAATGCATTTGCTTCTTTTTGCCGCCGTTTCTCAATTGACGAGCTGCCGCAATTGTGGCAGGTCGTCCAGGGGGATTTAGCTTTAGTGGGTCCACGTCCTCTTACAAGACCCGAATTGGAGCTGCATTACGAATCCTACGCTGCTGAAGTTCTCTCACGAAAGCCCGGCCTAAGCGGCTTGTGGCAGGTTCGTGGACGCAGTTACCTAAGTTATCGCCAGCGCCGCCGGCTTGATATCTTCATGATCCGGAGGTGGTCTTTCCGTCTCTATTTCAGGATTGTCGGCGCGACAGTATTGGGCGTTTTGAGTGGCAGGGGTGCCTGGTGAGTAGATTCTGCGCATCGGAAGGGCGATACTAATGCGGTCTGCCATTGTTCACTATTGGCTGCTAGGAATGCGCGGGGGGGAGAAGGTGATTGAGGAATTGTGCAGGATAATGCCTCAAGCCGACATCTTCACGTTGTTTTACGATCCTGAGCGGGTATCACCGCTCATTCGGTCTCACAACGTGAAAGCTTCGTTTCTAAATCCCTTGCGGCGACATTACAAGAGCCTCCTGCCGATGACGCCGTTAGCGCTTGAGACTTTTGACTTGCGTAACTACGATCTGGTGGTCAGCAGCGAGTCTGGTCCCGCGAAAGGCGTAATAACATCAGCGCAAACCCGCCATATCTGTTATTGCCATTCGCCCATGCGCTATCTCTGGGATCTCTATCCGGCCTATCTCTACGAGTGGACAGAATCAGCTGTGAAACGCGCCCTAATGGCGCCTCTGGCGAACTATCTCAGATTATGGGATTACTCATCGGCCGCTCGAGTAGACCAATTCATCGCCAACAGCCGAAACGTGCAAAAGCGAGTGTGGAGGGCCTACCGCCGAACTTCCGAGGTAATTTATCCTCCCGTTGCGGTGGACCGGTTTTTTCACGCAGCGGCTGACGACTACTACCTGATCGTTTCGGAACTCGCTGCTTATAAGCGGATAGGCGATGCAATCCGCCTTTTCACGAAGCTGGGTCGGCGATTGAAGATTGCGGGTGACGGCCCCGAGTACCGCGGCCTCAAGAATTTAGCGGGACCGAGCATCGAGTTTTGCGGCCGTGTCCCGGACGAGGAGCTTCCCGGTTTGTACGCCCATAGCAGGGCACTTCTTGTCCCGGGTGAAGAGGACTTTGGGATAGTCGCGGTGGAGGCAATGGCAAGCGGAAAGGCTGTAATTGGCTTGGGCAGAGGGGGCACTATTGAAAGCGCGCCGGTCGTCAACCCGCGAGCAGGGTTCTATTACTCGGAGGTTGGCGAAGCTGGTCTACTGAGCGGCCTCGATGCGTTCGAGGCCGCAGAGGACACGCTTTCGTCCATTGCCATTCGTGCGCACGCGATGCGCTTCTCAGAACGAGTATTCCGTCGTGAAATGTCGAGAATACTACTCGAACGCGAAGAAGATAATGCTGACGATTGGACGGTCCCCGCCGTGATGAGTGCAGGGCGATGACCAGCATTGTCAGATTCGCCGTAATTGCGCTGTTCCTTGCCAGTGCAGCCTATGTCGAGGCTCAGGGCACTGGACAGTCAGGTGCGATCACACCACAAGAGCGGCCGGCACCAGGTCCGTCGATGGCGGAATTGTTATCGCCAAAGGGGGCATTTGCCGGAAATGAGGTGTGCAAGGTTTGTCATCCCGACGTTTGGTCAAAGTTCTACAAAAATCCGCATTTTAAGAGTGTGGCGAGCGGTAAAGAGCTCGCCGCCGACACCGGATGCGAGGGCTGTCACGGGCCAGGTGGAGCGCACGTAAGAGCACACGGAGGCAAAGCGACGATTGTTGCTTTCTCGCAGCTCACCTCGAAGCAGAGTGTGGAGGCATGCCTCCGGTGTCATTCGAGAGGCTTGGAACGCGCAAACATCCATTCGTCTCCGCACACTCTGAATGATGTCTCCTGCACGCAATGCCATTCCGTCCACAAATCAACAACTCCGCGATTCTTGCTGGCGAAATCGCAACCAGAGCTTTGTTATGGATGCCATAGCAACTTGCGGGCCGAATTTTCACTACCTTTCAAACACCGAGTGAATGAAGGATTTATGAAGTGCTCCGATTGCCATAATCCCCATGGCACTTTTGCACCTACTTGGCGAATGGCTGACAGACCGTCTCTTGTCAGCCAAGGGCTCGCGAACGAAGAAGCCTGTCTGAAATGCCATGTAGACAAGAGAGGCCCATTTGCGTTCGAGCATCCACCGGTCCGAGTCGAGGGCTGCGAAGCCTGTCATTATCCACATGGCTCGACAAACGCTCGCTTGCTGAGGCGTCCCGTTGTATTCACGATGTGTCTCGAATGCCACAACGGTTCGGGGACTGGCGGAAGGGGCGGCACTGGTGTCCCGATTCTGTCGCAGGCCCACAACATGGCCGACCCGCGCTACCAGAACTGCACAAACTGCCACGTTCGCATTCATGGGTCGAACTCGGACCCGCTGTTCCTCAGGTAACGGATCTTATGGCCGCTAAGCGTCTCGTATTCTTGTTTCAGGCTACGCTGTTTTGCTCGTGGGCGCAACAACCGGTAGCGCCAACCGATGAATCCGTTGGTCCGACTAAAGGTGTCAACTGGAACGACTTCAACATAGTTAATTCGTTTGAAACCGGAGATAGGTTCCTCAGCGTCGGCGGTAACGAAGATCAGTATCGCAGCATGGAGAACTTTGGTAATGGCGTACGTCTGCTATCTAGTTTCATCAGTCTGACGTCGAAAGACGGACACGGAGCACTTTTTGACGACCTGATAGTGAGTACGAATGGACTGGGAGGCGATCCATATGAATCTGCAACCGTGCGAATTGATAAGAACCGCGTTTATCGGTACGATCTGTCCTGGCGGAAGAACGATTATTTTAATCCAGGTCTGACAACGGACGGCGGAATGGGAGAAAACCTTCTAAATACTTCTTACACGCTACAGGATCATAACCTGACGCTGTTTCCTCAATCAAATGTCAGTTTCACACTCGGCTATTCTCGCAACGAGCAAAGCGGTGCGGGCATTTCAAG
This sequence comes from Bryobacterales bacterium, assembly GCA_003167495.1. Classification (GTDB taxonomy): domain Bacteria; phylum Acidobacteriota; class Terriglobia; order Bryobacterales; family Bryobacteraceae; genus Bog-105. The sequence continues at coordinate 35,041 of PMSX01000394.1, read as the reverse complement.
TGTCCAGCTATTCGATACAAATAGTCCGGAGGACCCAACGGGGACAATCTTCCCTATTTTCTCGAACATAAGGATTCTCCAGAATGAATTCCGGCTAGGCACGCAGATTCATTGGCGCGGGTTCACCTTAAACGTGCTACACGGATGGGAAGACTTCAAAGACGACACGCCTTTCCAATTTAACGGCGCTGAAACTGGAGGTGCCGGCAGTGCGGCGTCTGTCAATCTCTTTCAGCGATCGGCGCCGGACCATGGGACAAGCCCATATTGGCAGGTGGGTCTGTTCCGGAGTTCGCGTTGGCTAAGCGTTAGTGGCCGCTTTACCTATACGGACGGCGCCGGGAGCTACCTATCAAATGAAATAGCCTTGGGAACGAACCAATTCGGCGCCCTGGCCAACCAGCAGATTATTACTTCGGGAGATGCTCGTCGTCCAGTAGCCACCGGAAATCTAAATGTCACGGTAATGCCCACGTCGAAACTGACTATTTCGACACAGGCTTCGGTTTATAACGTGAGAACAGAAGGGAATAGCGCGTATCTGCAGTATGACAATGGGACGCAATTAGCTGATTTACTCTACTTTCAGTATCTTGGAATTCGAACGATTGCGGCTAACACAGACGCCCATTATCAATTTCGGAGATGGCTTGCTTTTCACGCAGGGTATGGATACTCCGACCGCCGGATAGGCTCCAGCCCGCAGTTTGCATTCGCGGGTACAACTTCAGGCGCGCCATTTATTCAAACCAGCCTCCTCAACTCCGGAATTTTCGGGTTTAGGATGGACCCTATAAAAGGATTAACGGTGTCTGTTGACGCAGAAATCGGCAGAGCCAACCAGCCTTTCACGCCCAAAAGCGATGAGAACTACAGCACGGTCGCGGCCAGCGTTCGCTATAGGCTGAAAAGCCTCCAACTTAGCGCGCTGACGCACAGCGACTATAATCTCAATTCGGTGACGCTATCGTCATACAGTTCACACGCGAGGACTTACTCTGCATCGGCGTCGTGGGCATTGAGGTCAAAGCTGTCTATAGACGCGAGCTTCTCAAAACTGCATGTGGACACCCTGGGTGGGATTGCTTTTTTTGCCAATTCGCAGTTCTTTGCGAACGAAGTATCTGAGTATATTAGCAACCTGTACGCTGGAACCTTGGGCGTGCACTATGGATACCGACGAATCGACCTATATTGTGGGTACAACCATGTGCAAGATGTCGGGGACGGAAGGGGTAGTGCGGTTTCCGGTAACGTAGGCCCGAACCTTGCAGCCTTTCAGACTGCGCAGACCTTCCCACTGCGATTCCTTGCCCCGTCGGGGCGACTATCTGTGCGAATTTCGGAGCGGCTCCGGTGGAACGCCGGCTACCAATACTTCGGCTATAGCGAAACCTTTTCAGTTGGGGAGAATTACCTGGCGCATACGGGATACACAAGCTTGCTCTGGAGTTTTTGACACATGCGAAAGAGCCAGCAAGTCTGCTCCCCAAAGCCCAAAGTTCTATGCATCGATCAATATGCTGATATTGGCGGCGGACAAAGAAGTCTTCTTGACCTGCTGCCTGCGTTCTCGGAACGTGGGTGGGAACCATCTATCGTCGCTCCCGGCTCCGGCCCATTTGAGCACCAACTTCGTGGCAGCGGCTACCCCACTTACAACATCGTGTGCGGCAGCTATTCTATCAAGAAGAAGAGGATAGCCGAACACCTAAAATACGGGTGGGAAATTCCAAGGCTTGTCAAGGCGCTGGATTATGTGATTGCCGAGCGTGAAATCACTCTTTTGTACGTGAATGGCCCGCGATTGGTGCCTGCGGCTGCATGGTTGGCAAGAAAACATCGAATTCCTATGGTGTTCCACTGCCATAACCGCCTGCTCCAAAGCTCCGCAATCGCTCTGGCGGGCGAATCGCTGAGGCTGACAGATTCTAATGTCATTGCGTGCTGTCAGTATGCGGCGGCTCCGTTAGAGAAATACATCCGCCCTGGGCGTCTCAAAATCATTTTTAACGGTGTTCGAGATATGGCCGTTGAAAGACGCAGGCCCGGAGGAAGGATCCGCCGAATTGGCGTGGTCGGTCGGATAGAAATCGAAAAAGGGCAGGCACACTTTGTTGAGGCGGCGCGCTTGGTTCTGCAAAGTTTTCCTGACTCCACGTTTACGGTTATCGGGGCGCCTATGTTCTCCGGTGCGAATTACTACGCAAGGGTGTTGGAAGCGAGCCGAGGTCTGCCGTTCCGCTTCTTCGGTTGGCGCGACGATGTCGCACAAGTGTACGCAGACCTGGATTTGCTGGTTGTACCTTCCAGTGCGCTTGAGGCAACAACGAGGGTCGTGCTCGAGGCGTATAGCGCCGGTGTTCCAACCGTCGCTTTTCCTTCGGGTGGAATTCCCGAAGTACTCCAGGACAACGAGACCGGTTTTCTTACGGTTGCAGCCACGCCCGAGTCCTTAGCGGACCGAATCGTTTCAATCCTCTCGAAGGATGCCAGCACGATCGCGGCCGTGGTGGAAACAGCAAGACGGAGGTGGTCAGAGCGCTACACGTTGGAGGCCTATCGTGAAGGCGTTTGCGGCGTCCTCTCCCATGCAGCGAAGGCTGTTGCCGTGCGCCAGCCGTCTTGTGAAACTGGCACCCTCGCTGAGAGGCAAGCGGCAGAGTAGACGCTCGCAAGAACCGCCAAATGCACCCATAGATAGGGGCGCAGGATATTCTGATTAAATTGCAGAATCGCCCAAGCGAAGATCAATGATCGCACAAGACCGCGAAGAATTCCGGCGTAATATGGCGACGATTCGGCTGCCAATTTCAGTGGCCTCCGAATGGTCACAATAACGAAGCAGCAAAAAGGAATGAATCCGATCAAACCGCTGGCGCTAAGCACTTCGGCAAACACACTCATTCCTTCAAATTCCTTCGATTCCTCAAAAGAATGAATTCTTATTCCGCTGAGGTCCGCGATAGCCGACGAAACGCCACCCAGGCTTCGACCGATGAGCGGGTGCTCGACGAATACGGTAAGAGTCTCTTCAAAGGTCCCTTCCCGCCGCAACACCGAATGGGCTGCCGTGTCTGAAATGCCAGTTCCTCCCAGAAGCATCAGCGTCACCTCGGGGTTGTGTTCCAGTGCTATGGTAAGCGCCGTTGCAAGCGGCGCAACGCCAGCGACGAGAACTAGTGACGGCGCTAGTGCTCGGACTTTTGACACTCTTATCCGAAACGTCGCTAAATCCTTTATGACCTTTAGCCACGGTGCTAATTGGGCAAACAAAACGTCAACGAGAAGAAACACAATGCCCATGCGACTCAAGGAAAGCGCGATTGCTATGGCGGTGAGCCAGTAGATTACCAGCAAGGTTCGGGGAGGAAGCAGGACCGAGTGTGCGCGTCTAAGCGATCCAACAAAGACGAAGCCGATCAACAAATAGGTTGCGAAATAGGAAGGTTCATAGCTAAACCCGTTGGCTCTCGGTAGATTTCCCAGCAAGGAAAACTGACTGACGAAAGGCCCCGGGAAGCCTAACAATAGCAGAGCAAACTGTACGATGCCAAACCCCGCTATCAAGGCGAATGATCTTGCGTACCAGCGCAACATGCTGTTCAATGCCCAAGCGGTATCGCTAAACAGTTGGACAAAGGAAAAGATCATCGCGAGATTCAGCAGAAGCCAGAGACAGTAACCGAGACTCTTTGGCCAGAAATCCGTGACCGAAACAAATGCACATTGAAAAAGTAGCCAAATCGAGAGCGGAATCAGTCCCAACGTTGGTAACCGTGCCCTGCAACTCACCTTTAGAATTGCTAGAGCGATCAGGACGGGCGCAATGACCTGACAAAAACGATAATTGCCTCCCACATTTAGAATCAGAAACATGTCAAACGAGCTTGTCACCGAGATCAGGATTGCAATAATCAACGCCGAGCGTAGAACCGGCCGGCTAAAGAGGCCTAACGGAGGGGCGATATCGGACCGGGCGGTTTGAGGCAGACGCATCGCCGTTCTCAAGCGGGAGTCATCGGCGGGTGGCGGGACTGATCCCTCCATACGTGCACTCCTTTGGAGCGTAAGCAAAAGTAGATAGCGCTGGCGATGAGAATTGCTACTGAGTCTGAGGCTGCAGCCGCTCCGATCGCTCCGAAGCGGACGCTCAGCAAAGTAGTGAGAGGCAGGCCCACGATTGCACTTGCAAACATAATCTTGGTTAGTGTCGAATCCATGTTGAACACCAGCATTGTCTGGGTGCCGAAGACGGTCAAGAGCCCAAAAAGCACAGGTAGAGGAACCAGACATTGCAGAATGGGAATGGAACGCTGAAACGATACTCCGAAGAAGAGTCGGCACAGGGGTGCGGCGAGCAAAAACGTAGCCGGTGCTGCCGTCATTGAGAGGGCCGTCGTCGCTAGCAAGCTCTTTCGGATGAGTCTTAACGCAGACGCTGCTGACTCCCGCCTGGCTGAGACGATATGCGGAAAAAGTGCCTGACTCAGAGGATTCAGGGCCGATATAGAGGCCTTAATCAACTTGTCGGCAGCGCTGAAGTATCCGACTTCCGCCATACGGCCAACCGTTCCGAGAATGATCGGCGTACTCAGGCCGGAAATAAAGAGCGCAGACCCGGACAGGAACAACGGCCAACCTTGTCTATAGCTATCCGCAACATTGGCGAATGAAGGACGATACCACGGAATGCGTATCCGACGGAAAACCAAAGGTGCGGCAAAGAGACTGGCTCCAAGTTCGACACTGAACTGCATTGCTCCGGCCGTAGTGTAGTCCTGCGGTTGTTTCACGAACAGAATGAGGGCGGGAATAGTCAACAGGCGTGAGACGGCCAACGCCACGACGGCGAGTTTCATTCTTTCGAGTCCTTGGAATAGCCACAACGGGAAGAATGCCGTGCCCAAAAGAGAGAGAAGACCGGCCGCGAAGAGGCTCGATAGTCCGCGTAGTTTCGGAATCAACAATACAAGAGCGCCTAGAGCGAGGAAGCTAACAAACATCAAGCCGATTTTGGCGAATAATGTCGACCAAAAAATGCGAGAGATAGACCCCAGTTTTTGTGGACAGGCCGCCAGCAATCGTGTCGCGCTGAAGTTGAAGCCAAAGTCAACAAAGAAGTCGAAGTAAAGAACGACGCCCTGAACAAACGACAGAAGTCCAAAGTGAGAGGGTTTGAGTACCCGAACTAAATAGGGAAGAGTGATGAGTGGCACCAGGTAGTTAATCGCCTGCAAAAGGGCAAGTGAAACTACATTGTGTGTCAAAGTACGAGAGGAGCTCATAAGGTTGGGGCCAACCGCGTTCCGTCTGCATCGTGAGAAGGCTCGTAGCACTCCTGAGCCGATGCACTTTCCCTGACGAGGGCCACCAACGCAGAGATCAGACCACCCACCACTGTGCTAACGATTATGATCAGAGTCCGGGGAGGCCAACTCCTTCGCTCAGGTGTAACGGCGCGATCGACTACCTGGACCAAGGGAGCCGATTTGGCTTCGTCCAGGCGGGCGGCTTCGTACTGCTTGGAGAGTGCTTCAAAAAGAGCCTCGTGATATTTGACATCTCGCAGTTTGCGAATGTACTCCAGCCCAGCCTGGGGTAACTTCCCGACTGGGAGTTCAGGCGTACCGGCAGTGTGTTCGCCGCTCTCCAGTGTCGCGAGCTCTGATCGAAGTGCGGCGAGTTCTCGGGTAACCATCTGCAGACGGGGATTGCCATCGGCTACGTATGTTTTCATCCCTGCTAGTTGGGCCTGCCGGCTGAGGATTTCGGCGTGCAATTGCGAAGTTGACCTAATCAGCGCTTCGGCCTGCCCGGTTGGCACGACGAGGCCCGTATATTGCTGGGTGTTGCGGAGGGCGATCTCCGCATTGGCAAGCAGATCCTTCTCTTTCAGAAGTTGTTCCTCGAAGAATAGTCGGCGCTGCGCTGCATCGGTTAGCGCCACTGTCGAATTTCGCAGTGCAAGCTCGGAAACGTAAGCATTGGCCAGTTCCGCAGAGCGCTTAGGGTCGTGATCTGAAACCTCAATATGGATAAGAGTATCTTTACCGGATTTAATCGTAGTATGGCGCGCCAGATGTTTGCGTGCCCTCTGAAAGTCGTGGTCGTGATAAACCTTCTTGAGATCGTATTTTGTGATCAAGGAATCGGCAATGGTCCGGCTTTGCAGAATCCCGACGTATAAGTCTGCCGGGTTGTGAAGGCCAAAACCCGAAAGTAAGCTCAATCCTGACAAGCCCAGGCCCGACCCGCCGCCTGCCAGCTCGGCCATGGCTGAGAGAGACGATTGCGCCTGCTGGGGCGTTAGAATCACCGCCTCAGCGGCATATTCCACGGGAATCAAAAAAGCGATTGCCGTCGCTAGCACACACGTCATAAGAGTCGAAAGAAGGATTTGTTTTCTGCGCCGCGATAGCATTGCCAGTATGGCGGTAAAGGATACCTCATCGCTCTCTCTGTTTAACCTGCCTGCCCATTCTGCCTTTTGGTGGTCGGTGAACGTAGTCATTACCTCTCTCTTTAATGCAGTACGTTGACCGCAGCTGCGCCAAGCGCAAAGTTGCTGAAAATCTGCGACCAATCGATAAGACCTCGCACGAATGTGCTTCGGTTGATATACGTAGGCACAATCAGCGTATCTCCTGGCGACATTGGAAGCGCATCGAAACTCTTGGCAAAAAGTGGCGAAGTAAAGTGCCTGCTGACAACGGAACCGTCGGCGCGGATTACAAACATGTGGCTGCTATCGGCCGAACGCGATGTCCCACCCGCCTTCTTCAAGTAATCACCCGTTCGGTAGTCGTTCTCATAAAGAAAGGATGCTTGTTCAAAGACATCACCGATAACGTTGACTGTGGCTGGTCGGGCCGGCACATAAAGCCGGTCGCCATTTTCGAGTGGCAAGTCCGGCAGTGAAATGACGCCCTGGGCGCTCGGGCTCATATCTAGTACGATCCGCCCGTTTAATGAAGTCTTTCGCAACCGATCCACCAGATCGCGTTGGCTAGCCAGCGACGTTTGGGCGGTGGCCGCCTGCTGCGGCGAAGTCACCCGGCTTGAGAGATTGGAAGCCGCCTCGTTTATTTCGCGTTCTAACTGATCGAGGAAATCGTTGTAGCGCTTTTGCTGTTCACGCCGCGTCGATTCCCTCGTGAACTGCGCTCCATACAGATAAGCATTCTTGGTGAGTCCGCCTGCTCGTGCGACAACTTGCCGAAGGCTTTCTCCCGGACGAACGGAGTAAACGCCCGCCATCGCAATTTCTCCCTCGATTCTCACCTGCTTGGTTTGCTGGGCGCTAGGTACAGCAAAGTCGGCTTGGGAGAAAATAGTGACGACATCACCGGGACGAAGCTCTAGATTCTGAGAATTATCATGAGAAAGAAGCAGTTTTCCCAAATTGAATGGAAGAGTATTGGTGGATAACGTACCCGGGTCCGTTCGTTGGATCACAGCGTAGTCCCAATCGATTTCTGGGACCGAAGGCTGCACAGTGTAGCGGGGATTGAAGGTCCGAAGGGGTGGGAGTTCTGCCAGTCCAGTCGCGGCACCTAGAGAGGTATCCCCTTGAGCGTTCCGCTTTTGCTCTTGAAAGCTGCCGGCAGTTACTCCTCCGTTCTTGAGCGTGGCGATTTCTGGCACCCGTTGAGCAGAAAGAGCTGCGTTGCCGTCACCACTGGGTTGAGAAGGCGAGTTTACCGTTTCGAATTCATCGTTTGCCGTGGGCTCTTCTGCTGCGCCCAGAGCGTTCTTCCCGTTCCAGTAATCGCGTGTGAGTAGCGATTCTTTGTTCGGAATCAGGTCGCTGAGGCGCATACCCTCATGCCACGGGAACCGCCCCGGGTCGGCCACATTGCCGCGCAAAGTGATGGCATTCTGAAAACGTTGGACAATTGGCAAAAGGCGGACAATGTCGCCATTCCGCAGTTCTATCTGAAGATCCTGGGGACCCAGAGACACATGCAGTATCCGCAATTCCGAGCCGTCTTCAATTCTCTCGAGCAGAACCTGGTGCAGTGAGGCGAGAGGAGAAAGCCCGTCGGCAAAGTGAAGAACCTCCGCCAAGGTCGTCTTGGACCCAAGTTCATAAATACCTGGGTGACTCACACTGCCCGCTACGGCGACTCGATCTCCGGCAGGTGAGAAGAAGATAACGTCCCCCGGGAGTAGTTGTGAATCCTGCGACTTATCTCCATGAATTAACAACCCATATAGATCGAAAGTGCGAATCGTCCTGTCTCCACGTTTTAGCTGAATACTCCGCATGGAACCGCGTGACGAAGGTCCACCGGAGGCAAAGATAGCGTTAACTAAGGTACTGAGCGAGCTTACGGTATAGCTTCCAGGCCGTCTTGCTTCGCCCACTACGAACACTTGAATGGAGTGGAGATGTGTAAGTGTCACATCAACGTCAAAGTTCTTATAGAGACGCGTGAAAGGAGATTTGATGGCGGACGCGGCCTGCGAATAATTCATCCCAGCTACCGTGATCGGCCCCACCTCTGGAAGAACGATCTGTCCAGTGCGATCGACGGTGAGGCGGCGCGAAAAGTTGAACTGCCCCCAAATAGAGATTTGAAGCTGATCGCCCGCAGCAATCTGATAATCGGCGCCCGCGGGTGTCCGATCAACGGGCGCGAACGTCGCAGGAACGCGTTCAAAGAGCGAAGCACCGAAGATAGGGAGAAGGCGTCCGATAGAACCTGCCACGTAGCGTTGAAATTCAGTGGGAGGCTCTTTCTGGAATATCGGAGGTGAAGATACCGGCCCGTTACTGTCCCAGTCGGACGATCTGTCGAGGTTTGATTCCGACGGATACCGAGATGCTGTTGGGGCATAACCCATCGGCTCCATCGTGCCAGGGTCGACATACGGAGCGTATCCGGATTGGCTGCTAGATGGCATACAGTCAGCTTCTGGATCGGCATAGTCAGTGGGAGTACAACCGCCGGGCTGTCCTGGCTGCGACGAGGGAAGCGTTTGATTCTGCCTGGTCGTTTGGCCAAATGGCAGCAAGTTCGGAATCTGAGCCTCAAGAGGTACGTTAACGATCAACGAATACAAGCAGACGCCCAGAATAAGCCGATATTTCCAAACGCCGCGCAGTGCTTCCGCAGGCCGACGTCCTTGGGGATTTCGAATCCAAAACTGACTCAGACGTTTTATCACCCCCAAAAGTCCATTTGCGGTATATTGTGTTCCGGCATGTGTAAAGCTTCGTAGACCCATGGCGCGTTTTGCTTTGAACCCCTGCGGTGATTACTTGGCTGCCAGGATAGTCGCTATCTCGAGCACTTCTGAATCTTTATCGTAGGACCCGCTAATATGCACTCGCTGACCAGCGAAGCTTCTCACCTTCTTATCGTTATCGATCAAATACACGGTGTTGGTGATTGAGTCGAGCAATGCGAACTTGTCGCCATTCTTTACGCACGCTACGGTGCATTCCTTCTCGTTTGTAGCGCCTTCCGCCTTCATCATATTGTCGTGAGAGTGCATCTGCGCGCATTGTCGATCCATGATCTGCCCGTCGAGGGTGACGTTTGCCTTTCCTCCAAGCGCTAGGGAGAGTGCAAAAGGACAGAGTACGAGCTTGGTAAGTTTCATATAGCCTTTCATCTTGCGAGGCAAATTGGATGAGTTCCTCGCTACACACAATGTTATTGGCGAGGAGCCTACAATACATCCCCAATGTGTAAATGATTTGTGAAACCCGCTGAGGGACCCGGACGGACTTGCTAGAAGAATACCGAGTCGTCAGGTATCGAGGTCGAAAAGCATCCTACGCCAGCATTTACGTTTTGTTTACATCCGACGAACAACTTGATCTCGATTCGCCCTCATACTAGTCATGTGTGGAACGGAGATCACCCATTAAGGGCCTCTGATCGGTCGATCAGCAGGCACGAGGCGGCTACTTCATGAAGAAAGTGATATTTTTCTTTCCTGCCTTTTCTAGCCAAGAAGCCACCGCACCACTAGCCATTCTGGCCGTCTCGACTCCGCTATTGCGGGCAGGTTACGAAGTCCGGATCATCGACTCCACAATCACACCAGATTTTCAGAATGAAGTGCTAAACGAACTCGAAGATGCACTTTGCCTTGCCGTGTCCTTGGTTACTGGACCAATGATTCGAGAGACGGCGCAGATCGCGCGGGCGGTGAAAGAACGATATCCACACAAGCCAGTGATTCTCGGTGGCTGGCATCCATCCCTTCTGCCCGATCAAACGCTGGCATGTAAGGACGTCGACGTCGTGGTTGTCGGTCAAGGTGAAGATGCCCTTCTGGAGATTGTCCGGCACATTGAGGCGGGTGAGTCATTCAAGGGCATCGCAGGAGTCGGGTTCAAAGAAGAAGGGCGGCTGGTCTTTAATCAGCCTCGTCCGCTAAAACCAATTCGAGAATTGCCGCCCAAGGCATACCATCTTGCGGATTTTGATGCATATGAAAGAGTTTGCGGACGACGCTGGGCAATGTACACTTCGAGTCTTGCATGCCCCTATAACTGTGCCTATTGCACAAATGAAGGACTATATGGCCGCAAATGGAATGCCCTCGATGCTGAACAGGTCGTCGAAGAGGTCACCGATCTGGTCGCCCGCTACGGGCTTCAGTTGCTGTGGGTCGTCGACGATAATTTCTTGGTGGACCGTGACCGAGCCGTGAAGATTGCAGAAGGTCTGGTGCGGAGCGGGGTGAAGTTTGACTGGAGTATTCAGGCGTCGACTAACCTTGTCACGCGCCTGACGGTCGAGGAGTTGAAATTACTGCGCCGAGCCGGTCTCTCGCAGGTGGCCCAGGGGGCCGATTCGGGCTCGAAGAAAATTCTCCATCTGATGAACAAGGACTTTCAGAAGCTGGAGACGATCCACCTGGCGGCCGATATGCTGAGCCAGGCAGGTATCCGCCCTTCGTTCAACATAATTTTCGGATTTCCAGGCGAGTCTGACGTTGAGCGGCGCGAGTCCATCAGCCTCATCATGAAAATCTGCCGTCGCTACCCTGCGGCTGAATTCTGGACGAACATTTTCACACCGTACCCGGGCTCCCCGATCATGAAGCGCGCCTTCGAACTAGGCATCCAGGTCCCGAAAACCTTTGAGGGCTGGGCCGACTTCTTTCCGCGCTACACGGTGCTTCCATGGTTGAAAGGGCGGCAGCACCAGCGGGTGCAACGGATGCGTGAGTACCTGCGCGTGGCATTTAACCGTGTTCCTATTGGCGTTCAAAAAAAGCATCCGGTGAACAGGCTAGTCCACAAAACCATTAGCCTGCCCGCACGCTGGCGACTTGATCACGACGTTTACGCCGCGCCGGTTGAGCTCTGGTTGAAGAATAAGGCGAATGTCCTTTTCCCCGCTTCAAAGCCGAAGGTCGACGCGCAGCAGCTTTCGACCGAGGTTGTCTCTTGTTGACCAAGCCATTCAGGAAGGTCGTGCTTTTCTCACCCCCTTACGAGGGTAAGGTCTTCGGCCCCCCCCTCGGTCTGCTTTCCCTGGCAGCTTCTATTCGGGAGCAGGGATTTCTCCCGGTGGTCATTGATGGTGCAGTTACGCCATCGTTTCTGCATGTTATTGGCGAGGAGGTCAAGGATGCCTTCTCATTCGGAACTTCGGTACTTACGGGCCCTATGATCATGGATGCCATCGCCGCGAGCAAGGTCGTGCGTCAGGTCCGCCCCGATCTGCCCATCATCTATGGCGGCTGGCACCCAACGTTGCTCAGCGGGCAAACCTTGCGAGAGAGTTTTGTCGACATAGTTGTGCGCCATCAAGGCGAGCGAACCCTCACCGAAATTCTCAATCGACAATCTAGCGGGGCAAGCCTTGATCTCGTCGCGGGTTGCTGGTTTAAGCGAAACGGAAACATCATTGAGAATCAGGATCGTCCGTCATCGCCATTGAGTAGTTTGCCAACACCAGCCTATGATCTGGTGGACTTCGAGCCCTACGCCAAGGCTACAGGTGGGCGCAAGTTGCCGTATGCGACCAGCATCGGGTGTCCTTACGCATGCAACTATTGCACAGACATGGTGTTCTACAATCGCCGCTTCAATCCGTTAACTGTTGACGGCGTTGTGAGCGAGGTCGTGAACCTTGTCACCACATATCGGCTCGACGAAATCTCTTTGGTGGACTCGAATTTTCTGGTCGATACACGCCGTGCTATCGCCTTGGCACGTGGATTCATCGAAAGCGGGCTAAAGTTTCGTTGGACCTTTCAGGCATCCACTGACCTGCTGTGCCGTCTCACTGATGAGGATGTCTGGTTATTGGCCAGGAGCGGAGTCAGCCACATCGGATTTGGGACCGAATCCGCGTCCCCAGAGATTCTGCGCAAGATGCACAAGGCCCACCAGGAGATTGCAGACATGTTCGAAGCCGCCCGAAAGTGCCGCGACGCTGGCATTCGCGTAACCTACAACCTGATCTTTGGATACCCGGGGGAACAAGAACGACACCGTGAGGAGACCCTGCGTGTCATGGGCGAAATCGCGGAGCAATATGAGAATGTCACTTTCTCTCCAAACCTGTTCACGCCATACCCAGGCATCCCAATCTGGCCGGAACTGCGTGAGGCTGGATTGTATGAACCGCAAACTCTCGAAGAATGGTCGTCCATCGGTCTGGGACAGGCCGAGCTCCCGTGGCTCAGTGTGGCAGCAACCACAGGTTTGTCACGCAGCATGTCTTACTTCATGCTCGCGAACCAGTTAGCAAAACGAATCAGAAAGTCGCATTCCGAAATCGGCAAGGGCGCGATACGCCTGCTGCAGAAGTCTCTGCATTGGCGCCTGAAACACAATTTCTTCTCCGTGCCGGTTGAACTCTGGCTGTCGATGCCGCAGCACTGGCTGGCACTCCGGCGTTCCCTGCTAACGGGAGATCCGCTAAGCCGAAAACTTAGGCAGGTTCAATAACGAAGGCGGACGACGCATGAACATACTCCTCACCCACAGCAACCATGTCTTTTACGACGACAAACAGCGTCAGAAAATGGAGCCGTATCCGCCGCTTCAGACACTGCTTGTTGCCTCAGTCCTTCGCCAGCAGGGCCATACCGTTCAGGTCTGCGATGTCACGCTCGAGGCACCCGAAGAGAAGCTTAGGAGATCGGTCGAGTTGATGACTCCTTGCTTCGTTATTGTCTGTGAAGACGGCTTTAACTTTCTAACAAAGATGTGCCTTTCTCGCAATAGGGAGCTCGCATTCTGGACGGCGAGCATGGCGCGTGAGTTCGGGTGCCCAACCGCGGTTCATGGATCGGATTCAACAGATCACGTCGAAGAGTATCTGAACGCCGGGTTCGATTATGTGGTCATCGGTGAACCGGAAGAAACGATCCGCCAGCTTACTGCACAGAAGAGTCCAAATGAAATTGCCGGGCTCGCGTGCAGAGACCAAGACACTGGTAGACTGCTCCGTACATTGCCGCGAAAACTGCGGACGAAATTGGACGAGCTACCTCCACCCGCGTGGGATCTGATTGACTTAAGCCGTTATCGCGAAGTCTGGCTCGCAAAGCATGGCTTCTTCTCGCTCAATCTGATTTCGAGTCGAGGCTGTCCTTACCGCTGCAACTGGTGTGCGAAACCGATTTATGGGAATAATTACAACGTTCGATCACCGCATTCCGTCGCACAGGAGCTGCTTCATCTCAAGAAACGGTACTCGCCCGACCACATCTGGTTTGCTGACGACATCTTTGCCCTCTCTGCGCGCTGGACGATCGAGTTTGCTGATGCCGTAGAAAAGCTTGGTGCTCGCATTCCCTTCAAAATGCAATCGAGGTGCGACCTTATGACGCGCGATACCGTTGCAGAACTGAAGCGGGCGGGGTGTCTGGAAGTCTGGATGGGCGCTGAATCCGGGTCCCAGCGCATCCTGGAAGCTATGGATAAAGGCACTCGGATTGGGCAAATATATCAAGCGCGGGAGAACCTTAAGCGGCATGGAATTCGAACGGGCTGGTTCCTGCAGTTTGGCTACCCGGGAGAAACCTGGGCCGATATTGAATCGACCATTCGAATGGTCCGGAGGACAGAACCAGATGATGTGGGTGTTTCGGTTTCCTATCCTTTGCCTGGGACAAAGTTTTTTCAAATTGTTTCTTCCCAGATAAGTCAAAAGACCAATTGGTCAGAGAGCGGCGATCTCGCGATGATGTTTAAAGGAACATTTTCAACAGACTTATATCGCGCACTGGCCCACGCTCTTCACCTCGAAGTAAGAAATCCTGAAAAGACTGTTGCAATCGAAGATGCATGGGCTGAGGTGCACCGTCTAAGGCCCAGTGAGCCTCTACCAATTTCAGAGGTTGCATGAAGCTCCTTTTGACTCACGCCTATTTTCTTTTTGAGGACCCTAAGGAGCAGCAGATTATGAAGCCCTATGCTCCTCTGGGCCTTCTGTATCTCTCGTCCCACCTCCGGAATAAAGGGTTCGATGTCGAAATATACGATTCGACCTTTGGTTCGAGGAATGAATTATTTCAGCTCCTGCGTTGTGGCCCTCCTGCTGTGGTTGGTGTTTACGCAAATCTGATGACCAGAGTCAATGCACTGGAAATCATCCGTTCTGCTCGTGAATCCGGTTGGACGGTCATCGTGGGTGGGCCTGAGCCAGCCAATTACCCGGAACAGTACCTTGATTCGGGCGCGGACGTAGTGATTGTCGGCGAAGGCGAGTTGGCGCTCGAAAGTTTCTTACGGTGTTCGGCGCACCGGGAAGCTTGGTCGAGCATCGGCGGCCTTGTCTATAGGACCGCGGATGGACAACTTGTCACAACCGAGTCGGCTCCGCTAATCAAGGATCTAGATGCCCAACCGTGGCCGGATCGCGATCAAATCGATATGCCGCGCTACCTCGATACTTGGCGTAAATTCCACGGGAAAGGTTCTGTTTCGCTCATCACGGCGCGCGGTTGCCCTTATCGGTGCAATTGGTGCAGTCACTCAGTGTACGGAATGACGCATCGCCGCCGTTCGCCGAATGCGGTTGTGAATGAAGTGGAGTGGATCCTCGAGCGCTACAACCCAGATATGTTATGGCTGGCCGACGACGTTTTCACGATTCACCACGGCTGGTTGTTCGAGTTTGCCGCCGAAATGCGTCGCCGGCGATTATCGATTCCGTTCGAATGCATCACCCGAGCAGATCGCGTGAACGAAAAAGTCGCTCGGACATTGGCTGATCTTCGCTGCTTTCGAGTCTGGATCGGATCTGAAAGTGGCTCCCAAAGGATTCTGAACGCAATGCAACGCGGGGTTACCGTAGACCAAGTCCGTTCGGCGGTCCACCTATGCAAGTCCTATGGGATAGAAACGGGAATGTTTCTGATGTGGGGTTATGACGGCGAAGAGATTGAAGATATCGAGCTAACCGTCGAGCATGCAAAAGCGTGTCAGCCTGATGTGTGTTTCACGACCGTCTCCTATCCAATAAAAGGCACTCCCTATTACGAGCGTGTGTCCTCCCGACTCATCACACTGGGAAAATGGACGGAAACGACGGATCGCGAGATCCGCATTAAAGGCCGGCACTCGCGGCGCTTTTATCAACACGCGGACGAGCTTCTAAAAAGCGAACTTTCTCAAACGCCAGATCCAACTAGGACGTTGGCGGCGCGCGAGGGACTTAGAATGACTCGCGACGAGGTGGAGGCGTAGCCGCTATGTACCAATCCTTCAAACCGTCGTTCGATAAAATTGCCGAAGACTATGACCGGCTTTGGAGCTCCACCGCAATAGGAATGTCACAGCGCAACGCTGTTTGGAGAGCTGTGGATCCGTTGTTTCAGCAGGGTAATCGAATCCTGGACGTGGGGTGTGGGACGGGAATTGATGCTCTCCATTTTCAATCGCGAGGCGTTCAGGTCTACGGTATTGATAGTTCGCCCAAGATGATTGAGGTTGCGAAAAGACGTGGAGTCGACGCTCAAGTATGGCCCATCGAGAGCCTCAACAGCTTGCAACTGGGATTCGATGGAGCAATATCAAATTTCGGTGCTCTCAATTGTGTCGAAGGACTCGACTTGGCGGCGCGTGCCTTAGCCAGATTGATTCGCAAGGGTGGACACCTGGCTCTTTGCTTTCTCGGACGGATCTGCGCATGGGAAATTGGATATTACCTCTTGCACGGCAATCTGAAGAAAGCATTTCGGCGGCTGAGCGGCCACAGTCGTTCGGAACTCGCCGGAAATGTCTTTTACTTCTCGAACAATTTCATCATCTCGACTTTTGATCCGTACTTTCGTTTAAAACGATATCTGGGAATCGGGTTGTGCGTTCCGGCTTCCTACGCGGCCGTCAGCCAGCACTTGGTCGCCAATCTTACGGCGATTGATGAACGGCTGGCGCATCGGCGCGTTCTGCGGTCATTATCGGATCATACTCTGTACATCCTAGAACGATTATGACTATTGACGATGCTGCCCGTCGAAAATTCCTGGAAGAGTACCGTTGTATCAGATACGCGGAAGGACGCGGGTCTGATCACAGTGAATATTACCGCTCTTTGCCTTATTGCAACCCGAACGATAAAAACGTAGCCATGTGGGCCATGCGCGCAAAAACCTACGAATATTTCGTTCGGCATATATTGGAGCCGAAGGAAACACTTGAGCAGAGAGCCCTCGATATCCTAGACCTCGGTGCCGGTAATTGTTGGTTGTCGCACCGGCTTTCAGTTCGTAAGCACCTGCCCGTGGCGATAGATATCTTCGACGACCCTCGCGACGGTTTGGCTGCGGCTCGTCACTATCCCACGCTATTTCCAAAAGTCGTATCAGATTTTGACCGAATCCCCCTACCATCGGGAAGTATTGACTTGGCTGTCTTCAATGCGTCCTTCCATTACTCCTCTAACTACGTCCGGACCTTGGATGAGGCTAAACGGTGCCTGCGGCCCACCGGCTCGATTGTCATTCTCGACTCTCCCATTTATGATAAACCTGAGCACGGCGCGCGAATGGTCGAAGAGAAACATTCACATTTCTTTGAGCTTTATGGGTACCGTTCAGATACGTTAGCGAGCATCGAGTATCTGGACATTCCGACCCTGCATTGGCTCCAGCAGGTCTTGAACATTAGCTGGCAGATTTATAAGCCGTGGTATGGCTGGCGCTGGCACTTACGGCCGCTCAAAACAAGAATTCTGAATCGACGCCCCCCCTCAAAATTCTGGATTCTCGTCGGGAGGCCAGAGGTTCGATGATTATCTTGCTGCATCCCCGTTCCACGAAGCCTAAGAACCGGCGTTTTCCTCTCGCTGTACTGTCGTTAGCCGCGGTTCTCGACGGAAAAGAAGACTATGCCATCGTAGATGGCAATGCCGATCCCGATCCACAGGCTACACTGGACCGGCTTGTCCAAACCGGCAACGTTTCTTTGCTTGCTGTTTCGGTCATGCCGGGCCCCCAGATGGTGGCGGCCATCCCGTTATGCCGGCATTTCCGGCTCAAGTATAAGTCGATACCAATCGTTTGGGGCGGATATTTTGCGTCACTGTATCCCGACGCTGCGCTTAATGCCCGTTACGTCGATTTTGTTGTACGCGGGCAGGGAGAAGAAACGTTTCTGGAATTTCTGGAACAACTGCGGACAACTCGGAAGTTCGCCGGTGTAAAAGGACTGTCGTATAAAGACGATTTTGGCCTGCACGTCCATAACACAGAAAGGCCCTTGCGGTCACCTAACGATTTTCCTTGGCTGCCTTACCACAAGCTGCTGAATGCCGAAAAGTACATTGTTCCCACTTTTCTGGGGCGACGAACGGTTGTTCACCAAGCCAGTATCGGATGTCCCTTCCGCTGTACTTTCTGTGGGGTTGTTCCTATTTATCAAGGTCGTCAGCGAACCGAAGCTCCGGAACGGACAACTGCAGTTCTCAAGCACCTGCAAAGAAGGTACAATATTGATTCAGTTCAGTTCTACGACAACAACTTTTTTCTTAACGAGCGCCATTCGGTCGAACTGGCAAAATGCCTCGAACCGCTCAATCTGAAGTGGTGGTGTGAGGGACGCATCGACACAGTCCTTCGGTACTCAGATGAAACTTTCCGTTTACTCAAGCGCGCAGGCGCGGCGATGATTTTCTTCGGGGCCGAATCGGGCTCTGATTGGGTGCTAGAAGAAATGAACAAAAGAATAACGACCAGTCAGACATTGCAGCTCGCAGAAAGGATACGCCGCTTTGGCATAGTGCCCGAGTTTTCGTTTGTGGTCGGCAATCCTAAAGACCCGCAGCGGGATACGCACGAAACCATTCAATTTATCCGCCGAATTAAACGTGTGAATCCTGATGCGGAAATAATTGTCCAGCACTATATTCCTACGCCTCATCCTGACGGCATGTATGGCGAAGTCGAGGCAAAAATTGAGTTCCCACGCACTCCGGAGGAGTGGGCCACGGAACGTTGGTACAACTTCACAACGCGGCACGATCCTAACGTGGCTTGGTTGCCGAAAAAAGTGAAGCGGCGCATCGACAATTTTGATCTTGTAGTTAACTCCAGATGGCCCACGGTGCAAGATATTCAACTACCCGCCTGGGGCCGGGCTCTGCTCCAGTGTCTCAGCAGCTGGCGGTACCGACTCGGGTTCTATGCGTATCCATGCGAGCTCGCGTGGGCGCAACGCTTCGTGTCTTTGCGAAAGCCTAGGCTGGAGAGTATCTAGTGCGTATCTCGCCGCTGGAAGGACATCGGATCTGGGCATCCTCTTACGATTCGGGCGACAACCCTCTTCTGGCGCTCGAACGAAGGAGCATGGCGAATCTGCTGCGCTTCGTCAAACGGACAACAGTGATTGACGTCGCTTGCGGCAGTGGTACCTGGTTGTTGCGCTTACAAGAGGCCGGTGTGACTGTCTTCGGTGTGGATTTCTGCGAGGAAATGCTGGCTAAGGCAACAGAGGTCCCCTGTTTAAGAGGGTCGGTGGCCTTGGGAGATGCGGAATCCCTCCCTTTTCGTACGGACGCGGCGGATCTGGTGCTGTGCTCAATGGCCTTGGGCTATTTACGAGATCTTTGTAAGGTGTTCCGCGAACTAGCTCGCGTAGCACTTCCCGGCGCCACTATTGCCGTCAGTGACTTACATCCCGCAGCTACGTCGATCGGTTGGACGCGCTCTTTTAGGGCGGCTACCGTGTTATACGAGATTGATCATTTCCCCCATTCACTCCAGGCAATTGATAATGCTGCGAAGGCTTCGGGTCTTCGCAACGCGGCCCGGCAGTTCGCATACCTGGGACAGCCAGAATTCCCGATCTTCCAATCTCATGGCAAAGCTGATTCATTTGCGGAAGCCAGCCGAACACCCGCTTTGTACCTTCACACCTGGGAAAAGCCATGCTGATCAGGGGAGCCCGAGTTGCTATTGATGCCACGAAGGCCATGAATCGGAGCCTCTGGATACAAGGCGGGCGAGTCTCCTTCAGTCCGATCCGCGAGGCGGAGGATCTCGTCCTTGATCTGGAAGGGTTTCTTATTCTGCCGGGTCTTATCAATGCGCACGATCACCTCGAAATGAATCTTTTCCCAAGGTTAGGGCGTGGCCTTTACTTAAACGCCACACGCTGGGCGGAAGACATTTATCATCCGTACGATACGCCAATCAAGGAGCACTTGACTGTCCCCAAAGATATCCGGTTATGTTGGGGCGCAATTAAGAATTTGCTCTCTGGTGTCACCAGTGTTGCGCACCATAACCCGCTTCATCCCATTCTCCTGGATTCGGAGTTCCCCATTCGGGTGTTGAAGCGGTGCCATTGGGCGCACTCACTAACATTTTCCCCGGATTGGCTTTCCACCTTTCGAGATACGCCAACAAACTGGCCCTTCATCATGCACGTGGCGGAAGGTGTCGACGAGTCCGCTCGTCGCGAAGTGCATGTCTTGGCAGAAGCCGGTGCCCTTACGGATTCGACAGTGTTGGTCCATGGTGTCGCGATCAAATCTTCGGAGCTTATGCTCATTTCGAGCAGCGGCGCTTCTTTAATATGGTGCCCTAGCTCGAATCACTTCACTCTTGGACGCAGCCTGGACGTGAGCGTCTTGGCCTCTGACATTCCGATCGCGCTTGGCACCGACTCTTCTATGACAGCCGCAGGCGATTTGCTTGATGAACTAAGGCTGGCGTGCCGAATTGTTGCGCCCGAACGTCTGTTCGAGATGGTAACCTCTGAGGCAGCGCGGATTCTGAAAATGCCGTTTGGTTTCGGTAGGATTTGTCATGCTGGTCCAGCCGATTTGCTCGTGATCGAGGACGACGGGGAAATACCGGCCGGTTCGCTGCTTTCCAAGTACCCACAGCTGGTATTTGTGAAAGGCAGACCGGTCTTAGCTTCTTCCAACTTCGCTGAAAAGTATTATCCGTCCGCGCCTTCAAGGGGTTTTTTTGCCTTGCAAGTGGAGAGGCGAGGTCTCTATTTGATTGCTCTCAATGCGCCCTCTCTCGTTCATGAAACGAAGAAAGTGCTTCACGACGATTTACGTCTGGCCGGAAAGGCGATAGCTGCATGACAGGAAAGATCGATTATCTCCCCGTGCTCATCCTCTTCCCGCATGCGCGCTGTAACTGCCGGTGTGTCATGTGTGATATCTGGAAGAGCACGAACGAAGCGGAACTCACGACGGAGGAACTAGAGTCTCACTTGGCTGAGATCGAACAACTATCAGTTCGGTGGGTAGTGTTTTCGGGAGGAGAACCGTTGATGCACTCAGACCTGTTTCGGTTATCTGCCCTGCTGAAGTCTCGCGATATTCGCGTTAGTATACTTACCACTGGATTACTTTTGAAAAGAAATGCCGCTCAAATTCTTCGTCACATCGATGACGTCATAATCTCGATGGACGGCCCGGAATACGTACACGATCAAATCCGGCGAGCGGCTGGGGCATTTTCCGCGTTAAGACGGGGGGTCAGTGAGCTTCGTGATCGGAATCCTACCTTCCCGATCGCAGCCCGATGCACGATCCAGCGAGCAAATTTCGCGCACTTGTGTGAAACGGCTCGAGCGGCAAAGCAGTTGGGGCTCGACTCGATTTCATATTTGGCGGCAGATCTCAGTTCGGAGGCGTTCAATCGTTCAAGACCCTGGGACGGCGCGCGGCAAGCGGAGGTGGCACTAAGACCTGAGGATATTCCGCATCTTGAGCGCGAGATGCAGCGGCTATCGAGCGAATGGGGTAGTACTGGATTCGTTCTGGAAAGCCAGTATAAGCTCGAACGTATTGTCAGGCACTTCCGGGCGCACCTCGGTCTCTGCGAGCCGGAAGCGCCGCGCTGTAATGCTCCATGGGTATCGGCGGTAGTCGATGCAGAAGGCCTCGTTCGTCCCTGCTTCTTTCATCCGGTGATTGGTTCGTTAAAGTCCCACGGTCTTCTGCAGATTCTGAACGGGTTAGAAGCGCAGCGGTTTCGTCTTTCGCTGCGGGTGGAGACAAACTCCATCTGCCGCCGCTGTGTTTGCTCGTTGAACCTAGAAACAGTAGTGAGCCCGAAGCAGTTGTGAGTTGTGGCGTGCGACCTTGCATCTTACCTCGAATGTTTTGAAGTTGAGACAAGATGACTTGAAGTGGGGAATGCAAACATCGGCCGAGAGCCTCTTACCGTTGTCCCCACCTGATCGGCTTTTTGCTCCTTTTTCAATGCCGCCACTCGCTCGTCCCAGGCCGCGTCGCCCTCTTCATCACATTCTCTGGTTCAGACGAGGGAGGCCAACGCGGCGCACAAGGTTGGCAAAGAGGGGGTCAGAGCGGAGAGGATCGAATCCCGGCCGCAGCAGGACGCCGGGGTTAAACCGTTCTTCGTAGCCTTTCTCAAGCCAGTTCATGGCTTGGCCATTATCCCCGAGAGACACATAGATCATGGCAATTTCCGATGCGTGCGAATTGCTAGGGTTTGAGCCATTCTTCAGATCGTTCAATAACTTTACGGCTTCGCTCCTCCTAGCGGATGCGACGTAGGCGCGAGCCAGATTGGCAATGCATATCGGGCTACCCCCCGAAAGCCGAACCGCTTGTTGCAGTTCGCCAACCGCTTCGTTATTCATATGTTTTTCGAGGTATGCCTGGCCGAGTTGATTATGTGCAGGGCCAAAATTGGGATCCATTTCAACCGTCCTGCGGCTCTGTAATATCGATTCGTCATAAGCGTGCGTAAGGACAAGAAGCTCTGCCAGATCGACGTTAATGATTAGCGATAGGGGATCCAGCTTTTCCGCTTTTCTCATTTCCGCGATAGCTTCATCATTTCGACCCATGAGACTTAAGTGCCAGCCATACCAATGATGAGCCGTTGCGAGGCTTGGGTTCAATTCAATCGCCCGCAAGAATTCCCTCTCGGCTGAGTCCCAGTTCCAGTCAAAGCCATCCAAGCAAAATGCAAGCGAGTTGTGAGCTTCACCGAGCGTGCCGTCCAATTCCAAGGCCTTGATCGCCGCGGCCTTGGCCTTCGGAAGGGCTTCTTTTGCAGTCATCGCTGCATATTGCCAGTCGCCTAACAAAGCATAGGTATCGGCTAAGCCAGAATAAGCTTGTGCGTTTTTCGGGTCCTCCTCGATCGCCTCGCCAAAGTACGCCAAGGCAACCTTCAACCCATTTATCGTTCGCTTATCCCAGAAATACCGCCCTTTGAGATAGGATTCGTACGCTTGTGGATTGACAACCTTTACGCTTTTCAGATTGGCTTGTTCCTGTGGATTCAAATTGATCCTAATTTGATCTGCAATGGCTTTGGCCACGTTGTTCTGTAGTCTCAACGTATCCCGCATTTCACCCTGATAACTCTCGGACCAAATATGCTTGTCCGCAGACGCTTCGATCAACTGCGCTGTGACACGGACCTGGTCGCCGGAACGGAGCACAGTGCCTTCCACCACAGCGTCCACGTTCAGCTCACGAGCGATCTGGGGTAGAGGCTCGCGCGCGTGTTTATACACCATCATCGTGGTACGTGAGATCACACGCAACGCGCTGATCTGGCCAAGGTCCGAAATCAACTGATCGGTCATTCCGTCGGCGAAGTAATTCTGAGATGTCTCGCCCGAGAGATTCTCCAACGGGAGAACAGCCAAGGATCGGATTACGGCGGGTCGGCGGCGCGTAGAATAAAGCTTCCAGGCTAGAAGACAGGCCGCGAGAGCGAGCACCCCTAACACTGATAGTTTCCACAAGAGCGATGGCCAACCGTGCCCGCGTCCGGTCGGTTTGCGGGTGAGATCGGGGCTATCGGGGGACTCTGCAGCGGGATCAGGCTCGGTCGTGGGTTCCGAGCTACGAAGGGCGACCGCATCGCTAGCTTTGACCTCGGCGAGAAAGCGATAGCCACGGCGGGCAACGGTTTCAACAAAGCGGGGATTCTCGGCAGAATCACCGAGAGCTTCACGGATTTTGTTAATGACTTTGTTGAGCCCGTGGTCGAAATCCACAAAAGTGTCGGCCGGCCAAAGTCTTCTCTGAAGTTCCGCGCGCGTCACCACTTCGCCCTGGTGCTCAAGTAGCATCACTAGTGCAAGAAAGGGCTGTTCCTGAAGCCGAATTCGTATGCCGTGCTTGCGTAACTCGCCAGCGCGAAGATCTACTTCAAATACCCCAAAACGCACCAGGCCGCGAAACTGAGGTTCTTGGTTCATGAGAGATCTGCAAGCAACTAATGTGCCACTTTGGCGAGTCCTAGATAGAAACGGGGGACAGTTTACTCGAAGCCCTTAATTTCTTATGAGTTACAAGGGGACTTTCATTCCACCAAGGAAAAACTTCCAATCCGTTGCATCCATCTTCGGTCCGAACCATAGTGGGCCATGAAGCGCACACCGGACGGGGCGCAGTTAGCAAGGGAGACCTCCACGCCCGAGAACAACTATACCCGGCATTTTGAGCAGACAGTCTTGCCGCATCTTGACGCCGCCCACAACCTCGCGCGTCGGCTGATCCGCAACAAGCAGGACGCAGAGGACATGGTCCAGGAGACATATTTGCGGGCTTTCCGATACTTTGCCAGTTTCCACGGTAACGATGCCCGTGCCTGGGTGTTGACGATTGTTCGAAATACCTGCCTTAGCTGGTTGAGTACAAACCAGCTGCTCCGGTACAACGACGAATTCGACGAGAACCTTGTCCCTCCGGATCCTCGCGCGGAGAATCCAGAGAACCTTTTGCTCCTGAACGACGACGGTGCGCTTGTGAGAAAAGCCCTTAAGGAGCTTCCACCGAACTTTCGCAGGATCCTTGTCCTGCGCGAAATTGAAGGAATGTCCTACAGGGAAATCTCGGATTTCACCGGCGTGCCCGCAGGCACCGTGATGTCGAGCTTGTCGCGTGCACGCGGGCGCCTTTATGTTGTTCTGACAAGTCTTATGAACGGAGATTCGATGTCGAGCTCAGTACAAACCGGAGCGGCAAACACGCAGTGAGCGCTCGTTGCGTTGATCGAAAGCGTCGCGTCAGCGGATGAATTTCGGCTTGCCTACCATGCGACGCCGAGTCACGCGTTAGCCTGACGTAACTGCTCTTGATGCGCCACTCGACATTCGAACATGCCGGACAGTGCGGCAGGTGCTTGGCGCGCGCCCGAAAAGAGCGCCCCGGGTCGTTCCCTCCACAGCTTCTAAGACTTGCGCTTCTCTAAAGTTTTGAACTCGCGCCTCCCGCGTGAAGAGGTCCGGACATTCGAGAATATACAAATTCTTTACATCGCGCAGACGATTTCCTTCGCCAAATGTCACACACTGGAACAGAGTACAAATGATCCCAGCATTGAATCTAGGGGTAGACTTTTGAATCGTCCTCACTTTCGAATCATGAAACGAGTTGCCCAATCCGGGACACCTCAACGAGTTGCATGCACCCACCTACCCACCAAATGGGGAGTTTTTCAAGCCATCGGGTTTCAGCGGGAGTTTCTTAATGGTAGTCAACGGATCGAGACTGCCCTAGCCCTTGTTTTAGGTAAGATAAACCGGAATGTGCCGCTGGTACGTATTCATTCGCAGTGCTTCACCGGCGATGTGCTGGGTTCGCTGCGTTGTGACTGTGGAGGGCAACTAGACCTGGCCATGAAGGCAATCTCTCGCGAAGGATACGGGCTACTCATTTACGAGCATCAGGAGGGACGAGGGATCGGGCTAATGGCCAAGCTGCAGGCCTACAGTCTGCAGGACGAAGGCCTCGATACCGTCGAAGCAAATCAATCACTAGGGTTCATGGCTGATTACCGGGACTACGGCTTGCCCGTCGCAATTTTGCGTGAACTCGGCATCAGCCGAGTTCGCCTTCTCTCGAATAATCCGCAGAAGTCTCTAGCCTTAATCGAAGCCGGCATCGAGGTCGTCGATCAGGTTCCCTGCGAAGCTGCGCCGAACCCTCACTCATTGGCCTACCTGCGGACGAAAAAGGAAAAGATGGGTCACACGCTCAGTCTAGGATGTCAAGAGAGCACGGAATGTACGAAACACGAACGCATCAATGGACTTAGCCAGCAAAGTGAGAGAAGTCGCGCCGTAACTCGAGAACCGTCTGCCTTCGCGAGCATAGAGGTCGGTATTCGCGAGCTTAGAGCCGGACGCATGATCGTCGTCGTCGACAATGAAGATCGCGAGAACGAAGGGGATCTTATGATCGCGGCGGAAAAGGTTACGTCGGAGGCCATCAACTTCATGGCGACCTATGGACGAGGACTGATCTGTTTGGCGCTGACCAGCGAAAGGCTCGATGAACTAAAACTCACCCCGATGACGCAGGAGAACACCGCGTTGTGTGGTACGGGCTTCACGATCTCAATCGACGCGAAGGGGCACGGCGTAACAACGGGCATTTCGGCCCGTGATCGCGCACAAACGATTCGGGCTGCCATCGATCCACGCAACGATCCCGAAGACTTCGCTCGGCCGGGACATGTTTTCCCGCTTCGCTGCCGTGCTGGGGGTGTCTTGGAGCGCTTGGGCCACACGGAAGCAGCGGTCGATCTTGCGCGACTCGCCGGCTTACACGCCTCCGGCGTGATCTGCGAGATTCTCAACGATGATGGAACCATGGCGCGGGTGCCCGATCTCGTCCGGTTCTGCAAGATGCACGGGTTTAGAATGATTGCAGTCAACGACTTAGCACGGTACCGATTGGAAAGCGGTTGCGAAAACCAGTCGGCTTCTTTCCCAACAGTGTAACTAGTGATCAACCGTTAGCATAAGGCGACGTCCGGGGAAAAAATGCTTGCGGAGGAACTCCGAGCGCGCGAAAAGTGAAAGATCGATGGCGGATATCTTGCTAGTCTGCGACGCCAATCAGCCTAAAAGTATAGGACATTGCAGTCGCCAGGGGCCAACACTTTTGACGCACGAATATGTTTTCTGGAGGGAAATGGCCGCAGGCAGGCGCAAACATACCCCAAGATAATTACGGTATCGGATATCCGTAAACTTCTAGGTCGGACGGGATACAAGTCTAGCTTGAAAAGGAGAAATGTCAATGGTAGCCAAGTGTCTGTCCTCTCCCAAGACCGTGTACCTGCAGCGCTTTCTCGTTTAAAGTAGTATTCTTGCCAACCATTCCAGTCCCGCCTAAAGTATCTTCATCTCGCTTCAGGGGAAGACGAACAACAAAACGCGCGCCCGCCGATGATTCGGTCCACATGTCGCCACCGTGATCGCGCACAGTCTGGCGGGAGAGCGCTAATCCCAATCCCAGGCCATGCGCCTTGCCTGCGGTAACGAACGGCTCGAACAACCGGTCGCGAATCCCATGCGGAATTCCGGGTCCGGTGTCCTCCACTTCGATTAGCACCCAATTGTGCGCCTCCCTCGCGCTAACACGGATCTGCCCACCGTGCGGCATCGCTTCGAGAGCGTTGGTAATCAGGTTAAAGAACACGCGTTCTATACGAGAGCGCTCAAGCGCTATCTCTAAACCATCGGGCACATCGTGCAAGATCTGAACTCTCTGCGTTTCCGCCGCTGGAAATGCCGCCTTCGATGCCGCCACGATGACATCGCGGATTTTGCAGATCTCAGATGTCGATTTGTTCCCACAGCTCGCGCTAGTGAGGTCCGCCAACAATTCGTGCATGCGACCGGCTGCGCGGTAGATATTCGCCGCCAGACGCTTGACCTGGGGCGACGCAGGATCGAGTTCCAGTAACAATTCAGCGCCCGCGAATACTGTCGCCAGGGGATTCCGGAGGTCATGAATGATCGAAGTAGAAAGCCAACCACTGCCAGAAATGCTCTTCTGCCAGCTCTCCGACCGCGAAGTCAGCGAAATCGCGGCATTCGCCCGGTTCTCCTTGAAATCCATCCGAATCGGAGACAGAGCGTGCATCTTTGTCGTGCGCTGTTGTTTCGAGCCTGCCAGCATATTAGCATCCTCCCTCGGGTTACTTTACTTCGCGCGTTAATCTGACCGCCACGCAGCAGGCGATGCGGGCCGAACCACTCTCGCTCGATGCAGGTGAAAGGTGTTGTATCAAAATCTCTTCTCCTCACGCGTTGAGTTGTTCGCTTACGAACGGCGAAGGGCTGAGAAGAGTAACGGAGCGATTCTTCAATTCTTTGAGCAGCTCAATTCCCGCAGTGTCGACGAATGAAACGTCCGCCAGATCCAGGGTTAACCGGATCCCTTCGCTGAGAGCTTGCAGATAGCAGGTTCCTCTGAGCTCCTCGACCCAGCGGCCCGTCAATCGGCCTTCAACCCTGAGTCTCAACGCATCCCTCAACGACTCGACAACCGTTATCTTCAATTCCTTGCTGCGCTCCCGCGGGTGTATGAGCAGTTGGCATGCCAATTACAAAATCGGATTGAAGTTGAAGATCTTCAGGAAGGCCAAAACCCTTCTTCGCTGGATTATTTCAGTCCCAGTCGATATGTCGAACGAATCGCTAGCTAGCCTAGTAAGTCAATCGGTTTGCGGGGATTCGGTAACTGGCACCACCACATTTGGCACGACAGACGGTCGTTGTGGAGGGAGTTACGACCGGCGGTGGGCAGATCGCTTGATACCGAGCTTAGTCATCCTGTGGCGAAGAGTGTTGGGATGGAGATTCAGGATTTTCGCCGCGCCATTCGGCCCATCCACTATTCCATCTGTTTGCTGAAGGGCGGCTAGGATATGGCTTCTCTCGACTTCTTCCAACGTCGGCAGTCCTGACGGTGATGAAGCGGCCGGCTCGGCCGCCTGAGCCTGGATTTCAGAGGAATTGAGGATATTCTCCGAGGCGACCATTGGCACAAGATCCTTGTCCAAATGTAGAGTGGGACCCGCAGATAAGACTACGGCTCGCTCCATTACGTTCTGCAGCTCTCGGATGTTACCTGGCCATGAGTAGCTCATCAGGTTGGCCACAGTCTCCCGTGAAACGCCTTCGATCTGCTTCCCGAACTGCTTGGCAAACCGCGACACGCAGAGCGCCACGAGTTGGGGAATGTCGGAGCGACGTTCTCGCAAGGGTGGCAGCTGGAGGGGAAAAACGTTCAAGCGGTAAAAGAGGTCTGAGCGGAAGCGGCCGACCTCGACCATCTGTTGCAGGTTGCGGTTGGTGGCGGCAATTACGCGCACATCCACCCGCTGAGTGCGGCTGCTACCTACCGGCTCAAACTCGTGTTCCTGAAGAACGCGCAGCAGTTTCACCTGTGTCTCCAGCGGCAGTTCACCGATTTCGTCTAGGAAGATGGTGCCGCCGTTAGCCAGCTCGAAGCGCCCAATCCGCCTCTCGATCGCCCCGGTGAACGCCCCTTTGAGGTGCCCGAAGAGTTCGCTTTCCACGAGACCCGCCGAGA
The DNA here is from genome assembly GCA_003167495.1 of Bryobacterales bacterium. Lineage (GTDB taxonomy): Bacteria > Acidobacteriota > Terriglobia > Bryobacterales > Bryobacteraceae > Bog-105. The sequence continues at coordinate 6,266 of PMSX01000394.1, read as the reverse complement.
TTGCGCTACAGTTCACGCTCACTAAGGCACGATCCTTTCGCACGCTCCGGTTGTGAAGGGCGCGCGCGATCAGTTCCTTCCCCGTACCCGTTTCCCCATAAATGAGGACCGTGGAGTCCGTGCGAGCTACCTGTTCAACGGACCGGAGTACTGCGAGCAAGGCCGGACTATTGCCAACGATCTCCTCGAAGTTGTGCGCGGTGCGGATCTCCTCCCGGAGGTAGACGTTTTCCTTTTCCAGCCTCGCTCTTAACGTCGCGATCTCTTCGTAGGATTTCATGTTTTCGATCGCCAACGCTACCTGGATCGCCACTTCCTGCAGAAACTGCGCGTCTTCTTCAGAATATGGCTCCTTCTCCCGGCTCACCACGCTGAGGGTACCAATGCTCTTTCCTCGCAAAATCAATGGAACCATGCAAAGCCACCGAAGGCCCTCCGCCCAAAGGCGCCTCTCGTTCGCGAATTGCTGTTCCTTTTCGAGATCGCGGCGAAGAGGTTGTTGATGGTCGAACACCCAACCTGCGCTGGTTTCGGAACGGACTACTTCCAGACCAGTCTGGAAGTAGTCCGAGCGCAAAGCTCCCTCTACAGCAAGGAAGCGAAAGGTGTCTGTTTCCGGCTTGTAGAGTGTAAGGGCGCATCGATCCAGATGGATGGATCGGCGCACCGCTTCTGAAATAGAACGGAGCAGTGCTTCCTCGGTGAGGTTCGTAATGATGGCGTTGTTGATCTCGAGCAGGCTGCGAGTCAGCTGCTCGCTCTTCCGTAGCGCCGCCTCCGCCTGCTTCCGCTCCGTGATATCAACAAAGGTTATGACGGCTGCGATGGTTCTACTCTCTCGAACCACCAAATGGGACCAAAACTCCACCGGGAAGCAGGTGCCATCCTTTCTCCAATAAACCTCGTCGTCTCGATGAACGCCCTGGCCGTTTTGAAAACCTAAATAAATAGGGCACTCTTCGATCGGATACGGTCTGCCGTCTGCGCGAGTATGGTGTTCCAGGGCATGCATATTCTTCCCCAGCAATTCGGACGGGTCGTCATATCCAAGCAATCGCGCCGCACCAAGGTTACAGAAAAGACAATTACCCTCTGCATCGCAACCAAAGATCCCTTCCACGGCGGAATCAAGTATAAGCCGGACTCTCTCTTCACTTTTGAGGAGCGCCTCTTCCGTCCTTTTTCGTTCCGTAATGTCTTCAGAGAGCGCCATTATAAATTGGGACCTACTTTCGGTGCCCGGAACCAGAGACACGCTATTGCGCACCCAGACCAAGCTGCCATCCTTGCGTCGATACTGCTTCTCGATCTGAAACTGTTGACGCTTTTCTTCCATCAACTCGGCGGCGAGTGCCCAGTTGGCTTCGCGGTAGTCCGCATGTGTAATATCGACAAAAGAAAGCGCCCGGAGTTCCTCTTCGCTGTAACCGACCATTTTCTGGTAGACCGGATTGGTGGCCAGGAAGCGGCCGTTGAGGTCGGTCAGCGCAACCCCGATCGCCGAGTTCTCAAAGACCGACCGCCAACGTTCTTCGCTCCGCGCGACTTGCAAATGTGCCTCAAGCAAAGCTTTTTCGTTCTGCTTATATTCCGTGACGTCGCGCGAAATAGCCAGCAGGCGTTCCGGCTTACCTTCCGCGTTGCGAACTGGGTTGACCACGATGTCCCACCACTTGGGCTCCTTTGTTATTGTCGTGGCGAAATACCCAGTGAAGCGACTAGTGCCGCCCTTCCGGGCCGCCTCCACAGCGGCTTGCGCGGCTTTCGCATCCTCACCTTCCCAAAACTGAATCCAGGAGCTATTCACGAACGGGTCCACGTCGCAGATCTCGAGCGCCTGCATGCCGCCTTCGTTCATCCAGAGCAGGTGGCCCTCCAGGTCAAGCATCTTGATGCAATCCTGGCTGCAGTCGAGCCGGCGCTGGAACTCCTCGGCAACACTCTGCGCCTGATCTGCTCTTTTTCCGTCCATCATGGCTTTATCTCAACTGTCAAAAGGAAATGCTAGTTGCTATTGGACGCCTCGGATCGATTAAGCTTCGTTTTCGCAACAACACCAATACTATATACATCATGACGCGAAGTACTCGTCATTCCCACGGCGGTTTCGGCGAGCGCCCCGTTCAATCGCGGAACTGTCGGCATCGAAAGACTCCGGTGCCTCTTCCCCTGGTGCAGAAAACGCGTGACGTCGAAAAAGCTCGGCACCTTGCTCTGAGGCATGTGCACTTTGATGGGCTCGGTCGCCGCGGCAGAGCAAAGGGAATCGGTAGTCCGAAGGCTGATAACAAGAGCGCTCTGCTGACTTGCAACTTAGCATAACCTCCTCGGTTTTGATTATGAACTGCAGGACGTTAAGAAACCATCTCGATTTCGCGAAGATATGAGGACCGGCCAGACGGGAGTTCGTTGCAGGCAAAACTACGTGAAGCATCGTTGCGAGCAGTAAAACGTCGGTCGCTCCGCCTCTCACGACAACGCAAACACACTTCGTATATCTGAGCCTTTCCCCTGGGCTGAGACAAACAGCTAGTGCAGTGGAGCTACTTTATGACAATGGAGGTGCGAGTCCCGCCCGTGTAATTTCCCAGTTGACACTGTTAGTGATATCCGGCGGTGGAGTTACCAAATCATCGAAAGTCCGCAAGCAACTTGTTTGAGGGGACTGGGTATGAGCAACCGAAGAATTCCCGTATCTCGCAACTCGCCAGAACATTCTTTCGGCTCGCCGTGACCGGCTCTGGGTTGGGTTCCTCCTGGGAAACGATGTCCAGATACGTTTTCATTTCACTGTCTCAACCAAACATAGCCAAATCCAGCTAGACTGTCTGTCGCCGAGGCGGCAGTTGTGCTTGATATGTAAACATCTTGTAACCCAATTTGCCGAATCGAAACTTGTCTTAGTATGTCGCATCCTATGGGCACAGGAAACTTAACTGATTCTAGACACCAGCCGAGCAAGAATTTTAACTGATAGGCGGGATTCTCGATCAGAAGATCACTGGACTCTCTTAAAAATTGAAAAAGGAAAATAATGACAACAACATTCAAAAGACTGGCCGGCCTCGGCTTAGTCCTCTTCACCACCTCGTTCACGCCGCTTGCAAAAGCGGATGAATGGAACAAAAAGACCGTAATCACCACTAACAATCCGATCCAGATTCAGGGAAAGGTTCTTGCACCGGGCCGGTACGTAATGAGGCTCCTCGATTCCCCATCCGACCGTACTATCGTGCAGATCTTCGATGCTAACGAAACCAAACTAGAGATGACTGTCCTTGCCAATCCCACATACCGGCCGGAGCCTACGGGAGATACCCGGTTCACTTTCTATGAAACTGCAATCGGCCAAGCGCAAGCCTTGCGTACCTGGTTCTATCCAGGAGAAAACTACGGCATAGAGTTCTCTGCAATACGCTGACCCACTGAACACTGCAGCCCCGCAGGCTTGTAAATATCCTCGGGGCTCGATGGCAGCGTGGGATGGAAGCGGGTCTTAGAGGTACCGCTCCTGTCTTTGATTGTGGGGCGGTAGCATACTGGTGCGGGACCAACGCCGAATGCGTTCCGTCTGATTCCAGCCCCACCCATTCTCTCCTCACCTGAAAAGACAGTTCAACAGAAAGAACGCTTCTGTTCTGTGTGCGGTCCGCAGACCCCCCCCAACTTAGTGACATATGGCCAACACATCTATCAGCTTGCTTTTGGGATCTTTATTTGTGCTTCTCGCTGCTCTGAACGTCTGGCTGATCTTTCATGCCTCCAGAGTGCTCACGACGTCACGAATGAGTCAACGTCTCATCCAGGCTCATCGTCTAGGGGGCTACTTGTTTATCGCCCTGTTTTGCTTGATGAGCTACTTCATGGTTGCGCGCACCACGAACCTGCCCGACGAACTGTCAATGCGCGCACTGATTCATGTTTTGGTCGCAATGTCCTTAGTGCCGTTGCTCTTCGTTAAAGTTATCATCGCGCGTTATTACAAGAGCTACTATTCCGCACTGACAGCTTTGGGTGTCATCATCTTCTGCCTCGCGTTCCTTCTCGTCGGGCTAACAGGAGGCCCCTATCTTCTTCGAGCAACTTCAGTGAAAGACATTTCGCCCGCAGTCAATTACGCACGTCCTCAACAAACGGATCTGCCCGCTGCCGAAGCGCTGATGCAAAAACGGTGTTCCCGCTGCCATACGCTCGACCGCGTAATTGGTGCCCGTAAAGACACCATCGGCTGGTCGGCGACTATCAACCGCATGCGGGCTCTACCCGGCTCCCACATTTCGGAAGAAGATGCAACTACGATCCTAAGTTACTTGGTTGCGGTGGATTCCGTAGATAGCTCGACCTTGCAGGGCGGACTGATAGTCGGCAAAGCTCTCGTCGATAGCCACTGCGGCCGATGTCATCAATTAGACAGAGTTTACAAATCGGAGTTTAGTCCGAAGCAATGGCAGGACACCGTCGCGCGCATGGTGGGCTATGCCCACGGAACCGATGGGTTTTTCAAGCCCGGGGAGGATCAGCAAATCATCGGATTCCTTTCTAAAACGCAGACGCCAGAAGCAGTGGCTGCTCGGCAGCTTCAAAGCGCATTGATTAATCCGAGATCTTCAGACGAGCCGCTGAATGTTTCTCCGGCGAGGGGAGTAAAGGACTCCTCGCGGCGGATTGATCGCCGAAGCGCTCAAACGGGTGCCGTGATTCTGATCGTAACCATCGGATTGGGGACGCTTATCATGCGGCGGCCGCAACTCTCCACTGCTAAACGCACGATCTCACCTGCCGAAACCAATCAGACCGGAGGCAACAGCGTAGTCTCGCCTCCGAGCCAGTTCGTGCTTCAGCTCGTTCGCGTCGAACGGCAAACGCATGACTGCGTGAGTCTTCGTTTTCGATTGCCCGACGGAGCGAAACTCAGAGCAAAGCCAGGGCAGTTCATGACATTCTCATGGCTGCTGGCTGGCGAGAAAGTTATCCGGTCTTACACGATCTCCTCATCTCCCACTCAAGGCGGGTATATCGAAATAACGCCGAAACGAGCGAAGGATGGGAACGTGTCTGCCTTTCTTAACGAACATGCCGCGATTGGTCTCACCGTTGAGGCGACGGGGCCAGCTGGAAACTTTTGGTTCGACGAACAGACCCAGAAACAAATCGTCCTGCTGGCCGCCGGAAGCGGAATTACACCCATGATCTCGATACTCCGGTTTCTGGATGATCGCTGCCTTAATACTGAAGTAACACTATGTTACACAGTGCGCACGCGGCAGGACATCATCTTCGAGACAGAGATCGAGCGTCTCAAACAGTCTCTCCCGAGCTTTAGCTGCTTCACCATCCTGACGCGGCCAGAGGCCGGATGGAAGGGCTTAACCGGTCACATCCGCCGCGATTTACTCGCCGACATAGTTAGGGCACGGAAAGAAGCGTCATTCTTTCTGTGCGGCCCCGAGCCCTTTATGAACGATACGATAGCCGCCCTTGAGGAACTCGGCGTTGACCGTGACCAGATTAAACAAGAGCGGTTTAGGGCGCCGAAAACCATTCAGGCCCGTGAAAGCAATGTGCCCCGCATCGGTACGGTTGAATTCTCGCGCTCAAGAATAACGTGCGACATTCCTCCCGGCCTCACGGTGCTCGAAGTGGCAGAGACGCATGGGATCACTATTCCGTACGGCTGCCGCCAGGGTCAGTGTGGCACTTGTGTCACCAGGCTGACAGGGGGCAGCGTTCGGATGGAATCGGAAGTGGGACTGTCGGATGAATTGAAGGCGCAAGGGTACGTGCTGCCCTGCGTAAGTCGTGCGCGAGGGGACTTAAAGCTTGAGGCTTAACCCTAACGACGACAAGTGCCGTTTACGATGGGTGTGGTCCGCAATAATTTGCTTAGTAGCCCGTGTCGTGGGNNACCCCCCCCCACGACACAGGCTGTTAGGCGGCGTTCTGCTCCCAGGAATACTTGTGATGGGCCAAGTGCACGATGCGGTCGCCCTCTGTTAGAATATCGCCCATTTACCGAGGATCTGGCGCGAGTGCCATTCGTTGATGGAAATGACATAGTGTAAGGACCGTGTAAGCATCCCTGTGGTCCGCAATAATTTGGAACGCGTTTAAAAATCGACTATCGGGCCGTTTAGAAATTCGCTGTACCCGAGTGAACAAGAGCGCCCTGTAAACAAGCATTTCGAACTCGGTATTCTTACCAGCGACCAACAAAGACCTCATGACTTTCGATGCTGATGCAGCCGTGAAAGACCAGGTCCGTTTCG
>PMSX01000345.1 GCA_003167495.1 Bryobacterales bacterium | reverse complement strand
AACGTCTGACTCAAGCCGAACCAAACCGCGCCGACCTCCAGCGTGACCTTGCGGTTTCTTACGACAAGCTCGGTGATCTCGCCCGCGCGCTCGCTATCCTCGAAGCCCTCAAGAAAGACGGCCGCATGCTGCCTACCGACGAACCGATTCTCGCCGACCTCCGCGAACAGGTCCAAAAAGCCAAAGGTTCGAGCGCTTGAACTCCGGCACTCTTGCCGCGAATTTTGCCGGTTGCCAGAGGGGTGATTTTGGGGGACTTTTTACCGCCCCTTAAAATATATAGGCAGGCGCGGTAAAAAGTCCCGTTTTTGGCGGTTCTGAAAATCGATTTTTGCCGGTTGGATTGCCGGTTGTTTGTAGCGGCTCGCGCGTTGGATTCGTCGATCAGTTTTTGCATACGTTTGACGCCCCTTTTCTGGTTCTCACCTTTCCGTTGTCAGATTACGGGAAGGGGCGAACGCGGCATCGGGCGAAAAGTGGTTAAGAAGTTGAAAAGACGGGAGATAAAATATTTTGAACTTTGGGGACCGCTGGAGGCGGTCTGCTATTCTACGAGCAAAATCATGGACGTATTTCAACTCACCAGGGCCCTTATCGACATCGAATCGATAACGCCGAACGAGCGCGAAATCGGCCAGTTTTTGTTCGATCACTTGAGCGATCTCGCTAAACGCTTTGATGGTGAAATTGAGCGCATGCCGGTGGAAACGGATCGAGACAACCTCTTTGTGCGCTTCGGAAATCCCGTTGTCACGCTCTCGACGCACATGGATACCGTCCCCCCGTTCATTCCTTCGCGCGACGATGGCACGCAAATCTGGGGGCGTGGCGCTTGCGATACGAAAGGCATCATCGCCTCCATGCTCATGGCCGCCGAACACTTGCTCAGCAATGGTAAACGCAGCTTTGGGCTGCTCTTTGTGGTCGGGGAAGAACGCAACAGCGCTGGCGCCATCGCAGCCGCCAATACGCCGCGCGGCAGCAAGTACATCATCAACGGCGAACCGACCGAAAACCAACTCGCTCTCGGCTCGAAAGGCGCGCTGCGTTTTGAAATCGTGGCGCGTGGCCGCATGGCGCATTCGGCGTATCCGGAGCTTGGCGAATCGGCCATTGAAAAGCTTTTGAACGCGCTGGAGCGGCTTCGCAAATTGCCTCTGCCGGTGGATGCCACGCTTGGTCCCAGCACGCTCAATATCGGCGTGATTCGCGGCGGACGTGCGCCCAATGTGATTCCCGATGAAGCTGTTGCCGAAATTTTCATCCGCGTGGTGGGCGATGTGACGGAACTGCGCACGCAAATCAAATCGGCCGCCGCGCCCGATGCGGAGGCAAACGAAGTTCTCTTTATTCCGGCCGTTCTGCTCGGTTCGCTGACGGGTTTTGCCACTACGGTCGTGGCATACACCACGGACATTCCGGCGTTCGGCGCAACTTGGGGCCAGCCTTTTCTGTTGGGTCCTGGAACGATTCATGTAGCACACACAACGGAGGAGCGCATTGCCAAATCGCAGCTGACGGCCGCGGTTGAAATTTATTCACAACTGGTGGAAAGGCTCTCACAGCAATGAAAACGATCGACGTCGGTATTCTGGGCGGCACCGGAATGGTGGGCCAGCATTTCATTCGTTTTTTGCAGGATCATCCGTGGTTTAATCTCACGTGGCTGGGCGCTAGTGACCGTTCGGCGGGAAAGAAACTCAAAGATGCCACTTCCTGGCGGTTGGACGGTGACCTGCCATCTCATGCCGCGGACATCATAGTCTCCGATTCCAAGCCATCCGCCAGCGCGCCGCGCTTGATGTTCTCTGCGATGGATGCCTCTGTGGCCACCGAAATTGAACGCGATTTCGCGCAAGCGGGCCACGTGGTTGTTTCCAATTCGCGCAATCACCGCATGGAGCTTGATGTTCCGCTTATCGTTCCGGAAGTGAACCCCGGGCATTTAGCTCTGTTGCACGCGCAACAAAAGATCCGCGGCTGGAAAGGCATGATCGTGACGAATCCGAACTGTTCCACGATCGTGCTCACTATGGCGCTCGCTCCGCTCAAACAATTTGGCATTGAAAAAGTGATTGTGGCTACGTTGCAGGCCGTCTCCGGCGCTGGCTATCCAGGTGTCGCTTCTATGGACATCCTGGCCAACGTTGTTCCTTTCATCGGTTCCGAAGAAGAGAAAATGCAGCAAGAGACGCAGAAGATTCTGGGTACATTGGGGAACGGCTCGATTGCACCTCTCGCTGCGCGTGTCAGCGCTCATTGCAATCGCGTTGCGGTTGTCGATGGTCATGTGATCACCACTTCCATCGAATTCTCAAAGAAGCCTTCGGTGGCCGATGTGCAGGCCGCTATCGAAAATTTTCAAAGCGTTCCGCAGCAACGCAAACTCCCGAGCGCGCCGTCGAAACCGCTTACTTATTTGCCGCAAACCGATCGTCCCCAGCCGCGGCGCGATGCCATGCGGGAAAACGGCATGGGCGTAACGGTTGGACGCATTCGCGAATGCCCGGCGCTGGATATAAAATTGGTCGCCTGCGGCCATAACACGATTCGCGGCGCTGCCGGAGCGGCGGTTCTCAATGCTGAGCTGATGGCATCGGAAGGCTTTCTGGACTGAAGCCATGATCGTCATGAAGTTTGGGGGCACGTCGGTTGAATCCCGCGATGCCATCACTCGCGTCACGTCTATTGTCCAGAAGTATGAACGGCGCCGCCCCATTGTGGTTGTGTCCGCTATGGGCAAAACCACTAACAGACTGCTGGCCGCAGCGCATGAAGCTGCCGCCGGACGGCGCGATCAGGCTTTGACCATTGTCGATGAACTGCGTGGCGATCACCTTACACACGGCCTAGCGCTGGCCGGTCCCGCTGCGGCCGATTTAGACCGCTTCATACGCACGCATTTCGATTGGCTCGATGAACTTGTCAAAGGTCTCTCGGTTGTCGGCGAACTTTCCGACCGTTCGAAAGATGCTATCGCGAGCGTTGGCGAGCGTCTCTCGAGCCTTGTCGTTAGCTTCGCGTTTCGCGCCGCTGGCATGCCCACGCAGCATGTGGATTCGCGGCGCGTGATCATCACTGACGATCGCTTCACGCAAGCCCAGCCGCTGTTTGAAGAAACCTACGCCGCGCTTGCCGAAAGAGTTCGTCCGGTTGCCGAGCATTCCGTTGTGGTCATGGGCGGATTCATTGGCGCGACTAAAGACGGTGTGACCACTACCCTTGGCCGCGGCGGTTCAGATTACTCTGCCGCCATTATTGGCGCTGGTGTAGAAGCCGAAGAAATTCAAATTTGGACGGATGTTGACGGCATGCTGACCGCGGATCCGCGCATCATGCCGGGCGGCCATCGAGTTAAGAGCATTTCGTTCGCAGAAGCTGCGGAAATGGCATTTTTTGGGGCAAAAGTTCTTCATCCGGCCACTGTGCTGCCAGCCGTCGAAAAGAATATTCCAGTTCTTATTCTCAATTCGAAGCGGCCTGAAGTGGACGGCACGCGCATTACTTTGGAGGTAGCGCCCTGCACGAACCCGGTGAAATCCATTTCGTGTAAACGCGATATCACGATTGTGAACATCCGTTCCACACGCATGCTGATGGCGCACGGCTTTCTCCGCCGCATCTTCGAAATCTTCGATCGCTATGGGACGAGCGTCGATATGCTCTCGACTTCAGAGGTGAGCGTTTCGCTGACGTTAGATAATACGGAGAACCTCAATTCCATCAGTGAAGAGGTCCGTCAATTTGCTGAGGTGACAGTGGAAGCCCAACAAGCCATAGTCTGTTTGGTTGGTGAGAACATACGGCATACGCCCGGTATTGCAGGGCGGGCGTTTCAAGTATTGGCCGACAAGAATATCTGCATGATCTCGCAGGGCGCGTCTTTGTTGAACCTTGGTTTCGTTATCGCCGACAAAGATCTGGCCGGCGCGGTGTCTGCTTTGCATAAGGAATTTTTTTCGACTCTCGATCCGGCGGTGTTCGCCTAATGTCACAAAATCAAAAACTCGCGATTGTGGGCTACGGCAAGATGGGCCACCTTATTGAACAGCTTGCGCCTGAATACAACTTTGACGTTGTTCTGCGACTGCACGATTTGAACAACGCTAAGGGCGCGGGCATGACGCCCGAGGCATTCGAACACGTGGATGTGGCGATTGAATTCTCGACTCCGGAAACTGCGACGCAAAATTTGAAGCGGCTAGCCGAGCTTAAAACGCCAGTGGTGACCGGTACCACCGGCTGGTTCGATCATCTTCCGGAGGTTAAACGAATGGTGGAAGACTCCGGCACTGGTCTTGTGTGGAGTCCGAATTTCTCGATCGGGGTGGCTGTCTTCAACAAGCTCGCCGCGTTGGCAGCGCAACTCTTGCGCGACGAAGCCGAATATGGCGCATGGGCTTGGGAGATTCATCACGACGCCAAGAAAGACGCCCCGTCGGGCACGCTCATACACTTGATCCAAGCGATGAGAGACGCCGGTTATAAGCGAAACATCGATACCAGTTCCAGCCGCGCCGGTAAACATCCTGGAACGCATGAAATCGGTTTTGATTCGGCCGCGGATACCATCACCCTGCGTCACACGGCGCGGAGCAGGGAAGGTTTCGCGCGCGGCGCTTTGAAATCGGCCCGTTGGATTCTGGGCCGTAAAGGCGTCTTCACTTTGGAAGAAGTATTGTTTGGTTAAGGAGTAAAAAAGAATATGTTTACCGGCTGCGGCACTGCGCTCATCACGCCATTCAAGGAAGGCGGGTCGCTGGACGAGCTTGCGCTGCGAAAGATTGTGGATTCTCAAATCGCCGGCGGCATCAACTTTCTAGTTCCGTGCGGCACCACCGGCGAAAGCCCAACGTTGTCTCATGCCGAACATTTGCGCGTGGTGGAGATCACGGTGGAGCAAGCACGCGGCCGGGTGCCCGTTATTGCCGGCGCAGGCGGCTACGACACAACGCATGTCATCCGGCTGATTGCCGATCTGCACAAGCTGGGCGTTTCCGGCATCCTCTCTGTCACACCGTATTACAACAAGCCAACGCAAGAAGGCTTGTATCAGCACTACCAGGCTCTGGCGAATTCCACGCCGCTGCCTATCATCGTTTACAGCGTGCAGTCTCGCACTTCCGTCAACGTAGAGCCGGCCACGCTCGTGCGTCTGGCGGAAATCAAGAACATCGTCGGCGTGAAGGAAGCGTCAGGCAGCATTTCGCAAATGGCGAGCATTATTGCGCGCGTGCCTGAATCTTTCGTCGTTCTTTCCGGCGACGACGCCGTTGCTTTGCCGCTGATTGCCCTTGGCGGTCAAGGCGTGATCTCGGTGGTCTCGAACGAGATTCCCGGCGAGTTCACCTCTTTGACGCAGGCCGCTTTGAAAGGCGACTTTGTCCGCGCGCGCCAGTTGCAGAAAAAATATCAGGCTCTTATGGAAATCAATTTTGTCGAGACGAGCCCGGGACCCGTGAAATTCGCCATGGCGCGCATGGGTCTGTGTGAGCCAGTTTGGCGGCTGCCGATGGTTGCGCCGGCGCTGGCGTCACAGCAAAAGGTGGAAGCTGTTCTCGAATCTCTGGGCTTATTGGCGGGAGTGCGCGCTTGAGTGATGCTCTGCGGCAATCTATAGAGACACTTTTCGATCAGCAGCCGCCGCAGTATACCGACGAACATAAGAAGTTATTCAGCGAATTTATCGATTTGCTCAATCGAGGGAAGGTTCGCTCCGCCGAACCGGACGCATTGCAACGTACGGGCTGGCGCGTCAATACCTGGGTGAAGAAAGGCATTCTGCTGGGCTTTCGCATCGGTGGCATTGTGGAAATGTCCGGCCAGTTTTTTGATAAATCGACGTACCCGCTCAAGCATCTCAGCGTGCGCGACGGTGTGCGCGTGGTGCCGGGTGGTTCCAGTATCCGCGACGGTTGCTACATTGGCCGGGGTGTCACGTGCATGCCTCCCATGTACATCAACGTGGGGGCGTATGTGGACGATGGAACGATGGTGGATTCGCACGCGCTGATCGGGAGCTGCGCGCAGATCGGAAAGAATTGTCATATCTCCGCTGCTTCGCAAATCGGCGGCGTGCTTGAGCCGGTGGGCGCCATTCCCGTGATTGTGGAAGATGACGTGCTGATAGGCGGCAACTGCGGCGTCTATGAAGGCACAGTTATCAAGAAGCGAGCCGTACTGGGCAGCGGTACGATCTTGAATCGTTCTACTCCCGTTTACGATCTGGTTCGCGAGACGGTACACCGCGCCAGCGCGGAAGATCCGCTCATCATTCCGGAAGAAGCCGTTGTCGTGGCTGGTTCGCGCGCAGTGAAAACGGGCCCAGGCAAGGAGTGGGGTATCTCGCTCTACACTCCGGTGATTGTGAAATACCGCGATGCCGGCACCGAGACGAAAATACAGCTGGAGGATTTCCTCCGCTAGTTATCTTCCACCGTACTTGCTTCAAACAGCTTCGGTCCGGAGGGTTTTTGATAGTCTCCCTGAACCGGCTCTTCGGTCACTTCGACGCCAACCACGTTCTTGAGCATGGTGGCGTCTGCGTTCTTGAGCACAGTGGCGTCTGCATTCTTAAGCATAGTGGCGTCTGGATACGCCATCACCCAAGTGCCGACGGTATCTGCGGGCATGAAACCCGCGGGCACTTCTTCAATGGGTGGTGACTCGTTGCGCAGAATCCAAAGTTGAAACGTGTGACCTGGAGATGGTTTGGGCAGGTTTGTTCCCACAAAAACCAGGAGCGATTTCCGCTCGAAGATTACGTAGCCGAGACCTTTGACGGCTGCCTCAGTGGCTTTCATCGGGAGCAAGCGCAACGCTGGATGGGCGAAGGTGTCGAGCAGAATGGTGGCGCCGTTGGCTTGTTGTTTGTTGCGATCGATCTCAGTCTTCAACTGCTCAGCCTGCGCCTGTACTTTGAGCAGCTGATCTTCCTGGGCTTTGGATTTTTGAAGGGCGGCCAGGTCAGATGTGCTCATTTTGTTTTCGGCCTTTTGGCGTTTATCGACTTCCTGATCCAGCATGAGCTGAGTGCGCGCCAGATTCTGGGCCAAGCGTTCGAGGCCGGAAGCCGAAGTGGGCCGGTCGATGCGGGTCCACGCGCGCGCCGCATACCAAGTGGCCACCAGCAAGATGCAAGTGACCGCGCAGATGACGACTAAGGTCGAAATGGGGACAGACGATCGCTCGCGCAAAGCTGAGTTTTTGGGAAACGTCAAAACTTTTCGGCTAAGTTCGGCAATCCTCACAATTCGCCCGCGGAAGTCTTCGGATGGTTCGGCGTTTTCCAACGTTTCCGCAAAAACCAACCATAGGTTCATGCTCCGCTGCACACCGGTGAGGCAGGCCGGGCACTGTTCTTGAACTTGGGCTTCCAGTTGGGAGCGGTCTGGTTCCTCCAGCAGTCCCAGTACATACCGATCATAGGTATCGGAATTGAATCCAGCGCAATGCATTCGCTATTCCTTGTTACAGCTCTGAGTATACGTCGACTTAACGCCTAATCAAAGGTAGTGTCCTAAATCTGCGTTGATTGTATTTTTGGGCTGGACAGCGGCGGAGTGTCCCATCCGAGCCTTGGAAGGTTTAGACTGTTCGTAGGAGAATGACATGGAAGCCGCCCGATTTCTAGCCCTATTTGTAGCCGTATTTGTAGCCATTTTCTGTGCGTTAATCGGTGCCTTTGATCTAAGCGGAGAACGAAGAAAAGCTGCGCGGGATAAACGTATCGCTGAGTATAAGATGGCGGCAAGACTCCTGAGACTCAACATCTGAGCGTTCCTAAAGGCTCTCCTCAACATTCCGGAGATGGTTCACCTCAAGTCCGTGCGCTGTCGTCTTGATTTAGGCAATCGAGGGTTGCAAACCGATCAACAGAGATTTAGGACACTACCTAATCAAACCGGCGGCGCCCCAATCGGCAGGTGCGGTCACACGCGCTTTGCCGAAGGGCTTTTGTAATTCCTTAATCTCGAAACTCACTTTCTCTGCGCGCACGTGTGCAACGGTGTGCTGAAAAAACCAGCCGTGCTCGTACGATTTGTCTTCGCGCAAATGTCCGCCCGAACTCGCCATGGAGAGATACATCACGCCGTCCAGATCAAAGTGCAGCATCTGGTGAATGTGTCCGGCGATCACGTACTTTACTCCGTAGCGCGTTGCGAGTTGGTGCAAGGGAAAGGCCGGATTTCCTAGGACCACTTGCAAAATCCAGGCGGGACGGTGCGAAAAGATGAATTTCACGGGCTGCTTCTCATGCGCCGCCAGATCCTGCTTGAGGAATGCCAATTCGCCGGCGGAGAAGTCGTCGGCCAAGCTGTTGTCGAGCACGGTGATGTGGACTTGTTTGTAATCGAAGCCATAATGCAACGGGCGCTTGCTGTATTCGACGTAGGCTCGCGCGGACGCGGCCGACCAAACATCATGGTTACCCGGCGTCAGCAGTATTTTGTAGTGGCGATAAGGGGCCAGAAGCGCTTCTGCTTGTTCCCACTCCGTTTCGACGGTGCGGTCGTTGCCGCCTTGAATGGTGTCGCCGACGGTCACGACAAACGCGGGATGATCGAGATTCGTTTCGCGCCAGGCCTCTTCATAAACGCCTTCCACGGTTTCGCCGGTGCGGTCGCCCAAAATGGCAAAGTCGAAATCCTCGAGGGTGTTGAAGCCGGCTAGCGCTGTGGCTTTGAGGACGAGTAAAACCACTAGCACAGTGGCAGAAATAGTTAGCAGGCGCATTCGACAAATGACGCGCATTCGACAAATGACGATGGTAGCAGCATCTTTGTGATCGATAAGGGCGTTGGTTCCATAGCTGTCCGTCCCCTCCGTCCGCCTGCGAATGGAAATTGACTCGGGAGTCGACATTGGGAATTGGTCTAACGGGTAGCACGTCCCCGAGTTTGCGCCGAGTTTGCCGAGTTTGCATTTCTTGCTTTAGCTAGAATCAAGGCGTGTTTCCCAAAGGCGGCCATACGGCTCGAACCTACCGGCTTCTGCTGCTGACTCTATTGCTCAGGCCCTTTGGCAATTTGTCTCTAGCTTGGGGCATGCATCATTTTCCGCGCTTGCTGGCATTTGAACCGCTTCCGTATTTGCAAGCCCTGCTGAACCCTTTTGTGGCGCTTGGCATTGCTATGCTGATACTGGCGCTACTCACGCGCATGGCGTTGTTGAGCGTTGCGGATCTCAGCTTTGTGCTACCTCTTACGGCGACCGGGTATATCATTTCGGCCATGCTCGGCAAGGCGTTTCTGGGCGAAGATGTAGGATCGAACCGTTGGCTGGGAACGTGCTTAATCTTTTTTGGGGTTGTCCTTGTTGGTACAACCCCTGAGCGGTCAGAAGGGACCTAGGTGCCTTTGAAACTGTTGTGTAACGTTCCTTATGTTTATGAGATCCATACGGGGAACAGCAAAAATTACGTGATCGGAGAACTCCAAGAATGAGGATCGGTGTGCTTGGCGGGGATGGTTATTGCGGATGGGCAACTGCTCTTTATTTATCGGCGCGAGGACACTCAGTTTCGATCGTCGATAATTTTGCCCGGCGGCAATGGGATCATGAGTTGGGCGTTCAAACCCTCACTCCGATTCGCTCGCTTTCGGAGCGACTGAAAGTCTGGCAGGAACTGAGCGGCCGCACTATCGATTTGTACGTGGGCGATTGTATGGACTACGATTTTCTCTCGGCGTATGTGAAGTCGGCCGAGCCGGAATCGGTCATTCACTTTGCCGAGCAGCGCGCCGCTCCGTATTCGATGATAGACCGCAAGCACGCGGTTTTCACGCAAGTGAACAACGTTGTTGGCACGCTCAATCTGCTGTTCGCGCTGCGCGAGTTGCAGCCCGATTGCCATTTGGTGAAGCTGGGCACGATGGGCGAGTACGGCACCCCGAACATCGATATTGAGGAAGGTTATATCACCGTTGAGCACAACGGGCGGAAAGATGTGTTGCCTTTCCCAAAGCAGCCTGGCTCGTTTTATCATCTGTCGAAAGTTCACGACAGCCACAACATGATGTTTGCGTGCAAGATTTGGAAATTGCGCGCGACCGATCTGAATCAAGGCGTGGTTTATGGGACGATTACGGACGAAACAGCGTTAGATGAAGCGTTGATCAACCGCTACGATTACGACGAAGTGTTTGGCACAGTGCTAAACCGTTTTTGCGTACAAGCTGCTGTTGGGCATCCGCTGACGGTTTACGGGAAGGGCGGTCAGACACGCGGGTTTCTCGATATCCGTGACACAGTCCGCTGCGTGGAACTCGCCTGTCTGAATCCGGCCGCGCCGGGAGAATGCAGGGTGTTCAATCAGTTCACGGAGCAGTTCTCGGTACTTGAAATTGCCAAGCTTGTGCAAGCGGCCGGGCACAAAATGGGTTTGGACGTTACCGTCGAGCAGCTACCCGACCCGCGGGTGGAATCGGAAGAACATTACTATAACGCGAAGCATTCCAAGCTGATCGATCTTGGCTTGAAGCCGCACTTGCTGTCGGATTCGCTATTGGATTCTCTGATGAATATTGCGATTCAGTACCGCGATCGGATTGATACGGCGATGTTCCTGCCGCAGGTAGATTGGCGCAAGCCGACGAACGCGCGCAATCTTAAACCGCAAGGCGTGCCTGTGGCGGTATCCCGCTAATTGAACGAATGTCTTAGTCGCCAATTGGCACTAATTCGCCGCCGCGGATGTAGTACGAACCGCCGCGCCAGCGAATAGTTTTGCGCAAGAAGCTAGCGGCCCACATCACGAGAGCGAAAGCGTCCCAGCAAAACACGATGGGCATTTTTCGCCACAAGTTTTCCTGCTTCAACCCGTAGCCGCCAATTAACCAGGTCATGGCGATACGCAGGATGAAATACAGGCCGAAGTAGATGACGGCGGTGGCCCACGTGGGCTGTGCGAGAACAGCTACCGCCGACCACAGCAAACCTTGCGTAAAGATGAGGCCTAGATGGCCGGCAGGCCGCATGTGCCGCATGACCACGAGCCAGCGCAGCCTCTTGTGCAGCAGTTCGCCAAGAGTTTGATAATCGGAAACGGTATCCACCGCATAGCGCGACAATTCGATTTGATAGCCCTGCTCGGCAATGAGCCGTCCGACCAGCAAATCGTCTCCCGGCCTGTTCTCGATGGCCTGATATCCGCCGAAGCCTGCCAGCCTGGCGCGCGTGGTAGCGATGGTGGGGCCGAGAGCGAACTTGACGCCATCAAGTTCACGCGCGACCAAGAGCCCGGCATAGAAGTCGGACAGCATGCCGGCGGTTTGCAGATTTTCGATAAAACTGTGCTCTCCAATGGACACGTAGAAGCAGGTCACTGCGCCGACTTTAGGGTTTTCCAATGGCGCTACGATATGCCGCAAGTAATTAGGCTTGACGCGCACATCACTGTCGTTGATCACCAAATGTTCGTAGCGCGCTTCGTTGGCTAGACGGACGAGTTTGGCCACCTTGTCATTGGCAGCCACGCGGCCGGAGCCGAACAACACTCGAATATGCTGCTCTGGGAAATCACGTCGCAGCCGTTCGATAGCCGGCATGCAAGGATCGTCGACGGAACCTACGCAAAACACGATTTCGTATTCCGGATAGTCCTGCCGGCAGAAGCTGGCAAAGTTTTCGTAGGCATCGGGGTCAAGTCCGCGAACTGGCTTCAAAATGCTGACGGGCGGGGTGAAGCCGTTTAGCTTTTCCTTTGGCCGCGCAAAAAAACGAAGAGAACTCCAGATCGCCAATAGATAGTAGATAAAGGGGAAGCTCGCGATTGCAAGCAGAAGGTACGTGACTGCGAGTGGGGGCATCAATCCTCAAAATTTAGCGGCCCACCCCCAATTAGCCGGAAACAGTTCTATCTCAAGAATAACACCGCGAGCGTTACTTTAGCCGTCTTGGATGGAACTGCTATTTTGTGGGTGCGGGGAGAAGCTTCAAACATTGTTGAAACCCAAGGTTTATCTGCTGGTAGCGCTCTTTGCGGCGGCTGTTTATTTGGGTTGCATCATTTCGCCGCCTTCGCTGATGGATGACGTCGACGCGGTGCAGGCGCAGATTGCCGCGAACATGCTCGCCTCCGGCGATTGGGTAACGGCGCGGTTGGATGGTGTTGTTTACCTCGAAAAAGCGCCGTTGCTTTATTGGATCATCGCATTGTTCTTTAAGTTGTTTTTCGTGGCGGATTGGGTTGCGCGTCTGCCGCTAGCGCTAGCCTGCGTTGGGCTGGCGTTGCTGACAGCGGCCTTCGCACGCTGGGCATTTGGCGAACGCGAACCACTGTATTCCGGGCTAGTGATCGCAACGTGTATTGGATTGTTCCTCTTTACGAGGATTTTGATTCCGGACGCTATTCTTACATTGACGATTACTCTTTCACTCTGGGCGTTTTTGCGCGCTTTAGAGGAAGAGGAGCCTCATCCCAGGCGGTGGGCCGCTATCCTTGCCGCCTCGATGGGCATCGGCCTGTTGCTAAAGAGTTTGATAGCTGTCGTTTTTCCGATAGGCGCAGGCTTCGTATATCTCTTCTTTACGAAGCAACTGTTTGTGGCGCGAACATGGCGAAGGTTGCGTCCTTTTTCGGGCGTGGTGATCGCGCTGTTGATTGCCGCGCCTTGGCATATTCTGGCGACGCTGCGGAATCCGCCTTATTTTATCTTCACCATGCGGAGCGCGCCCGGCGAGTATCACGGCTTCTTCTGGTTTTATTTTTTCAACGAACAGTTGTTGCGTTTTTTGAACATGCGCTACCCGCGCGATTACGACACGGTGCCGCGCCATCTGTTCTGGTTATTTCATTTGCTTTGGCTCTTTCCTTGGAGCGCGTATTTGCCTGCCATTATCAAACTGTCGTTTAAACCACTGGACAGGGCAGGGAAGACCCGTCTGCTGGCGCTTTGTTGGATCGGATTTGTGATGGTCTTCTTCACTTTTTCGACGACGCAGGAATATTATTCGATGCCGATTTATCCCGCTGTCGCGCTGTTGCTCGGGTGCGCGATGGTTGCCGGTGGCAGTTGGATTCGAACCGGCACGCGTGTTCTTAGCGCGATCGCTGGTTTGGCGGCAGTGGTGGTTCTCGGACTCCTGGTTTCGGTGCGCGGTTTGCCTGCGCCGGGGGATATCGCCAGTGCTTTATCCAGCCACCCGGCTGCTTATAAGCTTTCGCTCGGCCACATGGAAGATCTGACCATTGAGTCTTTTGCTTATCTGCGTCTTCCGCTGGCGGTGGCAGCGGTGGCGTTTCTGATTGGGTGCTTTGGCACGATACGGAGTTCGGGGAGGCAAGTGTATTTTGCAACGGCGCTCATGATGGTGATCTTCTTTCACGCCGCGCGGCTGGCGCTGGTTGTTTTCGATCCTTACATGTCATCGCGGCCCTTGGCGAACGCGCTACTCGCCGCACCTGCCGGCGAACTGATTGTCAATCATCACTACTATGAATTCTCTTCGGTTTTCTTTTACACGAATCGGAACGCCTTGCTGCTGAACGGGCGCTTCAACAATCTTGTTTATGGTTCGTATGCACCGGGTGCGCCGCCCGTCTTCATTGACGACGCCGATTTTGTCCGACTTTGGCACGGGCCTAAACGCTATTACTTCGCGGTCACTAAACTCGGGCTGGCGCGAATCGTGCAGAAAGTGCCGATGAGCGATTTTTATCTGGTGAAGGCTAGTGGCGGCAAATTTTTGTTTTGCAACCATCCGCCGCCGAATGCCTTTGAGTAAATGGCGTAGTTAGGGCTTGGGGCTTGCTACTTTTGTTTTTTCTTCGGAAACAATTGGTCTGATCGGGCTCGTGCTGTTTGTTGCGGGTTTTGCATCGCCGCTCGAGACGGGCACTTGTTGCTCGGCATCGTCGGGTGGTGCGAGGTCTTCCTGTGTGTTTGCGCTATCGGGCTGATCGATTCCCAGATCTGCGAGAATGCTGGCGACGTAGTTCTGTGTTTCAAGGGGGTAAGGTGCGGTGGTTGCTTGATCGGCGCGGCTTGGCCCCGCATTGTAGCCGACCAGTGCCAGGCGCAAATCGCCATTGTAGCGTTCCAACATTTGCTTCAGATAAGCGGCGCCGGCTTGTACGTTTTGGGCGGGATCAAAAACATCCGTGACGTGGAGTTCTCGAGCGGTACCCGGCATTAACTGCATGAGCCCCTGGGCGCCCTTCATAGAAACGGCACAGGGTTTGAAGCCTGATTCTTGCTTTATGATGGATTTCAGGAGCGCCGGATCCAGCGACTGCTCCTGAGCGGCAAAGGAGACCAGTTTGCTTACTTTGTCGATGTCGAGCGCGGGGCAATCGGCCGGCTGAGCGGGTGCCTCCAGCGCAGCAAATAGCCGGCTCGGCGGCGTTGTCAGAGGCGCGATAAACTGTTCAACCGGAGCGGAGAAGGCTTCGTTCTTCTCTATCTTTTCGGCGAGTTGCCGGTGAATGGCTTGCCGCTGCTTTTCGAGGGAAGCGCGTTGCTGTTTGAGCGCTTCTTCGAGCGCGTGTTCGGGATTTAACGTTGGAGCGAGAGGTGCGGTGGCAGGGGGTTTGGGCGGAGATGGAGACGGGGATTGTTGGGGGGCCGCGAAAAGCGCGAAAGCCGCGAGGGAGAGCAGCGCCCAAAGACGTGGGAGAGAGGTCAAGTATACGTATCGGTGGGAGAAGCGCCGGAGGTGAGAGGAAAAGCAATTTGCGGCGTGCTGACCAGGTGTGCTGAACCAGGTGCTTAAGACGCCTTACACCGTTGCAGCTCCTGGGCGGATTGCGTATCTGCGATGGGAAGGAGTCCCGGCGACTTTGAGCGGACGATCAGCCGGCCGCTTGACGATTCAAGCCAAACCAGGCGATTGTGCGAGCCGCCTAGATCTTTTCCATTCAGGATTACGCCGTGTTGCCACAAACTCCGTTGGATGGCTAAGGCCAACTGCTTGCCACGTCCGAATGTTAGGCCTGCGACATCGGCTCCGCCGATAGCGGAAACGGTTACATCGCTAGTTGGGATTTCCATGGAACGGATGCTTTGAAACAATAGCTCGAGCGCTTGATCGGCAAAATCCCAGAGTGCTTCCAAGCGTTGGCGCGAGACAGATCTTTCCTCAGGTACGCTAAAGCGCAACATGGCCGCAAAGCCGCATGCCGGAACTTGTATGGTTACAACCACATCGGCGAGCACGCCCCGTGCCACGAGACGTTCGCCTTGCCTCGCGAGGCGGCATTCATTTGCGCCGACTCCAATTTCCGCGGGTGTACTTTTGCTTGTCTGAGGTGACCGTTTTTGCATGATTGCCGATTCCAATAGGGCCTACATTCCGTATCGTGAAGCAATTGCCAAAGTAGAGGAAGATTATGCGCTATTACTTCTTGTTTTCCGATTTGGTAGCGGACTTTCCCTGGCTGGTTATGCCAGATTCACTGTGCGCCGGGTCACCGTGAGCGCCGGCAGGCTTGGCCGCCACTGCGCCATGGCCGTCTGTGGGTTTTGGCGCGCCTTCGTCCTTGGCCGCCTCAGCTGGTGTGGGGTCGGGGTCTGAATTGTCAGGATACTGCACGATGATCGAGACTCGGCGATTGGAAGGGTCTTCCGGTTTGTCTGGAATACGCAATTGCTGGTCGGCAAAGCCGCGTACTTGCGTGACTTGGTCGTGCCGGAGCCCGTTTTCCTGCATGATCTTTCGTGCCGAGTTGGCGCGATCGGCCGACAGCTCCCAGTTGGAATACTGCATCCCTTGATACGGCTTGGAATCGGTATGTCCCTCGATCAGAATCGAGTTCTTCATTTTCCCCAGCTCTCCGGCAAGCTTAACAAGCAGAGCGCTTCCGGTCTCGGTCGGCGATGGTTGCCCCTTTTCAAAGAACATGCCCTTCTCCGTTTCGAGCAGTTCGATTCGCAATCCCTCGCCCGTGACCGTCATCTGCACATAGTCTTTTAATTTTTCAAACTGGGGACTCTCCTTCATGGCTTGTTCGAGCCTTTCTTTGAGGGCGGAGATGTTGTTCTTGGACAGCGTGAGGCTTTCGCCGCTGCCGCCCATGGAGCTTCCAAGCTGTTTGCCGTGACCTTTCGGATCGCGAAAATATCCGGCGATGGCTCGCTTGACGTCATCGCTGCTGCTGAGCAGCCAGAGAACAATGAATAACGCCATCATGGCGGTGACGAAATCGGCGTATGCCACCTTCCAGGCGCCCCCGTGATGGCCCGCATGGCTGCCCTTTTTCTTGATAATGATGATGGGTGGAGTTGCTGGCGCCGACATATCTTATTCCTTGTGGCGCTAGTGGCCCGCTTCGGCTTTGACGCCTTTACAGGCCGCTTCCATCTCTTTGAAAGTAGGCCTTGCCGATGAGGGAATGGAGCGCCGGGCGAACTCGACCGCCAAGATGGGCGCCGCGCCCCGCACAAATGCAATCAGGCCGGTGCGCAGGCAGTTGTAGTATTGGGCCTCGGAATCATTGATCTTTGTCATCATGCCGGCCAGCGGACCCAAAAACCCATAGCACAGAAGAATGCCCAAAAAGGTACCGACCAAGGCTGCCGCCACTTTGTGGCCGATTTCGGCGGGCGGCCCGCCGATCGCCCCCATCGTGATGACTACTCCTAAAACCGCAGCTACGATCCCCAATCCCGGCAATGAGTCCGCCACTGTCGAAAGCGCGGCGATGGGCGCGCCTACTTCCTGGTGATGCACCTCGAGGTCGAGCTCGATCATCTGGTCGAGGTCGAAATGCGACACGGTCCCCGTCATTGCCATGCGCAGCGTGTCGCAAATGAAATCGAGGACGTGATGATCGTTCATCAGAAAATCGTATTTCTTGAAAACTTCACTTTTATCCGGCGCTTCCACGTCCGGCTCGAGGCTGCTGATGCCGCCTTTGCGTCCTCGCGAAAATAGGTCGTTCAACATTTTCAGGGTGTCGGTGTACCGTGTCTTGTTATATTTGTCGCCGCCGAGGACGCCCATGATCATTTGGATCATTTTGGTCATGACCGGGAGCGGGTTCGCGATCAGCAGCGTGCCGAGCGCCGCGCCGCCGATAATCACTAACTCGGCCGGCTGGACGAGCACCTTCAAATTCCCCTTTTCCATGAGATAGCCGCCCACGATGGCGCCTATCACTACAACCATGCCAATGATCGAAAACATTGCTTGTGGAAAATCCCTCTGGTGACTTATCGGATGAAGGAGAGTTGGCCGTAAGAGGATTCACCCGAGGAATACCCGTTTTTGCCGGAATAAGGTTCATCGCCGGCGAAAAAAAATGTGCGCCGGGACTAGAAAGGCCGCGGCTCATTCTCGATAAAGCTTTGCGGAGATAAATGTGGGAACCGATCACAATCCTTACCAGGCATATACCGACGGAAGCATCTTCAGCGGCAACCCGCTGAATCTGGTAGTCGCTCTTTATCAGGGAGCGCTTGATGCGACGCAACAGGCAGAAAGCGCTTTGCGCAGGGGCGACATTCCAGCGCGATCCAGGGCGATTAACAAAGCGGTTTCGATCCTGACGGAATTGCTCGTCACGCTCGATCACAAACGGGGCGGTGAGATTAGTCAGAACCTGAAACGGCTGTACAGCTATATGCAGGTGCAGCTATTGACAGCGCACATGCGCCAATTGCCGGAGCCGGTTGCGGAGGTATCGAAGCTGCTGACGACTTTATTGGAGGGGTGGCAAGCCGCCGGAAGGGCGCAGACAGCGATACCCGAAAGCACGCCATCGGCCACGGAGTATGCGGCCTCGATGCAACATGCCCAGTCGGCCACCTACGCAAGCGCGCCACTCTATGGTGGGTATTCGGACGATGCGTATTCATCGCACTCCAGTACTGCCTATTCATTCTGATTGGGCGAGCAAGGTGCGCCGGGCAAACATAAGTGGGCCCGGGCAGGCTGGTGCGCAAGGGCGGTCTTGGATCATCGGCAAGCCGAGAGTTGCTCGCAAAGGCTACTGAGTCGCGTCGGCCGATCGGGCTGCGGGGTTAGGCGACTGGTTGCCTTCCAGTGCGTGCCGAATCGTTTTCGCCAAACCCAGGCCGCCATGGTCTGCGATTGTTTGAGCCAGCTGATTCTCGGCGATACCGAAAGCGGACTCGGCGCTGCTGTCGGAGCCACCGCCCAACCAGCCATCTTCGCTTGCTTCGCGCTCGGACTTGAGCATTTCGCCAATGAGCAGGGCCTCGAACTGGCCGGCGGCCTTCGCTATTTTCGATTGCTTGACGCCATCCGCCGGGCTAGCGATGGACATGCCCGGAGATAGTTGTAATTGAGAGATATCCATAGTTTCCGGATTGAATTTATAGGCTGTGTGTTAAATGATCTCGAGCTCGGCCTCAAGTGCGCCGGCCGCTTTCAGGGCTTCGAGGATCGCCACCACGTCGCGGGTGGTCGAGCCAATGGCGGCGAGCGCGCGCACCAATTCCTCGACGGTTGCGCCGTCCTTCAGGACCAAATTCCGCGATTTGTCGTCCTTGGCGTTAACGGTGGTTTCCGGCACTACCGTGGCGGGAGCGGAGGAAAAAGGTCCGGCCGGCGCGATCCGCGGTTTCGTCTGGATGGACACGGTGAGGTTGCCGTGCATGATGGCGACCGGTGCGATATGAACATCGGCGCCGAGCACTACCGTGCCGGTCTTTTCATTCACCACCACGCGAGCTGCGTGGTCCGGTTCCACCAGCAGGCGTTCGAGCTCAGCGACGAACTCTGTGGGGCTGGCCTTATAGTCTTCCGGCAACCTTACGCTCACAAGGGCGGAATTCTCGGCGTGCGCCAACGGTTCGCTCGAAGGAAAGTGTTGATTCACCGCGGCGCTAATCCGCACCGAGGTTTCGAAGTCGGCTTCTTTCAGTTGCAGCTTGATCACGCTGCCGATCGGGACGGAGGGCGCCGCCCGCTCCACAGTTACGCCATTCGGTATGCGTCCGGCAGTGGGATGGTTGACAGTGGTGGAATTTGAAGTGCGTCCCGCCACGAAACCGGCTGTTACGACCGGCCCCTGCACGGTCGCGTAAACCTGCCCGTTGACTCCCCGCAGCGTGGTGAGTACGAGCAAACCACCCTGCAAGTTGGTTGCGTCGCCAATCGCCGCAACAGTCGCGTCTACCTGGGTACCTGGCTGTCCATAAGGGGGCAGAGTGGCCGTAATTAGCACGGCCGCTGTATTCTTTACTGTGATAGACCCCGGGGGCATACTTACGCCCATGCGCTCCAGCAGGTTAATGAGGCTCTGCGCCGAGAATTGTGTTTGCTGCCGGTCGCCGGTGCCATTCAAGCCAACCACCAAGCCATAACCGATCAACTGGTTTCCGCGGACGCCTTCGATCTCGACCAGGTCTTTGAGACGGCTGCCGTGCTCGGCGGCAGCCTGCGCCGCCAATGACGCTGGCCGCACGGTCCAGCAGAGAGCCAAAACAACGTAAGCGGCAGATTGGCCCAATTTTTTTTGCATTATGTTTTTACTCCGTGACGGACTCTTGGCGAATAGCGATCTAGAAGGGCAGCAGTCCTAAGAACAAGCGGTAAAGAAAATTGGGCCGGTGGATCGCGTCGTTCACAACACCCTTGCCGTTGATGCGCAGTTCCATCTGTCCAATGCTGCCCGATTGCACGGTGTTGGCGTTGGTCAAATCCGCCGGGCGAACGACGCCGCGAATCGTCACCACTTGATTCTCCGAATTCACGAGAACGGTGCGATGGCCTTCGATCACCAGGTAACCGTTCGGCAGTACGTCGGAGACCCGCGCCGTGACCGTTGTCGTGAGAGTAGTTTGGCGTGAGGTGGTTCCCTCCCCGTCGAGCGCGGTGGCCGAGTTTACGTTTGCCAGGTTGGCCAGTTTGCCGGCGACCGGTAGCGTGCCGGCGATCGAGGTGATCGCCGAATTGGCGCTCGAGGTGCGCGACGTCTTGGTCTGCCCGGTGGAGACAGCGGATGCCTGTTCATTGACGACGATCGTCACAATATCGTCGATCGAGCGCGCGCGGTCGTCAATCGCCAGGTTCGACCAAACCGCTCCACCGGAGTAGAGGGAACCAGGGCTGGCCCCTTCGTTAGCCGCCGCGCGTTTGTGCGCCTGATCGACGAATTGATCGAGCGCGGACGGTTCCTCGAATTTCTTAAGGATTTTCTTGACGGCTGGCGGCGTTACCTGCCCGAATACGCAGAGCGCGTAAGCGGCCAGCGCCGCCACCCAGAGAAAACGACGGAAAGCGTTGAAGAATAGTATTGTCATAAAGGATTGCCTGCGCCTGTCTCACTGCCTGCGAGTCCGGCCGAGGTTCCGGGCAAAACCTCGACTCGCCCGGTGGAGGCAATGCGCGCTCTAAACGTACGGTTCGAACGCGGGTTGCGAATGAGAATGACCTCGCCGCACCCTCCGGCGCCGAGCGCTTCACCCTGCGCTTCAATGTGCGCCGCGCCGACGCCCGCGACTACCGTGACCATGTCTCCGCGCTCTACCGCCTTGGGCATTTCAAAAAAGATTGCGAGCAGCGGCGCGCCGTCGCTGAAATCGCGGCGCGCGATGAGCCCGGACAGTTGGGCGCCATCGCTCAAGATTTGTTCGCGCACGGGCGGCCCCGTATAGGACTCGGCGCGCCAGCGGCCGGGCGATAGCCTTTCGCCCGCATGGATTGCGCCCTGCGCTTTCAAATGAGTTTCGCGCACGCGCACGCGCACAGTGGCCCAGGTATCGAAGTGGCGCGTTCCCGCATAGAGTACAAATCCCTTCCAGAGGACGGGGTTTTCCGAATAGCCGCTCAGACCAGAGAGCGGAAAGACGACCTCGCCGGCCGGCGCTTCGGCCTTGCTTTGCGCGACCAGCTCAATCTGCGGCGAATGCCCCGCCAACGCTTTTTCCATGGCGCTACGCAGCGTTTCGGCAGCAAGGGGAGCGAGCGGCCAGGCGGAGCAGACGTTGCCTGTCAATCCTGGATCGGGCAGACCGTGCGTCCGTGCCAGGCGGCGCAGTTCGTCGGGATGAAATACGCGCGTGAGGCCGGCGGCCGGCGCATAACCTACCTTGAGGTCTGCCGGCAGGCCGGCGAGGGCAGGCACCATCGCCGCCAGATCGCCGCCGGTGAGCCAATCGCCCGCCGGTGCAAAACAAGGCGTCGCGACCGCGGCAGGCAGGGCCAATGCCGCCGACCAGAACGCTAGGAAGCCTAAGACCGGCGAGAGTGAGAACAAACGTCGCATTAGGTTGTCTTGCTACTGCGTCAGTTGATTGACCTGCTGATACATTTCGTCGGCCGCCTTAACCACCCGTGAGTTGGCTTCATAGGCGCGTTGGCTCTGGATCAAGTCGACGAACGCGCCGACCACATCGACGTTCGATTGCTCGGTGTATCCCTGCGCTAGCGTGCCTAATCCTTCCGGCCCGCCGGGATTCGCCACTTGCGGATTGCCAGAGGCATCCGTCGGCAGATAGAGGTTGTTGCCAATGCTGTTGAGTCCACCCGGATTCTGGAAATTGGCCAGTTGAATCTGTCCGGCCTTCTGCGCCGCCGTTTGTCCGGCAAGCGTATAGCTCACGGTCCCATCCTGCGCGATGGTGACGTTCTGCGCCGTGACGGGAATGGTGATTTGCGGCACCAGTGTATTGCCGTTGGGGTCCACGATGCTGCCGGTACTATTCAGCTGAAAAGACCCGGCGCGCGTATAGGCGATTGTGCCCGAGGGTTGCTGGACCTGCAAAAAGCCGCTGCCCTGAATGCCAAGGTCGAGAGGATTGCCGGTGGAGGTAAGGGCCCCCTGCGAGAAAATGATTTCGTTCGATGCGGCGCGCGTGCCGAGTCCGAGTTGCAGTCCCGATGGGATCGTTGTTTGCTCGCCCGCGGCGGCGCCGGGTTGCACCATGCTCTGATAAATCAGATCTTCAAACTGGGCGCGCCGCATTTTGAAGCCGGCGGTATTGGCATTTGCCAGATTATTGGCGATGGTGTCGACGTTCAACTGCTGGGCCGCCATACCGCTGGCGGCGCTGTTTAGTGCTCGAATCATAAAATTATCAGTCCTCTTTCCGGGATCAGTCTCTTTGGCTACGAGCTTTTGGCTACGAGCTTTTGGCTACGAGCTTTTGGCTACGAGCTTTTGGCTACGAGCCGACTTTGGCTACTTCTTCCAACGCCTGGCGGTTCATATCGGCGCCAATCTTGACAGCGCGCTGCAACATTTCGAAGTGCCGCAGAAGCATCACCATGCGCGCCGCAGATTCCGTCGGCGATGCGTTCGAAGATTCCAACTTCCCCTGTGCGACTTGCACGTTCGTGGCCGCTTGCGGGGAGACCTGCCGCGGATCGGGGCTCTGAAAGTTTGTGCCGACTGATTTTTCCAAAAGGCTGGGGTCAGCGAAATCGACGACCTGCAACTGTCCCAACGCCGCACCGTTCTGCGATACCGTTCCGGTGGCGCCCACCACTAAAGGGGAATTAGGATCGAGTGTGAGCGCTTGGCCGTCGCTCAGCCGCACAGGGTAACCTTCGGCCGTGACGAGTGCGCCTTGCGGCGAAACCTGGAAGCTGCCGTTGCGCGTATATAAGGTACCGTTCGGTCCGTTGACGGCAAAAAAGCCGCGGCCCGATAGCGCTAAGTCCGTCGGGTTCCCGGTACTCGTGAGCGATCCTTGCGCGAAGTCTGTCCAGTGCCGCTGGACCACTGGTGAATCGCCCACCGCCGGGTCTGAATTGTTAATGGCATCGGCGGAAAGGTAAGTGCTGTAAAATTCCCGGTCGGCCTTATAGCCGCTAGTGGAGGTATTGGCTAGATTATTCGCCAGCAGATCGAGCGAATCCATGCGGGCTTGCAGTCCGGCGGCGGCGGCGGCGGTGAGTGGGTCCATAGCTTCGGTGAAGGCAAGTGCAAGCAGAGGGCCAAGGTGAGCGGACGGTGAGAAGCCGTGGAACTTCCGTTGGGGAATGGGCGATGCCTGCCGCTGTCACAGGTGTGCCCGACGCTTACTGTCAAACTGCTGACGCTCGCGAAGGGGACAAGTGGCCTTTTTATGACGGTTTTGCCAGTCTCGTGCGGAAGGTTGTCTGGCCCTGTGAGCCTATTGTATTGATAAATGGGCCACTGGCTGAGCTTTTCTGGTTCGGTCTTCGTCGTGCAATCTGGCAGGACGTGATCTCGAATTCTTCTTTCAGCGGCTTCGGCTGGCTCTCCGCTTCGTCCTCCGCTTCGCTCTCCACTTCACTGTTAAACGGTGCGGCGAGCGCCGGAGCAGCGCTGGCCACGAGCGATCCAGCCGCCACGGAAGGTTCGTTTCAGAACATTTTTGCGCAGGCGGTTGCTCCTGAGCCGGTCACGCCGGATTCGTCGGGTTCGTCTGCCGCGCCCGCGCCGGTTGCACAATGCCCTTCGACGAATGCGGTGGCAAATACGCAGGACGAAGCGGCTTTTACGGCTGCGCCGGCGAGTTTGCCCGAGCGCAGAGATAAAACAGCTTCCGCCGCATCGCCGGGTTCGGAGCGCGCCAGTGGTAAGTCCGGGGCACGGACCTTGCCGCAGCGGACTGAGGCAGCGAAACAAGAATATGTGAACCATGCCGCTCGGCCGGCTGAAGCCAGCCGTACGGGTGGGACGGCTGCCGAAGCCGCCGGCAATCAGACCGTCGCGAGTCAGTCGGAGGCAGCGCCAAGCGCCGCTTTAGACTCGGCTTCAAGCAAGAAAAGTGTGCCAGCCGCGGGGTCGGGACAAAATGGCTTGCCTGCGGCGGCCACCACCGCCTTAGGCGGCTCAAAGAACCTTTCCGGCGCGGCCTTCGCGATGCATATCACCCCTGCCGGAAGTCAGAGCAACGCGAGTGCGAATTCGGCGGAGTCCAGCGGCGCGACGACGGACCCGGCTATTTCGGCTGGCAATATCGCCGACCCGCTTCCATCAGGGAGTAGCATTCTGGCCGTTAGCGGCGCCCACGCTCAACCACTCATCGAGACGTCGAACGGTGCTGGCGTGCCTGCCGCTCCGTTGGTTTCTTGGGCCTCGGCTGGGCCCGCTGCGAGTTTGAACGATCAGGTCGGGTCTGCGGAAGCAGCCACGACAGCGGGGGCCGGAGAAATCGAAGCCGAAGACCCCTCCGACGGCACTCAGCCGGTCCGCACGGTTCAAGTTCAACTGGCCGGGGAAGGCGAGGGGCGCGTCGATTTGCGGTTGGTCGAACACGCCGGCGGTCTTTCGGTCAGCGTACGCGCCTCCGATAGCGCGCTGACACGCGGTCTGCAGGACAATTTGCCGGAACTTAGCGCCCGTCTGGCAGCGGAAAAGTACGACACGCATACGTTTTTGCCGTCCGCCAACGAAGCATCCGGCGGCGGCTCGTCATCCGGATCGTCGGAACGGCAGTCCGGGCAAGCTCACGAACAAAGCGGGGGCCAATCGTTTTCGCAAGGCGGCTCGGCGTCCGGCGGCGACGGCAGCGGCCGGCAGCCAGATCAAGCAGCCTGGTGGCGTCAAATGGCCGCACTCGGCAGACTGTCCTCGGCGGTTGCTACTTCAGTGCAAGGTTCGCCACCCGATCTGGCCGCGAATCCGCTGGCAAGCGCCCAGGGGACAAACCCTGTGTAACAAAACTAAGTAACAAACGCCTGGGTAACAAACCGGCAGAGTAACAAACAAGACAAATTCCAATTCAACTTCAGTAAGGAGAACCAAATTATGGCATCGATAGGTAGTACACTTCCGTCTTCGACGACGCCGTCCACAACCGCCACAGCCGCCGCCGCAGCCGTGAGTTCCTCGAACTCACTCGCCAGCCAGCAGACGTTTTTGCAATTGCTCGTCGCTCAATTGCAGAATCAGGACCCGACCCAGCCCGTAGAGGGTACCGCGTTCGTTACGCAGCTGGCGACATTCAGCGATGTAGAACAGAACCTGGGCGTACGGCAGGATGTCGATGCCATCAGTAACAAAGACCTGGGCTATGTGCCGTCCGGCGGCACGGTAGTAGCGGCACCGTCCACGACCACAACCCCGGCAACGGGCACGACTCCGACGGGCACTGTCTCAGGCGGCTAAGCCTTCTCGCTTTGTGCGCCAAAGCTTATGTAACCAAGTCAGCAAACCAAGATCAGCAAATCAGGAAGGGAATCAATTTATGTCGAGCGTTTTTTCTATCGCGCTTTCGTCCTTACAGGCAGAGTCTGACGCGATCAATACCACAGGTAACAATCTGGCCAATATGAATACCGACGGTTTCAAGGGTAGCGACGTCGATTTCAAAGATCTATTCAGCCAATCTCTGGGCAGTCTTAGCAACTCCCAGACCGGTCTCGGAGTCAGCGTACCTATTAACAATCAGAACTTTACGCAAGGCGCCCTCCAATCGAGCACTGCTCCCCTTTCCGCCGCGATTCAAGGCAACGGCTTTTTTGTGGTGAATAGCGCGAGCAATCAGCAATTGTTCACGCGCGACGGCAACTTTACGCAAAACTCAGCCGGCGTTCTGCAAACACAGACCGGCGAAGACGTGCAAGGGTGGATGGTTTCGGCGAACGGCACCATTAACACGTCGGGGCCCACGGGCGACATTGTGCTTCCTGCCGGCACAACACTTCCGCCGACGGCAACGCAGAATTTCTCGATCACCGCCAATCTCGACCCGCAGGCGGCCTCTGGCGCGACAACCAACACCTTCTCGGCGCCCGTGCAGGTGGTGGACTCGCTCGGCAACACCCATAACCTGACCATCACATTTACCCAAAGTGCCACCTCGCCAAATACCTGGAGTTATGACGTCACGATTCCCGGCGGCGATCTGACGGGCGGAGCAGCAGGCACCCAACAATCGTTGCTGGCGGCTCCCGGCACTGTGACCTTCAATTCCAACGGTACGCTCAGCACGGCGGGCGGCACGGCGCCGGTCGCAGTCAATATCAACGGACTGGCGGATGGCGCGGCCAACATGAGTATGAAGTGGGGGCTGTTCGACTCGAGCGGCACCGGGCAACTCACCGATTACGCGCAAACTTCGAGTCTCGCTTCCTCGACGCAGGACGGCAGTCAGCCGGCACAATTGAACTCGGTTGCCATTCAAACGGGCGGACAGGTGGTGGCGACCTACTCGAACGGCCAGCAAACCATTGAAGCGCAATTGGCGATGGCCGCCATCCAGAATCCCACTTCCCTGCAAAGTGTGGGCAATAACAATTTCGCCGCCTCGACGCTGACGGCTAGTCCCGCTGTTGGAGCGCCCCAGACCGGCGGCCGCGGCCAGATTCTGGGCGGGTCGCTCGAGAGTTCGAACGTTGATATGGCGACGCAATTCACCAACTTGATCGTCTATCAAAGCGCTTATCAGGCGAGTTCGCGCGTTATTTCGACGGCGAACAACATTGATCAAGATTTGATGCAATTGATCCACTAAAGGGAAAAAAATGTTGCCTCCTGCCGTGGCTGTTTCTCTTGTCCTGACGCTGCTCTGCGGGCTCTTGTGGCTGGCACGCCGCAAAGGCTTGGCCACACTTGCGCTGAGCGTGGCCGCGCCGCGCGCTGGCCGCGCGCCCAAACAATTGCGCGTTGTCGAACGCGTTTCGCTGACCGGGCAGCACTCGTTGCATTTGGTCGCCTGCGCCGGACGGTTGCTCGTGGTGGCGGTGTCACCGGGCGGCTGCAGCACGCTGGCGGATTTGGCCGAACCCTCTCGGGAAGCCCTTTCGGCTGGGGAAGCCCTTTCGGTCGCCAGCGGAGCTCGCTCATGAGTGGCCCGCGCCGCGGGCCGCTCTGCTCCCGGCTCTGCTCCCAGCTGACGCGGGTTGTTGCGGCCACTCGCATTTTCGCCCCACTGCTGTTCTTCGACGTATCGTCGCGCGCAGCCGCTCCGGCCAGCCTGCTTGATTCGCTCGGCGTGACGGCTGGCGCTTCCGGTCATGGCGTCGCGCTTTCGGCGCCTTTGCAGATTGCTCTCGGCCTCACGCTGCTCAGCCTGCTGCCTGCCGTGATGGTGTGCATCACGCCTTTCCTGCGCATTTCGCTTGTCTTGCACTTCCTTCGCCAGGCGCTGGGAACGCAGACGGCGCCTTCCAATCAGGTGCTCGCCGGACTCGCGCTGTTCCTTTCCTTGCTTATTGTGGAGCCGGTTTTTTCGGAGATGTACACGCGCGCTTGGGAGCCGCTCGAAAAAGGCCAAATCGGCGCCGCCGAAGCCTTTGACCAGGGTGCGGCCCCGTTGCGGACATTTCTCCTGCGCTTTGCGCGGGAGCGCGATATCCAGCTCTTTCTCGAAATCGGCCACGAGCCCGCGCCGCGCCATGCCGCTGATTTGAGTCTCAAAATACTGATCCCCGCCTATATCCTGTCGGAGTTGAAAACGGGCTTTCAAATTGGCGCCGTGCTATTTTTGCCGTTTCTCGTCATCGACATCGCGGTTGCCTCCGTCACGCTCTCGATCGGCATGATGCAACTGCCGCCGGCCATGGTATCGGCGCCGTTTAAGATTCTGCTTTTTGTGTTGGTGGATGGCTGGAATCTGGTTATCGGCTCTCTCATGAAAACGTTTCTTGGTTCCTGATCGGCAGCCGAAATAGTTGCGCGCCGCCGTACAGTGGTCAGCCCTTTCTTCCGATGGACTAGGCAGGAGTTCTTACAACTTCTGTGAGCAGGAGCTTTTAAATTGACACCTCAACTGGCCATCCATGTGGTAAGCGACGCGTTGCTGGCGGCTTTCTTTATTGCCGCGCCGCTGCTATTGATTTCCTTTGTGCTGGGCATTGTGATCAACATCATCCAGATCGCCACATCTCTGCAAGATCAGGTCTTTAGCACGGTGCCACGTCTGACTGCCTGCCTGGGCGGCTTTCTGTTCTTGATGCCCTGGATGTTGAACCGCGCCTCGGGTTATGCCATGTCCGTCATGCACGATCTGGCGAAATTTGCGCATTGACGGGAACGCCTCGCGATGGTGCCGCAACTGAGCATTCCCGCTGGACTACCACTGGCCTTCGGGCTGGTGCTGGCGCGTGTTGCCGGAGTGTTCTTCTTTCTTCCCTTTCCGGCGCGCGACGCCACGCCGGCCATAGCGCGCGCGGCTTTCGCCGTCGCGGCGGCGCTGGCGCTGTTTTCGCACTGGCCGGATGTCGACGTCCGCCTCGCCACCACTGGAATGTTTGCCGTTTGGCTCGCCGGCGAAGCTGCCTTCGGGTTGGCGGCGGGCTTGCTGGTAGGGTTTCTTGCCGAGGCCCTGACACTGGCCGCCCAACTGATTGGCTTACAGGCCGGCTACGGCTATGCGTCCGTGGTCGATCCAACGACCCAGGCCGATTCCGATGTTTTGCAGGTGGTCGCGCGGCTAACGGGCGGCTTGCTGTTTTTCGCCTTTGGGTTGGATGGCCAGATGCTGCGCGCGCTCGCGTTAAGTTTGGAGGTCCATCCGCCGGGCCAATTCGTGTTGACACGCACGCTGGTCGCGACGGTGGTTGCGTTAGGGGCAAACGTCTTCACACTCGGCTTGCGGTTGGCGTTCCCGGTATTAGGGCTTCTCTTGTTGACGGAGCTTGCGATCGCTCTGGTGGGCCGGCTGAGTAGTTCCTTGCATCTGGGCAACAGCGCAGCGCCGCTCAAAATGCTACTCACGCTAGCGGGATTGGCCGCCCTGCTCAAGATCGTTCCGGGTCTTTATCTGGCGTACGCGGGGCGGCTGGTGGCGCCGCTGTTCGAAAGGTAAGCCACCGGGTCTATGGCAGGCGAGAAGAGCGAAAAACCGACACTGCAGCGCCTGAAGAAGGCGCGGGAGGACGGGCAGTTTCTTTCTTCGAGAGGAGTGCTCAGCGCCGTCCAATTCCTCGTCTTCGTCTCACTGATCGGCAATCTGCTTCCGGCCTGGATCACAGG
Organism: Bryobacterales bacterium; assembly: GCA_003167495.1. GTDB lineage: Bacteria > Acidobacteriota > Terriglobia > Bryobacterales > Bryobacteraceae > Bog-105. The sequence continues at coordinate 10,402 of PMSX01000345.1, read as the reverse complement.
GCTCGGCCGGGCGGTCGTCCGCCTGTACCAAACAGCGTTGACGGGTGAGATCAGCCTGCTCGCTTGGCCTGCACTGCTGCGCGGCTTGTTCTTTGAGACGCTTACCCCGCTGCTCGCGCTCGGAGCGGCGCTGTTTTTCGCAACGCTTGCCGCGCAGTTGGCGATCACGCGCTTTGGTTTTAACCTCGCTAAATTGGCGCCGCAATTCAACCGCTTGAATCCGCTGGCGCGGCTGAAAGATTTACCGGCGCAGAATCTGAAAGCTGTGGGTGAAGCGTCGGTGTTGATCGTGGTTCTGGGTCTTTTCCTGCGTTCGTTTCTCGCTTCGCATGCCGAACTTATGCTGCGCTTGCCGCTCGAAAGTGTCCGCGTCGCGGCCGCGCAGGTGGGCGCTGCGATCGATAGCTTGCTGTGGAAGGCGGCGGCGCTGTTTATCGTCTTTGGCGCCTTTGATCTGTTTCAGAATTACCGCCGGCAAATGAAAACTCTGCGCATGAGCAAGCAGGAGATCAAAGAAGAGAACAAGCGCAACGAAGGTGATCCCCACGTCAAGCAGCGCATTCGCAGATTGCGCCGCGAGGTGCTGCGGCGCCGTATGATGCAGCAGGTCCCGCAAGCGACCGCGGTCATCGTCAACCCTACCCACTTTGCCGTAGCCATCCGTTTTGACAGTAAGACGATGGCCTCGCCCGTTGTTGTGGCTAAGGGAAAGAATTGGCTGGCGCTGCGCATCCGGCAAGTCGCGGTCGAAAACGAAGTTCCGGTGGTTGAGAATCCGCCGCTCGCGCGCGCTCTCTATAGCGCTGTCGAGGTGGGCAGCGCCATTTCGCCCGAGTTCTATAAGGCCATCGCCGAAATTCTGGCTTATGTTTACCGGCTGATGGGCCGTAAATTGCTTTGACGACCACTAGCGCACCGATGTCCACGCAACCACAGGCTCTCCCTGCCGCCAAAAAATTCTCGTTGCCCGACTTGGGCGACATGGCGGTTCCGATTGCGGTGCTGGCCATTGTCATCGCCTTAATCACGCCCATTCCGGCAATGCTGCTCGACCTGCTGATCGTGGTCGACATCATGATGTCCGTCATCGTGATGATGGTGACAATGTACATTCTGAAGCCGGTTGAATTCAACGTTTTCCCTACCGCGCTGCTGCTGTTAACGCTGTTTCGCCTGGCGCTCAACGTGAGTTCAGCGCGCTTGATTCTGCTCAACGGCAACAGTGGTACGGCGGCGGCAGGCAGCGTCATTGAGGCGTTTGGCAATTTTGTGGTCGGGGGCAATTATGTCATTGGCGCCGTCATTTTTCTGATTCTGATCGCGATCCAATATGTTGTGATCAACCACGGCGCGGTCCGCATTTCCGAAGTATCGGCCCGTTTCACTCTGGACGCGATGCCTGGCAAGCAGATGTCGATTGATGCCGAGATGAACGCCGGCCTCATCGATGAATCCGAGGCGCGCCGCCGCCGCAAGCAGCTGGCCGCCGAAGCCGAATTCTACGGTTCGATGGATGGCGCATCGCGCTTTACCCAGCGCGATGCGGTCGCGAGCATTTTGATTACCGCCATCAACATCATCGCCGGCTTTCTGATCGGCGTGCTGCAGCACGGCATGGAATTGAAGCGTGCGCTCGAAACCTATACCGTTCTCACCATCGGTGACGGCCTCGTGACCGTCATACCGGCGCTCATGATTTCCGTCTCGGGCGGTTTGATTGTGACACGCGCCAATTCCGACGTGCGGGTGGGCCAGGAATTCCGCCGCCAGTTGTTCGGCAAACCGGAGCCGATGCTGCTCTCGGCGGGTGTCCTGATCGTCTTAGCCGCGTTTCCCGGACTGCCGACCGTTCCTTTTCTCTTGCTGGGTGGCGGGCTCGGCGCGGCGGGCTGGGCAAAGCGTAAGAAAGTTGACGCCGACGTCAAGAATGAGACGGAAACTGCCGCCGCTGGCAAAGCCGCTGCCGCCCCCAAGGAGGATCTCGAAGCCTTGCTGCGGGTCGAACCGCTGGCAATCGAGGTGGGTCTCGGCTTAGCCGGTTTGGTGGCGGGCGGTAAGACTTCGCCATTGTTGAAACGCATCGCGGCCATTCGCCGCCAGTTCGTGTCGACGCTCGGTTACATGATGCCACCGGTACGCGTGACCGATAACCTGAGCCTCAAAGCCCGCGAGTACCTGATCCTGCTCCGAGGCAGCGAAATCGGGCGCTACGAACTGCTGCCGGGCTGTGAACTCGCCATTCCCACGAACAAAGCCGACAAAAACTTTCCAGGCGAAGCGACGCGCGAGCCCGCTTTTGGACTACCGGCTCTGTGGATTCCTGCCGACAAGGTAGATGCGGCGCGCTTGGCTGGCTACTCCGTGGTGGACGCCGTCAATGTTATGGGAACGCAGTTGTCGGAATTGGTACGCCTTTATGCGGGAGAACTGTTCTCCCGCCAGGACGCTAAGGTGTTCTGCGATCGCGTGACCCAGGAGAACCCCAAGCTCATTGAGGATTTGGTCCCCAAACTGCTCTCATTGGGTTCGATACAGAAAGTGTTGCAAAACCTGCTTCGCGAACGTGTTTCAATCCGGGATGGCGTCTCAATTCTAGAGGCTCTGAGTGAGGCTGCCGCCACGGCGCGCAATCCGGTACTTTTAACGGAATATACCCGGCAAGCCATCCGGCGTCAGGTCGTCAAACCCTACTTGAATCCAAAGGGTGAACTACCCGCGTATTTCCTCGATTCCAGTGTGGAACAAACCATTGAATCGGCGGTGCAGCATAGCGAACAGAACAGCATTCTGGCGCTGGCGCCGCAGGTAGTGCGCGAAATCTTGACGCGCCTGGAGCGTAAGGTCGAGAGGCGCGAGATGCCGGTGGTGATCGTTACCTCTTCCGGAGCGCGCTATTTTCTGCGTCAGCTGGTCGAAGCCCAAATACCGAACATCTTCCCGGTTTCTCACAACGAAGTACCGGCAGGGGTCAAAATTTTGTCACTAGGGACTATTTAAATGCGAATCAAATCATATTTTGCCGGATCGGTCGACGAAGCGATGGACAGAGCCCGCCGTGAACTCGGGCCGGAAGCCATGCTCATGAACTCGAAGAAGACGGAGATGGAATTGCGTTCCCTCGGCGCCTATGAAGTGGTCTTTGCGGTGCCGCCGGAGGCCGAGCGCGTCCCGGAGGTTCAACCTGCGAATGTCCCGGCTAAATCCACGGCGGCTTCTGGTCGCGGCGGCGAGTCGCACGGCGCTTCGCAAGATTTGGTCCGCGAGCTGGCCGAATTGCGCAAGCAGATTGAAACCGTCAAGCGCTCGGTCGACCGCCGCCCTGCCTCGCTGCCAAACTCCGCAGCGCCGCTCGGCGCCGATGGCAATGAAATGGTGGCGCGCCTCACTGGCGCCGACGTATCCGAAGAGTTAGCCGCGGATCTGGCCGCCGGCATCGAAAGCCGCCGTGCGCGGGACGGAGCGGGTGGCTCCCTCGAAGCGGCCTTGCGTGCCGAATGCGAACAGCGTCTGCGGTTTGCTCCAATGCTTGCTGCACCCTCATCATCTGCGCCGCGCGCCATTCTCTTCGCCGGCCCAGCCGGTACCGGCAAAACGACAAGTTTGGTCAAGCTTGCCCTGCGCAGCGGTTTGCGCGGCCGCTTGCCGTTGCAACTTTTGTCGCTCGATACGCTGCGCATCGGCGGGTGGGAACAGCTCGCCTGCTACGCGCGCATTGCCGGCATCCCGTGCCAGGCGGTGCATACTCCGGCGGCTCTCAAGCAAGCCTTTGCCGAATACGGTAACAAGAAACTGCTGTTGATCGATACGCCCGGCTTTTCACCTGCCGATGAAGCGCAGTGCCGAGGTTTGGCAGCCGGGCTGGCCGCTCACCGTGAATTGGTTGAAGTGCATCTGGTGTTGTCGGCCACCGTGCAACCGCGCGTCCAGCTTGCCACCATCGAACGCTTTGCCGCCTTTGCGCCGGTAAAGCTCTTATTTACCCATCTGGATGAAGCGGAGAGCCCCGGCCCACTCCTCGAGACCGCTCTGCGGGCCGGTCTGCCTCTTTCGTTCCTGGGCAAAGGCCAGCAGGTGCCGGAGGATATCGAGGAAGCCTCGCTCGATCGTGTACTCGGATCCATTGCTGCCGGGGGGATAGTGTCGCGCCGCGTCGCGTCCGCCGCCTAGCGCCGTTTAGTTTATGTACGCCTACGACACACCAGCGCGCAGCGAACAGGAACGCGAGGAACTCATTATCGAACACCTGCGGCAGGTGCATTTTATTGCCGCGCGGATTCACGAAAAGCTGCCGGCTAGTGTCGAACTCGATGACCTCATTTCAGCCGGCATCGTCGGTCTATTAGCCGCCGTGGATAACTACGATGCGTCAAAAAACGCCAGTCTGAAGACCTACGCCGAGTACAAAATCCGCGGCGCCATTCTAGACAGCATCCGCGGCCTGGACGGCATCCCAACTCACAAACGGAAACGCGTCAAGCTGGTTCAGGAAGCCATGCTGGCTGCAGAGCGGAAGCTGCAGCGCACTCCCGGCGAAGAGGAGATCGCCGCTGAACTGGGCATCTCGCTCGCCGAGTACCAGCAATGGGTGGTCGAGCTCCGCGCGGTGTCACTTGGAAGTCTCGAGGTGGTCGAAGACGGCGAAGACATGAGTCTGCTCAAGTTTATTAGCGACGATGAGCAGGAAACGCCCGAACGGATCCTCGAACGCTCCGAACTCGAACGCGTCGTTGCCGAGGGAATGAAAAAGATACCTGAAAACGAGCGCCTTGTCCTAAGCCTGTACTACAAAGAAGAACTGAACTTGCGGGAGATTGCCGCCGTTATGGAACTGCACATTACTCGTATCTCGCAATTGAGGGCGCAAGGGATTCTCCGGCTGCGCTCTTATCTGGAACGAAAATGGCCGGCCGGCAGGGGCGGCTACTAGCGCCTAAACCCTGCTGAACCCTTTAGGTATAAGGAAAACAATGAATCTTTTAGAACTTTGCAATAGAACCTGGGAAGCGATCATGGCAAACTTCAACACCCTCCTCTTTTGGGTTCCAGCCATCTTGCTAGCACCGGCCTCGCTGTTGGCGGCCTATCTCTACTTCTCGATCAAGGTGGAACTAAGGTTGCTAGCACGGCGTAGCGTAAGCCGTGCCGAACATGAAACCCGTTTGACGGAATTGGTTACCGAGTTGGAGACTTTGCGCGTTCGGCTGTTGGCGGCCGAGTCGCGGCCAGCGCAGCAGGATTGGGCCCCGCAAGATGGGATACAGCCGCCGGCGTTGAATTTAAACCGGCGCGGCCAGATTTTACGCTTGCATGGCAAGGGGCGCAGTACCGCGGAAATCGCCTCAGATCTGCAAATCTCACAAGGAGAGGTGGAACTGCTGGTCAAAGTCCATGATTGGTCGGCTGCCACGGCTCTCTAGTTTTCGCTCAGATCAGCCGATAAAACTATTGGGAACCCTCCTACCGATTTGCCGGACAAGAATGGGCGGCCCCGAGGATTCCAGCGGTAGAGCGCAAGACAAACATGAAACTAACGAATACCAGTATTGAAACTCTCGGCAGCGGCAGTACTACAGGCACCGGAGGTGCCGGTGCGGTTGACGGTGTGGCGGGGGGCAACTCGCGCGCAGCCGCGGCTAAGGTTGGGGGTTCCGACAGCGTAAGTCTGTCGAGCGCCAGCCAGTTGGTAAATCTGGCCAAGGCGAGCGCGGCGCCGGATCGTGCGGCCCAGGTGGCGAGTGTAGCGTCGCTGGTGCGCAGTGGCCAGTACTCGACCGACAACGCCAGCTTGAGCCACGCTGTAGTGGAAGGACATATTCAGTGAGTCGTCGGGCGCCATCGGCAGTAGAAGCCGGCACACTTCTGCGGCGGGTAGAAAGCCTGCTCAATCAGGCGGTCGAAGATCTCACCGGTAAAGATCTTAGCGGTAAAGGAAGGCCAGCGCTCTGTTCTCGCTGCGCTGGCGCGCTGGCCGAAGCCTCCGCCGAGTTGCAGTCTTTCGCCGGGCTGTTGAAGGAACTACCGCAAGAAGGAAACGGGCTAGCATTTTTGGAAGAGAGCGAGCGCGCTGCGTTGAGGCGACAAATTGAGGCTCTCCTGCCACGGCTGGGCGTGGTGCAGCGTTTGCTAGCCGCTGCGGCTGAATTCTATCGAGGATGGTGTGCTGTCGTACCATCCTCGAGTTATCCCGTGCCGGGCTACCAGGCGGATGACTGGTCGCACCGGCCAGCCTTGCTCGCGCTCGAAGGCTGAAGCGGGGAACTTAAGGGAAAGGAGATTGTCATGGCCAGTCTTTTTACGGCGCTGGGAACGGCAGGCAGCTCCTTGGATGTCATCGAACAGGCGATCGGCGTCATTCAGAACAACGTCACGAACGCGAGCACGCCCGGTTACGTAACGCAAACGCTGCAATTGGCCTCCCGGCCTTTCGACCTTTCCGAAGGTTCTTTGGGTGGCGTGGAAGCCACCGGAGTGCAGAGTGCGCGGGATGTCTATGCTGAGCAATCGGTTTGGAGTGCCAACGAGCAAGCGGGTTTATCCAGCCAGGAATCGGCAAGTCTCAACCAGTTGCAGCAGATTTTTGACGTCTCTGGACAAAGCGGTATTCCTGGCGCTCTCAGCACTCTATATTCCGCTTTCTCCGCCTGGAGCACCAGTCCGTCGGACGCAACGGCTCAGCAATCCGTCATAACAGCGGCACAAGGTCTCTCATCCGCGTTTTCGCAGACGTTCTCCCAAGCGCAACAGATTAGCTCCGATACCGATCAGCAGCTTTCATCCTCCGTGAGCCAACTCAATCAATATACGGCGCAAATTGCCACCCTTAATGGCGAGATCCGTACCACCCCCGGCAATGACGCTGGCCTGCAGGCCCAGTTGTATAACACGATCGAAGAGGTTTCGAATCTGGCGCCTATTACCGTCAACATGCAGAGTGACGGTACTGCTACCGTGTTGTTGGGCGGCCAATCTCCGCTGGTGCAGGGGACGACGCAGAACAATGTGACGCTGAACTATGCTCAGTCAGCCACCGCTACTAACCCGAACGCGCCGCCTAGCGCTCAATTGCTGAATTTCAACGGCCAGGATATTACCTCATTGGTGAATCAAGGCACAATCGGCGGGGCGCTCAATTTCGTCAACACGACGATGCCCGCCATAATCGGCAACGGTCAACAACAAGGTAGTCTCAACCAGCTGGCGCAGGGCGTAGCCGACCGTATTAACACTCTCTTGAGCGGCGGACAAGTCAGCGCTGGTCCCCCCCCCGTTTCCGGAGTTCCCCTGTTCACTTATGACGCCACAACGCCGACTGGCATTGCCGGTTCGCTCTCGGTAGCGGCGAATATCACGGGCTCACAGCTTGCGGCCACCAGTCCTGGACCGCCCTCGGTGGCCAACGGCGTAGCGAACGAACTGGCCAACATGGCAAACCCCACGAATGCCGCCGATATGCTGAGCGGTTTTAGCTACACCGACTACTATGGCAATATTGCTACCGATGTTGGTCAGCAAGCTTCCACTGCTTCAAACAACGATACGACCAATACAAATGTGCTGAATCAGGCGCAGAGCTTGCGCGCTACTGTCTCCGGCGTCTCACTGAACGACCAAGCCACCCAACTCCTGCAGTTTCAGGAATCCTATCAAGCGTCGGCTCAAATGATCAGCACGATCAACACCTTGACCCAGAGCTTGTTGACCGTGATGCAGGACGCATCGTCATAATGATGACGACTATCGCTTGACAAATATATTTTAAGGAAGAGAAAGAAATGCTCGCCGGCCTTGACGCTTACACCTCCACGTTTCTCACCAGTTTGAACGAAACTGAAACTCGTATAAACCAAGCGAACGAACAGCTCAGCTCTGGTTATCGTGTCAATCAGCCTTCCGACGACCCCGGCGCCATCGACGCGATCCTCGATTATCAGGCCCAGATCGATCAAGTTACGCAGATTCAAAATAATCTGTCGCAGGCCACGACGGTGGCGAATCTCGCCGATTCCGCTCTCACTTCCGCCAGCAGTATGCTCAACCAGCTCAGTACCATAGCCGCCCAGGGCGTCAATTCGACCTCCACTGCCACCAGCAACAATGCGCTGGGCACGCAAGTCGAGGGGATCGAGCAGCAACTTGTGTCACTGGCCAATACAACCTTCAACGGCGGCTACATTTTTGGCGGCGACAATCCCACCACCCAGCCTTACACCTTCAACTGGAGCGTGTCGGGTGGTGTCGTGCAAAACAACACGGCTGGCAGCACGATTGGGATCACCAATACCGACGGCGAATCGCTGGTCGTCCCCGGTCAAACTGCCCAGCAGATTTTCGGCGCTCAAAACTCCAACGGCACGCCAGCGGCTGGCAATATCTTTCAAAATGTTTACGCTCTGGGCCAAGCGTTACAGAGTAACAATCAAACCGGCATTGAAGCGGCCGCCACTTCAATTCAGGCATCGATTACTCAATTAGGGCAATCTACCACGATCTCCGGTAATACCTTAAACTGGCTACAGCAATCGACCAGCGACGCCAGTTCTAAGCTGACGAACTTACAGACGCAACTCAGCGGCCTGCGCGATGCCGATGCCGCACAGGCCGCTACCAACCTGTCAAGCGCCGAGACCGCTGAGCAAGCCGCCGTCGCCGCCCAGGGCACACTCAACATCAAATCGCTGTTTAGCTATTTTGGCTGAGTTCGCATCAGACACGTTATGAAAAACAAGCGCGTTATATAACAGAGGACATGCTTTCTCTCCGCACCACTACCCTTGCCCTCGCGCTCGCCTGTCTCGCCGCTGCCCAAACCCCGAAAGAAACCGTTCTCCTCTGGCCCGACGGCGCACCCGGCGCGCAAGGTTCCGCCGACGAAGATAAACCCTCTCTTGCCGTCTGGCGAGCGACGGGTCCGAATCACACTGCAACCGCTGTCATCGTTTGCCCTGGCGGCAGTTATGCGCATTTGGCCATGGACCATGAAGGCACCCAAATCGCCGCCTGGCTCAACAATCTCGGTATCGACGCCTACATTCTCAAATACCGCCTCGGACCCAAATACCATTACCCGATCGAACTCTGGGACGCCCAACGCGCTATCCGTTACGTGCGCCTGCACGCCGCCGAGTTCGGCATTCGCGCCGACCGGATCGGCATCTGGGGATTCTCCGCTGGTGGACATCTTGCCTCCACTGTCGCCACGCACTTTCCCGGCCCAGACACGCAAGCCGATCCCATTGACCGGCAAAGCGCTCGTCCCGACTTCGCCATTCTTTCCTATCCAGTCATCACTATGCTTGAACCGTATGTCCACCTCGGTTCCCGCCGCAACCTGCTCGGCGAGAAACCCGATCCCGCCCTCATTCAGCTTTTGTCCAACGAACTTCAAGTCACCACCCAAACGCCGCCCACCTTCCTGTTTCACACCACGGAGGACCAGGTTGTGCCTGTGGAAAACAGCATATTTTTTTATTTGGCCCTACGAAAAGCCGGAGTGCCCGTGGAAATGCACATTTACCAGAAAGGCCAACATGGCGTTGGTTTAGCCGCCGCCGACCCGATTCTTCGTACTTGGCCGGACCATCTTGCCGCCTGGCTACAGCTACAGGGTTTTCGTTAGGGAATCGATATTACATAAGTCTTACAGAACGAACGAAGATTTCTTGCTAGCTTGGGAGCACAGAGTATTTTTTCGGATCAATCGTGACGACAACAACATCAACGGACGCTATTACTTTTCGCAAATCAGAGCGCTTGAACTGGCCGACCACCATCGCCATGGTGATCTTTCATGCCGGTGCAATAGCGGGTCTTTTCTTTTTTACCTGGAAGCTGTTCTTCATAACAGCACTGCTATATTGGGCCACCACCGGGCTGGGCATTAGCCTTGGCTACCATCGCCTGCACACGCACCGTTCCTTCAAAGCGCCAACCTGGCTTGATTACACGTTTGCTGTTTGTGGATCTCTCACTTTAGAGGGCGGGCCGATTTCGTGGGTGGCCACCCATCGCATCCATCATCAGAAATCAGATCAAGAGGGCGATCCGCATTCGCCGCGCGATGGCGCTTGGTGGTCGCACGTGGGCTGGTTGATTTTCGGCGAAGCGAATCACGCCAACACAAAAGGCATGTCAAAGTACGCGCCCGATCTGGCCAAGAAACCTTTCTACATCTGGCTCAATAATTGGCACTGGGTGCCCATGGTGATCATGGGCGTGGTTCTTCTTGCTTTGGGCGGCGTGCCATTGTTCCTCTGGGGCATTTTTGTGCGCGTCGTTTTCGGTTTGCACGCCACTTGGCTCGTTAACTCAGCTACGCATATGTGGGGAAGCCGGCGCTTTAATACGCGTGACGATTCCCGCAATAACTGGTGGGTCGCGGCCATCACATTCGGCGAAGGCTGGC
>PMSX01000387.1 GCA_003167495.1 Bryobacterales bacterium | reverse complement strand
TAGCCCTCATAAGCAGGTATTTGATCGACACCAACCTTTGAGTTGCGGTCACGTCGCCCAGTCTGTCGCGAATCGTTGCCATACGCCGGTTACGGCCGCTCCGGAGCCCGTCCGATTCGATGGTCGAGGTCGCCTGAATCCTTAAGCGAGTTTTCTGTTCCGACGAATTTGTGAGCAATCGGACAGAAAACCGGTAAAAGAACCAAACATTAAGACATCAGGTGTATTTTCGTCCGAATCGTTCTCAGCCTGGCGCCAGGCGCCTGCGTGATCGGTCGGAAAACCGATCGTGTGTTTCGGCTCTGGCTCTGGCACCTCGATCAGATGTTGGATGGTTTCGAACACATATTGCACCTTGCCGCCGAAGCGTTGCCCCGATTACCTCGTGGAGGATTGAGGCAGAGGAAAGGATATGAAACTCGGTTTTATTGGCGCTGGCGACTTCGCACAGGCAGTTGCAAAACGAGCATTGAAGGCCGCTCATAAGGTTTTGGTCAGCAATAGCCGAGGAGCAGAAAGTGTACGGGAGATGGCCCTTCGACTTGGCGCGGGAGCAAGGGCTGCAACGATTGAAGAGGCAGCTGAAATGGGGCTCCGATCTGCTACCAACGAGGCATCCAGCCGTGAATCCTTCACTGCTAGCCTGACGGCCGCTAAATCGCCAGGACGGCTTCGTTGTAAAGCGTGAACGTCGCGGGCGTTGCGCTGAAAACTCGGCAAAGGCCGAAAATACGGGATCGCTCTCTTTCCTAAGTCGAACGCCATCAACAATGTGATGTGGTCCTGTCCGTGCAATTCACCTGAACACATGTGCCGCAGACGACGCACATGACCTTCAGGATTGAAAAGACGCGCAGTGGTTCGGTGACGATGCGCCAAAGGCCGCGGGCATTTCTTAGAATGCCGGAAAGTGGAGGAAAATAGATGATTGACCCACGAAAAACGCAATTATGGCTTGTCGGTGGGGGAATCGCTTCGATGGCGGCGGCAGTGTTCGCGATCCGCGATGCTGCCGTGCCTGGCAAGAACGTGCATATTCTGGAACAGCTGGACATAGCGGGAGGATCGCTGGATGGCTCCCCAGCCGGGCCCTCGAATCGGGACTACGTCACTCGAGGCGGCAGGGAGCTGGACGAGAACACCTATCAAACGCTCTGGAACCTGCTGGAATCGATTCCATCGCTGGAAGATCCGAACGTCAGTGTCCGTCAGGAATTTCTCGCGTTCAACAAACGCGTAAGGACCGATGCACGCGCCCGCCTGATCGACAAGAATCACCGCATTCTCGACGCCAGCGCCTTCGGTTTTAATACCAAGGACCGCATCGAGCTGATGCGAGTTCTTGCGTTGCCTGAGCACGCCCTCGGCGCCCGCCGCATTGACGAGATGTTTTCAGAACACTTCTTGCGGACCAATTTCTGGCAAATGTGGCGCACCATGTTCGCATTTCAGAACTGGCACAGCACGATCGAGCTGAGACGCTACTTCCTGCGTTTGGTGCAGCAATTTCCACAAATGGCTTCCATGTCGGGGGTACGCCGCACGAAATACAATCAATACGACTCGATCATTCGTCCTCTGCAGAAGTGGTTGATGGACCGTGAAGTCGATGTACGATTCGGCACGCGAGTGACGGATGTCGATTTCGATCAGACCGATCCCGCGCGCCGGCGCGCCATTCGTCTCCACCTGCAAACCCGCCAAGGCTCCTCCTCCATTGATCTCGGCGAACAGGACATCACCATGCTCACGCTCGGTTCGATCACCGCCGACACCACCCTCGGAGGCAACGACACTGTGCCGGAGCTGATCCGCGATCGCCGCGGGGGGGACTGGTCACTTTGGGAGGCCATTGCGGGCAAGGCCAAGGATTTCGGCCGTCCCGGCGCATTTTTTAATGTGGACGAGAATAAATGGGAGTCCTTCACTTTGACCATGCATGGCGCCACGTTGCTCAAGCGTATCGTGGGATATTCCCAGAACGATCCTGGCACAGGCGCAATGATGAGTTTTGTAGATTCCAGCTGGCTAATGTCGATTGTCGTACCTTATCAACCGCATTTCGCGGAGATGAGCAAAGACACCTATACGTTGTGGGGCTATGGCCTGTTCATCGACAACAAAGGAGACTATGTTGAAAGGCCCATGGCCCAATGTACCGGCAAGGAGATCCTCACCGAGCTCATTCATCAGCTGGGATTTGAGGACATAATGGAGGAGGTGCTGATCAGCACCGAGGTCACGTCAGTGATGCTGCCTTACGCCTCGGCCATGTTTGCCTGCCGGGTCCCCGAAGATCGCCCCGGAGTGATTCCGCAAGGAGCGGAAAATTTCGCCTTCCTCGGTGAGTGGGTCGAATTGCCGGAGGATATTGTCTACACGGTTGAATATTCCGTGCACACAGGCATGCACGCGGTGTACAACCTGTTCGGTGTCGAGAAGCGGATTCCTCTTCCCGCCTATCATGACCTTTTGGATCCAAAGGCTGGGTTTAGCGCCCTGGAGTCGATATTTAAGTAGACCACCGGAGCGCAGTGAGTGAGTGGCGGAAAGAGAAGGGCACGTTCCGTGGCCAACCGCAGCCGCCACGAAGATGAGAGTTCCCGCCAGACGCTCCAATCAAAGATCAGCGAACTGGGAATCAACCCGTACCGACCTGCGACGAACTGGCCGAACAAGGCTTCATCGGAGTCGCTCCCGACCTCTTCTGGCCCTATGCCGAGATGCGTGCGCAGGATTGACACATCTCTTGTAAGTTACAGATTCCGAAAGCGTTAATGGTCATGTATTTTTATGCAGTGATGCATATTCTTGAAATTCCTTAAGAAACCCGCCGAACAGCGCTATCGACCCCGTTCATGGTAGGCTTTGAAAAATACTGTTTCCTGAAAGCCTCCCCCCGCAAGGAGGAGGCGAATGTCTCTCTACGAAAAGACTGTTTACCCGCGGTTTGAGCCAGGTCCGATTGGGGAGAGGGCAGAGTGCGCTCGAAATTTGTAGTCGCCTTGCCCTGGCGCCGATGGAGACCGCCTTCAATCTTCTTTTGCCTGTTCGATCAGCCTCACATTGTGGCCCCAGGGCAATTTTGCAACAAGCTGTAGCAAAATTGCTTCCTCCGGCCAAGATTCCGCAAAAGCCTTCATATAGCCAAGGTTGCGAGGCGAGAGGCCGCGCATCTCGGGAAATGAGGAGTGAAGATCCTTGGCGAGTCGTTCGATCACTTTTGTTCCCCAGCCGTCTTTCTCCTGCCGGGCCAAAATGTCCTTCCCGATTCCCCAATAGAGCAGAACCGGTTCACGGTTTACCGAGAGCGAAGTCCGAAGTTGAGCGGTTTGTATTCGCAGCTTGATTTTCGCCGATGAAATCAGCACAACCGACTGGCGCGGCTGTCTTGATCTCACTCATGCGGCGTTCTCGTTTTCAGATGGCAATTGGTTCCACCCTTGTTTGAGCGTAATGGTAGCGGACCTTCGGTTCCAAACCATTTTTTCAGACCGGCATTTTGTGCGATGCGCGCTCGCGGGCGGCGCGCCGGCGTTTGTCGTACGTTTGTGTGGTCGTTACGTGGCGGTGGCCGGGCAGGTCTTTGACCTCCATGATGTCCACGCCGGAGTCAAGCAGGAGCGTGGCTGCTGTGGCCCGAATGCGTGGCCAAACGCATTCCATGACCTGTTTACGTCCGATTCCCTTTCGCGGAGCGCGTTGGGCAGCTTGCTCAAGTATTCCTTCAGGATGGTCCACATGGTCCGCGGCTCCATGGCGGTCGTCGCCAATTCCTCGGTGTGGGAATGCCGGCGCGGCCGGAAGAGCGGCCCGCGCGTGAGTTCGGCGCGCTGGACGTACCCTTGGATGGCCTGCGCGGCAATGTAGTGCAGGCTGATCGTCCTCCGCTTGTCGCCTTTTTCGGACAATGCAGGTTGACCTCTTCGCTGTCCTGCCGAAAGTCTTCCACGAGAAGCGAGCAACCGGCGGCCAGGCGGATGCCGCTATTAAGGTAGAGCTTGACGATCGCGCGGTCGCGATGCGCCAATATCGAATCGCCGGCCGGCAGGTTGAGTAGTTGCCCGGCGCGCGCCGCCGGCAAGGAAAGCGTTTCTTCGCGCGGATCGGACGATTCACGCGCGATGAATTGCGAATGCGCCGGGTTGGGGGACCAGGATCGGCAGGCGCAGCTCGGCCGCCGACAGCGCCAGGTATTTATAAAAGGAGGACTGCGTCGAAACCCGGTGATTGGTTTTGGGCGCGCCGATGGCGGCCAGGACTTCGCGGTAGGTTTGCACGTCGGCCACCGAAATGACCAGGAGCGCTGGCGCCTCTTGCGGCCAGACAATCCGGCGGTGCCGGACGAAGGACAGAACGCCGTCCGGGTAGGAGCGGCGGGTGTCGACGCTTTTTGGGGCGGTTCACCCAGCGCTCTACGATTTCATAAGGGGATAAGTAGAAGTGTTCCACCCGGCTGCGGATTTCGGGCGTGAGGGAACCCGCGAGGACCGGCGGCAAAGTGAGCGCTGTACCGGAGGCCGCCGGAATTACGGTGACAGCTTGCGCTGCAGTGGCTTCCATGGCGGTTTCCGGAGAGGGGGCCGGAGACCCTGTTCCCTGCCCGGAAAGTTCGCGCCTTGTTCTATGGGTTCATAATTACCGTGGAGAGAACGACAATCAGACACCCAAGCCAAGGGAGCCACTAGTACTTTTTCGGAACTCGTAACCCGTCTGGCTGATTGCACCCCGAACAAGGGGGTGCTACGGTAGATGGTCTCCTATGAACAAACTAAGTCTCGCTCAGAAAAAACCTTGATCGCGACGTTTCACGCACGCGCGCCGGTTCACCGGCCAATCTTTCCTCAGTTTTCTTCTTCGGCGATCGTCAATTTTCCCATTTCGGGTTCTGACTCAGGTTTGGTGCAAGGCGACTTGACACGTCTGCTGGCGTCGAATTGTGGCTAACACCCTGAGCGGAAAGGAATTGCTGCCAGATCCAATCTGGATTACTCCCGTGTCCTCTCTTTCGCGGGCGTGCATCGTCGCGCGCTGCGGTTCTACAATGAGGGACGATTCGAAATTCG